>DASSUS010000154.1:0-5298 GCA_035706765.1 Gemmatimonadales bacterium
GCGCCGCGGTTTCCGCCCGCGGCCAACGCTTCGCGCAGCTCGACGAAGTCAATCCCGTGATGCGTTCTGAATCGGGAGTCCTCCGCGATGATTACCATGCGCTCGAGAATGGCGGGAGGACGGGCGGATGGGCCGACGGGCTCTGAACGAATCGTACGGCCGGTGCGTCCGTCTGGCCCTCCGGCCGTCCGGCAATCCGACCGCAGTCGCATCATCGCGGTGCATCGCGGCTCGTGCGTACGCCACCAGATCGGCGGAGGCCACACCGCGAGCAACCACGCGACGAACAGCGCGCTGGTCACTAGCACAACGCGACGCGCAATCCTAGCTTGTTCCACCGCCATGGACCTCGAAGCCCTCCAGAAGCGCTTGCAAGAAGCGCTCGGCACCGAATTTACCGTCGGCCCGTTGCTCGGGCAGGGGGGATTTGCCGCGGTGTTCCGCGCGCGCGACAACGTGTTGAATCGCGACGTTGCGGTGAAAGTCCTGGACGTCGAGCGTACGCCCACCGCGGTGGCCGCCGAGCGGTTCATGCGCGAGGCGCAGACCGTCGCGCGGCTCGAGCATCCGCACATCGTGCCGATCTACAAGGTCGGCCGGCAGGAAGAAATCTTCTACCTGATCATGCGCTACATCGACGGGCCGTCGCTGGGCCAGTTCCTCGATACCCAAAAGAAGCTCCAGATCGGCGACGCGGCGCGGATCGCGCGGCAGGTGGCGGACGCGCTAGCCTACGCGCACACGCACGAGATCGTGCACCGCGACATCAAGCCCGACAACATCCTGCTTGACCGGAGCGGGCACGTCCTGGTGACCGACTTCGGCATCGCGAAAGCGGCGCAGGCGGCCAAGGAAAAAAAGGCCGGCGCATCCCTCACGAGCGAAGGGGTGGTCGTGGGCACCCCGGAGTACATGAGTCCGGAGCAGGCCTCGGGCGATCCACTCGACGGCCGCTCCGACATCTACTCGCTCGGGATCGTGCTGTACGAGATGCTCTCCGGCTCGCCCCCATTCGAGGGCGATTCGGCGGCGGACATCCTGGCGCGGCAGCTCACCGAGACGCCCGAGCCCATTCGCCGCCGCCGCCCTGACGTGCCGGAAGAAATGGCGCTCGTGCTCGACCGCATGCTCGACAAGAAGCGCGACCGGCGGTTCCAGATGGCCAGTGAAGTCAGTCGAAGTCTGGTCGGCGCGTTGCCGACGGCGGCGCGCGATCGGGTCCGGATCCCGCTGCGCCGCCGGATCAAGACGATGTTCTACAAGTCGCTGGTGGGTCTCGGCGTGGCTGGGTGCCTGCTGTCGATCGCGGCGGCTTTCGGTGCGGGACTCGTGGCGTACTACGTGTTCAGCAAGCCCCCGCGGATCTCGGCGCGAGCACCGTTCCCTGCGGCGCTCACCCGGGAGCTGCGCGCCCGGCGCGCGCTCGTATCGGGCGACGCAGGGTTGTTCGCATACCGGCCGAGCGGCGCAGAGGATACGACGCTGCTCGTGCTCACCCGGCGGCGTACCGTCGTCGTCACGCCGCGCGCCGTGCGCTCCTATCCGCGCGACAGCGTCAAACGCGACATCGATCTCGTGCTGCACGGCGGGATGGCGTTTCGACTCGTGATTTTGGGAAGGCGTTCGGCTGAAGTGGCTGACACAGTGTATCGGAACCTGTCGTTCCGCGACATGATGCAGATTCGTTCCGAGCTCAATCGCGAGCCGCCTCCGGTGGTCCGCTCAACACCACCCGCGCCCCCACCCGCGCGATCGACTCCGCCCAGAACGCGTCCCAGCCAGCGCCGTCGCCCGCGTTCCTAGCGTCGTCTGGCGACGGGCTCCCGCGTCGACAGGCCGTACAGACTCAGCTCGTCGAGGCGCGACACGTCTCCCGGCGTCGTCGCGACCAGTCCGAACCGGTCTTGCCCGCCGATCGACAGTCCGAACGCAAAAGCTCCGCGCCGCAGATCGCCGTCCGTATCGAGCCGGGAAATGATCTCGATCGGCCAGCGTCCGGCGGTTCCCGTGCGCCACCCAAGGCCGAATGCGTATGCGGCCACAGAATCGGGGGTGATGCGCGCGGCGGCGGACAACGCCAGCGCGGGAAGCGGCGTGGGGCGCCAGGTGAATCCGGGCACGTACGTCAGCCGCTGCTGCAGTCCCCGGATCACCGGTTGGCCGAGATTCGTGGCGACGGCGCCGACATTGAGTGAGGGATGCGCGAGATAGGTGATGCCAAGGTCCCAGCCGGTTGCCTTCGCGTCGGTGCCGCGGTAGTGCGCCACGGAGAACCCCGCGGCGAGCCCGCCCGCGCCGCCGGCGAGCCCGAATCGATACGTATGTCCGCGCACACCGGCATCGAGTACGTCGCGCTGATAACCGAACGACAGCCCTCGGGCGTTGAACCCCGCGTTCACCTGGCGCAGCCGTCCGGAGGCGCCGGGATCACCGACGGCGAGCTCCGCGTAGATCGACGCTTCGCGCAGCACGCCGAGTCCCGCGGGATTCACCCAGAGTGCGCGCGCGTCACTGACGTCGGTGGGAAAGAGGTAGGCTGAGGCGCGGTTGGGAGCGACTTGCTGCGCGACGGCCGGTCGGCCAGACGGCCACACGGCCAGCACTAGCGCGATGAATCCGGCCGTCCGGCCGGCCGTCCGCCTGGCCGTCAGGGCAGTACCGTCACCGTCGTCCGCGAGACCTGCGTCCTCGGAATCGTCATCGACTGGACGGGCAGCGTGATCGTCATGTTCGTGGAGTCGCGCGCGTCACCGCCCAGATACCGCCCATCGACGGCGATGTAATCGACGCCGCTGCGCTTGCCGGTGCCGTTCACCTCGAACGGCTGCCCGACCTGCTGCCCGCTTCCCTGGATCGTGAAGTCGGACGTCACCTCGAGCCGCAGCGCGCGCGTCCCGTTACGCTCCTCCCAGGCACCCGCCCGCGAGTGATTCACGCTGGTGATCGTGATGTCACCGGCGGCGCGGTCGTTCTGGGTCGTCGTGTCGGTCCACTCGGCGCCCAGCGTCAGGCCGCCGGCCGGCAGGCGCGGGAAGAAATTGCGGAACGATCCGACGATGGGCGACAGCGATTGCGCGGCCGCGCTGTCGGAAGGCACCTGGTTTCGGAATTCGCCTCGACTGGACAGCCGGCCTCTGAAGGAGAGCCCCTTCGCCGCGCCCAGGTTGATGTTCATCGGCACGACGGTTCCGGAGTCCGGCACGACCGAGTCGATGGTGATGGTCGTGGGGTAGCCGCTGCTGTCGGCCGGACCGCTGATCGTCACGGCGAAATAGACGCGCAATCCAAAGTCGAGCGGCTGCCGGGTTCCCTGGAATTCCTGTTCGATGTGCACGACCTGATGCATGAGATAGCGCAGGGCGCTGGGGCCAAGGCGGACTGCTTGAGCAGCGGCGGCCGGGGGCGGAGCAGGTGGCGGCGCGCCAGGTGCCGGCGGCTGCTGCGGGTTCGGCGTCGATGACGGTGTGGGTTGAGAGGCGCAAGCCAGGGCAATGCAGCCGGCTGCGACCAGCACGAAGCGACGCATCGACTATTCCTTGTTTTTGGTACGCCCGAAGATTGCCACTACCTCGGTGTCCTCACTCGACACCTTCAGCAGCTTCCAGCCGCGCTTGCGCATGTCGGTCCGCCAGGAGATGAGCTTCTCCCACTCCTCGGCGGTGGTCCGAAAGACGCGCAAGTCGGCGACATTTTCCCAATGGGGAGGATACGGGGTCCCCCCGGACGGCTTGGCGGTCACAGGGGAGGAAGTGGCGGGACCATAAGCCGAGTTCTGTTTACTCGTTGGTACGAGCAGATGGTCATCTCTCTGGGATGGCTGTCGCCAGCCATCTCGTGCGGCCTACCCGCAGCTCAAACGACCCGGGCCGGGTCTCGCTGCTTATTTGGCCTTGCTCCGACCGGGGGTTGCCGTGCCGTGCCTGTTACCAGGCCCGCGGTGGGCTCTTACCCCACCTTTTCACCCTTACCCTTTGGATACAAGGGCGGTCTGTTCTCTGTGGCCCTGTTCCGTCGCCTCTCGGCGCCCAGGCGTTACCTGGCGGCCTGCCCTGTGGAGCTCGGACTTTCCTCGAATGGCCCCTTCTGCCGGCCATCCGCGACCATCGGCCCCACCACTTCCAGCCGACAACTTACCGGGCCAGCGGCGCCTCCTGCAAGGCTTTACCTCACAAACCGGCGCAGCGCCCGACCCAGGCTGTCGCTCCCGGCACCATCCAGCCAGAACCCAGAGTTTTCGCTGAAAACGGGCACCCGAAGCCGGGCCGCCTCCGCCGAGCCGAACGTCGCGCGACCCGCCTCCAGTCGCAGCGCCGAGAGGGCATAGATCCCGCGCTTTGCATAGCGACGAACCAATTCCTGCGCGCGCGGCTCGGCCAGCCACAGCAGGACCGGTGTGTCGCGGGTGGAAAAGCCGCGGAGCAGACCGAGCGAGAACCAGTCGGATGGAATCTCCGTCGCGTGAAACGCAAACCGAAGATCGGGATGCAGCCGCCGCAGCTCGCCCCGCAGTCCCACGGCTCGCTCGGCCACCCCCTCCTCGAGCGCGCTGAAGTAGCGACCCAACCAGCCCCGCTCGAGCAGCGTGTCGTATCGGACCGCGGGCGGGAGGGCCACCATCCGGCTCAGCTCCGCGGAGTCGAGCTCGAGACGGGACAATCCGAGCCGGAAATCGGCCTCGCAGAATCCGCTGCCGCGATAGTACGTCATGGCGCTGTCGAGATCGAGCGCGATTCCGGTGATGACGTCGGAGCGCGCGCCGCCCAGACGGGTGAGCTGTCGCAGCGCGGGTCGCACGGTGGTGCGCCAGAAAACCGAGTCGAGCCCGCATCCCACCGGGGCGAGCTCTCCATGCGCATCGACTTCATCGGCGCCTTCACCGCGGTGCGCCGCGAGCGCGTGCAGCGAGACGGCCGGGAACCAGCGCACACTCGTCGCCTGCATGCGCTCGGCGGTCACCCGCCAGATGTTGCGGGTGCCGATCGTGTCATCGAGCGCCGGTACCGGAATGATCGTCGCGAGCGCGTTCAACGCGGCGAGATCCACGAAGTCGAGCAGCGAGTCGAGCGCATACGGAGTGAAGCGACTCCAGAGCACTCGCATCCCCTGGCGCGCGATCCATCCGGAGACGGCGATCGAGTCGTCCCGAGCGGCACTCGGCCGGTCGCCGAGCGCGATCGCCGCGGCGCCGTCGGGAGCGTCGAGCGGTGGAGGATGCACCTCGACCGGGCGGGGCGCGGCAGCGAGATGGAGCGGCGCCGGGCGAGTCGCGGCACGCACGTGCGCCCATTCAGCGGGCCG
>DASSUS010000155.1:0-3238 GCA_035706765.1 Gemmatimonadales bacterium
CATCGACGACTTCAAGCGTCGCTTCGGGCGCGTGGCGACAGGGTTTTGGCTCCCTGAGACCGCCGTCGACCTCGAGACGCTGGAGGTGCTCGCGGCCGAGGGGATTCAATTCACGGTCCTTGCGCCCCATCAAGTGTCCAAACCGCCCGACCTCGGGCTGCCGGCGCGGATCCAGCTGAGCCATGGCCGATCGATCGCGGTGTTCGTCTACAATGGCGCGCTGTCGCACGGTGTGGCCTTCGGCGGCTTCGCCACGGACGCCGACCGCTGGACGGAGGCGCTCGAACGGACGCCGCGGGGCGCGATCGCGAGCATCGCGGTTGACGGGGAGACGTGGGGCCATCATCACAAAGGCGGCGACCAGACGCTCGCGACGGTGCTGCACCGCCTGCGGCAGTCGAATACCACAGTGGTGACCGACTTCGCGAGAGCGCTGGCGGCCCATCCGCCCACGACCACGGTCGAGCTGATCGAGCAGACGTCGTGGAGCTGTTCGCACGGGATCGAGCGTTGGCGCGCCGCCTGCGGCTGTCACATTCACTTCGACCGCCCGTCGCAGCAGGAATGGCGCGCGCCGTTGCGCGCCGCGGTCGACTGGCTGGCCCGGGAAGTGCACGCGATTTACGAGCGTGAGGGGCGCGGCCTGCCCGGCGGCCCCTGGGCGTTCCGGGATGCAGCGGGAGCGAGCGGTCCCGTGAGCGGGAACGGGAATACGGAGCGGCTGATCGAAATGGAACGCGGCGTGCTGCGGTCGATGACCTCGTGCGGCTGGTTCTTCGACGACATCGCGGGTCTCGAGGGCCGCCAGGTATTGCGGTACGCCGCGCACGCCATCTCCCTCGCCGGCGCCGAGAGCGCGCGGCTGGAAGCCGGCTTCATCGAAAAGCTCGGCGCGGCGCGCAGCAACGATCCCGCCGCGGGCACGGCCGCGGACGTCTTTCGCCAGTCGCTGGAGCCCACACCGTCATGAAGCGGCCGCTGCGGTTCGTTTTCGGTCTCCACCTGCATCAGCCGGTGGGGAATTTCGATCACGTCATGGCCGATCATGTGCGCGACGTGTATCGCCCCATCATCGAGCGCACGAGCGCCGCGGGCTTTTTCCCGCTGACGCTCCACGTCTCGGGACCGCTGCTCGAGTGGCTGGAGCAGCACGATACCGCCTGGCTCGACATGGTCGGCCGGCTCGCGGCGGATCGAAAGGTCGAGCTGCTCCTCGCCGGATTCGACGAGCCGATTCTCGCGTCGCTGCCCAAGCCCGACCGGCTCGAGCAGATCGCCCGCATGCGCGAGTACTTGAAGCGGCGCTTCGGGGTCGAGGCGACGGGGCTGTGGCTCACGGAACGGGTGTGGAACCCCGGCCTGACGGAGGATCTCGCGAACGCGGGCGTGGAGTACGCGCTCGTCGACGATCGGCACTTTCTGGTGAGCGGATTCCGCACCGATGAGCTGCATCGCCCGCACATCACCGAAGGCAACGGCCGCCGTGTGGGATTGCTGGCAATCGATGAGCGCTTGCGCTACCTGATTCCGTTCCGGCCGCCCGAAGAAACCGCCGCGTACCTCCGCGAGCTGCGGAGCAAGGGCCATGAGCTCGCCGTGCTCGCCGACGACGGCGAGAAGTTCGGCGGCTGGCCTGGGACCAAAGACTGGGTCTACGGCTCGGGGTGGCTCGACACCTTCCTCAAGACGATCGAACACCTGACGGTCAGCGGCGAGATCAAGCTGTCGACGGCCCAGGACGCGTTCCGCCACGTCGACTCAGGCGGCCTGGCCTATCTCGGTACGGCGTCGTACCGGGAAATGGAGAAGTGGTCTTTGCCGCCCGCCGCCCAGAAGGACCTGACCAAGCTCGAGGAGGAGCTTGGACCTAGGCATTTGGCGGCTTCGGCATCGTTCGTGCGGGGAGGACACTGGCACCACTTCCTGGTCAAGTACCCGGAATCGAACCGCATGCACAAGATGATGCTCGCCTTGTCCGACCTGACGCGGCGCCGCGGCGATCCGTCCGAAGCGCGCCGCGCGATCGGACGCGCGCAGTGCAACGACGCGTACTGGCATGGCGTGTTCGGCGGCCTGTATCTGCCGCATCTGCGCAACGCGATCTGGCGACAGCTCGCCATCGCGGAGCGGGCGCTGCGTCAGGGAGAGTCGTTGGCCTGCGAGGAGCTCGACCTCGATTACGATGGATTTCCCGAGCTCTGGCTGCACTCCGCGCAATTCTCCGCGCTCATCAGCCCGCGCCGCGGCGGCGCCATCGAGGTGCTTACCCGCTTCGACGACCTCATCAACCTCGGGGATGTGCTGACCAGGCGCCGGGAGTCCTATCACGAGCCTCCCAAACCGCAACAGCACAACACGGACAAGTCGGGCGGCACCGCGAGTATCCACGACATCGAAAAAGCCGCTCGCCTCAAAGAGCTGCCCCCCGTCGACCACGAGCCGCGCGCCATCCTCGTGGAGCGGATTCTCGCGGGCGACGTTACACCGACGCAGTACGCGGCCGCGCAGTACAAGCCGCTGCGCTCGTGGGCGGCCGTGCCGATGCGCGTGTCGGTCACGCAGACGCCCGACGCCGTGACCGTGCTGCTGGAGGGCGACGGCCTCGAAAAGAAACTGCAGTTCGACGCTACCGGATGCGTCGACGTGTCGTATCGGTGGGATGGCTCGGGGCTCGCGCAGAACGCGATCTTTGTTACCGAGCTGTCGGTGGCGCGGAGCGTACCGCTGCGCGTGAAGCCGGACGCGGAAATCTGGCGCTCGGAGATCGCGACGGTGGCGCGCAGCGAGCGCGGGTTCGAGGAAACCGTACAGGGATTCTCGATCACTCCATGTTGGCCGGCGCACCTGGGGAACGCGGCGCTCGAGCTCGGAGGGGCCGCCCCTTGAGCGTGGTGCGCCGCTGTACGTATCGCGTGCAGTTGAACGCGAAGTTCGGGTTCGATCATGCCGCCGAGGTTGCGGATTATCTGGCCGCCCTCGGCGTCAGTCATTTGTATGCCTCGCCCTATCTCCAGGCCGCTCCGGGGAGCACGCACGGCTACGACGTGATCGACCATTCGCGGCTCAGCAACGAGCTCGGCGGGGGCGCGGCACACGCCCGCATGATCGCGGCGCTCAAAGCGGCCGGGCTCGGACACATCATCGACACCGTGCCGAACCACATGTCGATCGCTACGCGCGACAATCGCCTGTGGTGGGACGTGCTGCGGAATGGACTCGCCAGCCCGTACGCGCGCTA
>DASSUS010000156.1:0-27999 GCA_035706765.1 Gemmatimonadales bacterium
TGCGCGCTGGCGACTGCACCCGGCCGTGTTCGCGCGCCTGGCCGGCCGCCAGGCGAGGCTGCTCGCAGCCGCCGCACCGCTGGTGCGATCGGGTGGACTCCTGATTTACGCGACGTGCTCGCTCGAGCCGGAGGAGAACGAACAGGTTGTGGACCGGTTTTTGACTCAGCATCCCGAATTCGCGCGCAGCCCGCGTGTGAGCTCCGTGCCGGATGAGCTGCTCACCGACGCGGGGGACTTCCAGTCGCTGCCGCACCGCCACGGGATCGACGGCGCATACGCCGCGCGCCTGATCCGGAAATCGTGATGCGCGTACGCCGCCATTTCGCCGCAATCGAAGACTTCAAGCTCGATCGCCGCTTCTGGAAGTGGCTGGGGATCGGCGCCGCCGTAGCGCTCGCCGGCTACCTGACCGCGTACCTCATTCTGTTCCCTGCTCCGCTGCTCCCCGGACACCAGGCGGTGCCACGGGTGCTCGGACTGTCGATCGTCGAAGCGCAGGCCGAGATTCAAGGCGCCAAGCTTCAAGTCACCGACGGCGGCGCGGAGCCGCACCCGAGCGCGGCGCAGGGCATCGTCATCTGGCAGGATCCGCCCCCGGGCGTCGTGGCGCCCGAAGGGACCAAGGTTACGCTGGTGTCGAGCTCCGGCCCGCCGAAGATTCCCGTTCCGGATGTCGCGAACCTCGAAGCGTCGCTCGCGCAGTCGCTCGTCGCGGCGGCCGGACTGACCGTGAGTCAGGTCGAATCGGTCCAGGCCGCACAGCCCACGGGACTCGCCATGCTCACGCGCCCTCCGGCGGGTACGGCGCTCTCTCCAGGCGCGGGACTCACACTGGTCGTCAGCCGCGGCGCGCCGACGATTCCGATCCCCGATCTGCTCGGCATGGCCTCCGGTGACGCGCGGACCAGACTCGAGCTCGAAGGCCTTCAGCTCGGCACAGTGACGAGGCGGCGTACGGCAGACGCGTCGCCGGGGACTATCGTGGGGCAGCGCCCCGCGGCCGGCACACTCGCGGCTCCGGGAACGGTGGTGGACATCGTCGTCGCGCGGAGCCCGCAGTGAACACGGACGTCCGTATCGCACCGAGCGTCCTGTCGGCCGATTTGGCGCGGCTGCGTGACCAGGTCGAGCTCGTGCTGGAAGCCGGTGCCGACTGGCTGCACGTCGACGTCATGGACGGACGATTCGTTCCGAACATCACGTTCGGGGCGAACATGATCGAAACGCTGCGCAAGCTCACCGACAAGCCGATCGACGTGCACTTGATGGTGGTGGAGCCGGAGCATTACATCGAGTCATTCGCGGGCGCGGGCGCTTCGGTCTTCACATTCCATCCCGAGGCCACGATTCACGTGCAGCGTCAGCTCGACGCGGTGAAGAAGGCCGGCATGATGGCCGGATTGGCGCTGAATCCCGGGACGCCGCTCGCGCATGCCGAGGAGGTTCTCCGCGATCTCGATCTCTTGTTGATCATGTCGGTGAACCCCGGATTCGGGGGCCAGAGTTACCTTTCGGGCGCAACCGAAAAGATTCAACGCGCCAACGCGCTGCGCGCCGCGCACTCTTCGCTGCGCTCGGGTCAGGCACACCGATTTTTCCTGGAAGTCGACGGAGGCATCACGAGACAGACGATCACGGCCGCGCATCAGGCAGGAGCGGACACGTTCGTGGCCGGCAACGCGATCTTCGGAAGCGCGGATCCGGCGCGCGAGCTTCAGGAGCTGCGGCGCCGCTGCATGGTGACGGTATGACCAATCGCCAGCAATGGACCATGATTGCCGGCATCGTCACCACCGCGATCTTCGGCGTCGCTCTGGCCGCGAAGCTGCGTCCCCAGATCGACCTGCTCGAGATCGGCTCGAAGGCGCCGTCGTTCAGCGCCACGAACCTGCGGACCAGCAAGCCGACTACGCTCGCCGACTACCGCGGCAAGGTCGTGCTCGTCAACATTTGGGCGACGTGGTGCCCGCCGTGCCGGGCCGAGATGCCGTCGATGGAGCGGCTCCACAAGAAAATGGCCGGAACCGATTTCCGGATTGCCGCCGTCAGCGTGGACGGCGACGCGTTTTATCCCGACAAGGAGCAGGCGGCGCCGGCGCAGGTTCTGGAGTTCGCCGGCCGGCTGGGGCTCACCTTCGACATTCTGCATGACCCCAGTGGCGCGATCAGGAGAGCGTACGACATTTACGGCGTGCCCGAGAGCTTCGTGGTCGATCGCAACGGCGTCATCATCAAGCGCGTGATCGGCGCCGCCGACTGGGAAGCGCCCGTCAACGAAGCGCTGATCCGCAGCCTGCTCGATGGCCCGCGCTAGCCTGCTGCAAGCCATCACGCGCAACTGGCCGATCAAAGGCGCGGCGCTGTTTCTCGCCCTCATGCTGTACGTTGCCGTGCAGCTGCAGCAGCCGGTGACCACGAGCTTCGACGTCACGCTCAACGTGCAGCTGCCGCCGGGGCGCGCGCTGGCCAAGCCGGCACCCAAGGTGCGGGTGCAGATCTCCGGCAAAGGCAGCCAGATCCTCAAGCTGCGTTCGCTGGCGGGTGACATCACGCGCCGCGTTCCAGATACCCTCACGTCGTCGACGTATCAAATCCATCTCGATCCTGCCGAAGTCGAGCTCGCGCTGCCCAAAGGCGCCGACGTCCGCGTCATGGAAGTGCGGCCGAGCGACATCATGCTGGCGCTGGACAGCGTAGCCCGAAAAGACGTGCGCATCGTGTCGCTGGTGAACGTGACGCCCGATTCCGGGCAGTTCCTGAACGGCGGGCTTTCGATGACGCCCACGATGGCGCGCCTGGTCGGGCCCGAGAAATCGCTCGACGGCATCGACTCCGTCACGACGATTCCCACCGAGATCCGGAGCGTCTCCGGGGAATTCACCCGGACGATCCCGATCGACACGACGCCGCTGGGCATCGTGCGGCTCGTCCCCAAACAGGTCACCGTATCGGGCACGATGGGGATCATCGCGGAGCGCTCATTCGCCGGGATTCCGGTGGAATCGGGCGCGGGCGCGATCACGAGCTACATCGTGACCCCGCCACGCGTGTCGGTCGCGGTGAGCGGGCCGGAAGACCGCATCCAGAACCTCACGCGCGACTCGCTGCGCGTCGTGGCGCAAATCACCGGGTCCGCCGGCGGCGTCGCGCGAATCAGGGTCATCGCGCCGCGCGGCATCACCGCCCGCGCCATCCCCGACTCCGTGACGCTGCGCCGCCGCACGACGCCGACTCGCCGTGGCTGACGTCGTCCTCGGTATCGAGACGTCCTGCGACGAGACATCGGCAGCGGTTCTGGTAAACGGAGAGTTGGCCAGCCTCGTCATCCTGTCGCAGGACGTCCATAAGATTTTCGGCGGCGTCGTTCCCGAGCTCGCGAGCCGCGCGCATCTGACCGCGCTGCCCGCGGTCGTCGATCGCGCGCTCGCCGAGGCGGGGCTGGCGCCGTCCGCTATCGACGCCGTCGCGGTGACCGCTGGTCCCGGTCTCGCCGGCGCGCTGCTCGTGGGCGTGGTCTTCGCGAAATCGTTCGCCTACGCCGGTAACCGCGCGCTCATCGGCGTGCACCACATGGAAGGGCATCTGTTCGCCCCCGCCATCGAAGACCGGCAGCTCGAGCCGCCGTTCGTCGCGCTGCTCGTGTCGGGCGGGCACACGATGCTGCTCGACGTGCCGGCGTGGGGCCGCTACCGGCTGCTGGGGCAGACCCGCGACGACGCCGCGGGCGAGGCGTTCGACAAAGTCGCGACCCTGCTCGGCCTCGGCTATCCCGGCGGACCGGCGATCGAGCGCCTGGCGCGCGAGGGCGATCCGGCGCGCTTCACTTTCCCGCGCCCCATGATCGCCGAGGGATTCGAGTTTTCATTCTCGGGTCTCAAGACGGCCGTGCTGCACGCGGTCCGTGCTTCGGACGACCTCGAGCGCGATCGCGCTTCGCTCGCGCGCGCCTTTCAGGACGCCGTGCTGGACGTGCTGGTCACCAAGCTCGACCGGGCGGTCCGCGCCACGGGGTATCCCACGGCGGTGCTGGGTGGCGGCGTCGCCTGCAGCAAAGCGCTCAGCACGCTGGCAGCGCAGCGCCTCAGTGGCCGGGCGCGCGTCGCCGTCGCGAGCCCGCGTCTCAACGCCGACAACGCCGCGATGATTGCGCGCGCCGGCTGGCATCGCTTGCAGCTGGGCGAACGCAGCGACTGGACGCTGGATGCTCGCGCTGATCTTCCATTGCCCGGACTCGAAATGACTGAACAGAAGCCCGACGCACGACGCACGGCGGTTTCATGACCGTCTACCCGTTCGTTCTCCACCTCGGCCCGCTCGAGCTGACCGGCTACGGCATCATGATGATGGTCGCCTTCCTGATGGCGGGATGGGCGATCCAGCTCGATCTGCGCGCGCGCGGGCTCGACGAAGACTACGCGGCCGACATCGTGATCGCCGGAGTGATCGGCGGGCTGCTGGGTGCCAAGATCTGGTATGTGGTGCTGACCGGCGAGATCGACGCGCTGCTGAGGCGCGGCGGATTCGTATGGTACGGCGGCTTCCTGGGAGCAGTTGCGGCGATTCTGCTGAACGGCTGGCGCCGGCGCGTACCGGGCCGCTTTACCGCCGAGATTTGCGCGGCGCCGCTCGCGCTCGGCTACGCGTTAGGGCGTGTGGGCTGCTTCCTCGTGAACGACGACTATGGGATCCCTTCGAGCCTGCCATGGGCGATGAAGTTCCCCGCGGGGCTCCCGCCCACCACCGTGATGAACCTCGAGGCGATGGGCGTGACGTTTCCGCCCGGCACCGATCCGATGCAGGTCGTCGCCGTCCACCCGACCCAGATCTACGAGACCATCGCCATGATGCTGGTGTTCTGGTTTCTGTGGCGCCGCCGCGATCACGGACACGCCATCGGGTGGCTGTTCGCGTGGTATCTGGTGTTCGCGGGAGCGGAGCGCTTTCTGGTGGAGTTCGTGCGCGCCAAGGACGACCGCCTGCTCGGGCCGTTCACACTCGCTCAGGCGACGAGCCTGCTCCTGATGATTTTCGGTGGTCTGTTGCTGCTGAAATGGCGGGCGCCGGCCGGTCCGCAGCCGCTCCCGGAGTCGCTACGACCGAAGGAGGTTGCTCTCCGAGGCGGCACCTGAGGATCTGGGCCACATCGCCCACACCGCGGCTGCGAGCGCGAGCGCCAGCAGCAATCCCTGAACGATCAGTGATTCGAGCGTCGGATAGATGCCGAGCATCGGAACGCGGGGCGCGTTCTCGATCACCGTGAGCGGCACGATCCCGGCCCCCTGCAGCTCCGCAACGCCTTTGCCCGCGAACACGAACGCCATGTAGTAAAGCATCACGCCGGTGACCGCGAAAAACGGCTTCATCGCGACCCGCAACCCGAGCTGATTGATCAGCAAGTACACGATGACGAGTCCCACCGACCCGACGGCGATGCCGCCGACCACCGGTACGGTGCTCGCCCCCGCCGACATGAACAGCGCCTTGTAGAACAGGATCGTCTCGAATCCCTCGCGATACACCGCCAGGAATGCGACGGCGGTCAGCGCCATTCCGGAACCCGACGACAGGGCGCTCTGCATCTTGCCGCGCACGAACGCGGTCCACTTTGCGGCTTCGATCTTCGAGAGCAGCCAGTAGCTGACGTAGAACAGCACGGCGGCCGCGATGACCATCGTGAAGCCTTCGATCGCTTCGCGCTGGCCTGGGGTGATCTGGAACAACAGCTCGAGGAGCACCCACGTCAGCACGCTCGCGCCGACCGCGAGCCACGCCCCCCGCGCCACATCGTGCCGGCGCTCCGATGCTCCCGCTTTCGCCAGGAACGTCATCAACGCCGCGACGATCAGGATCGCCTCGAACCCTTCGCGCAGCATCAGGAAGAACGAGGACACGAACAGGCTCATGGGAGACGGCCGGTCGGCCACGACGCGCTCGGCCCGCTCCAGCCCCGCGAGCAGGCGCTCCCGGATCGCGCGGCGTTCGGCGTCGTCCGCGCGCGCGACGCGCGAGCGCAGCCACCCGAACGTCGTCTCCAGCTCGCTCGCAAGGCCGGCGTTCTTGGCGCGTACTTCGGTTTCGACCTGCTCGAAGGTCAGATACGCATCGAACGCGATCTTGTCGGAGCGCTGCGCGATCGCGGAGTCGACCTGACGGCGCACAGCCGCGAACGTCGCGGCCGTCGCCGAGCCGCCGTACTGCATCGCCGCGACGTATGCGGCGACGGCCCAGCGGTCCTCCACCGAAATGTCGTCGGCGAACTCCGGCATGGCGGTCCCCGGCACGCCGATCGCGATCCGACGGAAAATCTCGAGCAGCGTCGTACCGCCCATCGTGGCCGGATCGGCGAGGTTGGCGGGCGGCGGTCCCTCGAGCTGCCTCGCTTTCGGGCCATCGCCGCGGCCGCTTTCGCCATGGCACTCGGCGCAGCGCTCGCGGAACACCACCGCGCCGCGCTCGAGCGATGGGGGCCGCGCCGGCAGCTGCTCGATCACCCTGGGGCCGCCCGCGGCCTCCGTAATCCGTGCGATCAGGACATCAGCGACTAGCTGCACAGAATCGGGCGGCGCGAGCCGCTCCAACATCTCGCTCAGGCGCGTGAGCGCGTGCCCGGCGGCGACCCGCACCTCGACCGGGAGCGACGCGACGTCGAACTGCGCCTGTTGAATGAAGAGCCTGGCCTCGTCCACCTCTTCGGGCAGGACGATCTGGGAACCCGTCGGTGTGACGCCTAAGGCGTACTCTTTGGCGGCGAGTGACGCGGCGGCTATGACCCGTCGCGCCGATGCCAAAGAATCAGTCGCCTGCCCCGCGAGTGGCTGTGCAAGGCAGGCGGTGAGGACGAGAAGTGTTCTGAGAAACCGCACGGACAAATAGTAGAGTGATTTTGTCGGGAATTCAATCTGTTGACAGGACTGCAATTGCGACGGCGGCCTCGTGCGTGTGGGAGAGGGAGAGGAGCACCCGGCGGACCTTCAACTCCCGGGCGCGGTTGGCGGCGAGCCCCGTCAGCTCCACGTCGGGGCGGCCGTCCGGGGCGCGGGTGACTTCGATGTCGCGCCACCCGATGCCGCGGGCGGCGTCGCTCCCCTGCAGCGCTTTGTAGACCGCCTCCTTGGCCGCCAGCCGCACCGCCACGTGCTCGGCCGGATCGGGACGGGACCGGCAGTATTCGGCTTCCGCCGGCGTCAATAAGCGGTCGAACACGTGCGCTCCCTTGTCGGCGAGCATCGCGCGCGCGCGGGAGACCTCCACCAGATCGACCCCCACCCCCACCGCGCTCACGGCGCCGGCCGATCGATGAACAGCCGGCGGCGGTGATGCTGACCGCCCACGGTTACCATGACGATGTACGCGCCGTTGACCACGCGTCGATTTCCTCCACCAAGGTGAAGGTCCCAAACATATTCGCTGCTCGGGGGCGCGATGAGCGCCGAGTGGATCCGTTCACCCGTAAACGTGAAGATCTCGAGGCGCGCGTCGGACGCGCCAGGCGGCCAGGAGATCACGACCTGATCGCTGCGCACCGGGTTTTCGGAAAAGGCGACAGGAGCGCTGGTTTGGGTCTGGGCGAAGGCGGCACTCGCGTCCGTCGCGTACCCGACGGCGTCGATCCACCAGGTGATGGTGTTCGAAATGAACCGCAGTTGTGCTCCACGCGCGCCGTCCGCCTGCGGGGGCAGATCGACGCGCATCGGATACCAGCTCCCTCCTTCGCCGACGATCACCGCAACGTCGCTCCAGCTGCGGCCCGAATCGGGCGAGAACTGCACCACCCCGCTCTGTTCGGGCGTGAACGTCGAACCGAAGTGGCGCGTCCAGAACTGGAGCCAGATGCCGCTCTGGCCGCGCAAATCGACGACCGGCGACGTCAGCGTGTCGACCTTTCCGGCTGTGTACCAGGAGTATTGCCCCGCAACGTGCAGGGTGTCGCGATACCAGCCTTGCCATCCCGCATCGAGCGGCTCGGCGCCCGCGATCGTGATCAGCTCGGCCGACACGCCGGTCCCTTCGGCGCGAAGCGCGCGCACGCCGTCGAGCCGAAGATCGGACCGCCAGGTGGTCCGCAACGTTCCGCGGCTGAGCGAATCGGTTTGCGCTGAGCGCGTGCTGAGCCCCCCGACTCTCGTTCGTAGCATCAAAGACGTCGGGCCCGGTGACGAGGCGTCGAGACTCAACCACGCTTCCGGCCACAGTGAGGTGAACCGCTGCGCCGCCGGCGTGAGGCCCGATACTCCCGGCGCGCGGCCGAGATCGCCCGAGGCGGCGATCAGCGACAGCGCAAACGGGAGATTGTCGCGAAACACCCGGTCGACGAGCGCGCTGTCGTCTGGAAATTCGAAACCATAATAGGCCGCTTGCGCGCAGCAACCGCTGGTCAGCTCGACGGTGAACGAAAACGTTCCGTGGGTGCGGTAGGCCCAGTCGGTGTATTCACCGTTCGTGGGATAGAGATTCCAGCCCGGGCCCGGGTGATAATGAGCGATGGACGTTTGCGGGGTGTTGTCGACGATCGCCGGCGCGAGATCGGTCCCGGCGAGCGCTTCGAAGCGCGGAAGATCGGGCGCGAACGTCGCGGTCCGAAATCCCCACGGATACAACACGAGCCCGCTGTAACTGTGATAGCTGAGAGAAATCACGGGTGGATGCGCCGCGTGAAATGCGATCACCGCCTGCGTCTCCGGTTCCGATCCTGGACCCGTGCCGCGGTACGTCTCGGCGAACTGGGCCCCGCTCGAGCCGCGCTCATCCAGCCCCCAGAAGGCGGGATAGTTACGGTTGAGGTCGACGCCGAAGCTGCCGTTCGCGTTGGGGCGGCGGTTCTTTCTCCAGTACCGGTCGTTGGTGAAGGTGTACTGGTAGCCGTCGGGGTTCTCGACCGGGATGATCCAGACGTCGTGCGTCGCGACGATGGTTCCCCCTGAGTCGGCGAGCCAGCGAATCAGCTCGAGCGCGACCGCTGTCGAAATCCACTCGCGCGCGTGATGCGTCGCCATGAACAGCACATTGGGCCGGTCGGGCGCGTCCCCGGGCGGTCCGATCTTGACGGCGAGAATCGGCCGGCCTTCGTACGACGCCCCCACCGAGTCCACATGCATCAGCGTGTCCGTCGCCGCCCACGCATTCAGCGTGGCGCGAATGCCGTCTCCGGGACGATCGAACGAGCGGAACATGCGGAACGTATCCGCGACGAGAGGCGCGCGCGGGATCAACTGTTCGGTTCTGTAGCCGCGTTGCGCGAGCAATCCTTCAGTTTCGGGTGAGACCACGATCGTGGCGCGGAGCGATCCATCGACCGCACGCACGTTTGCGACTTCGAACCCGAGTCGCGCGAGTGAATCGATGCCGGCACGACCTGAGATGGGGACTTCGACGGGACGGAGCTGCGCCGTCGCCGGAAGCGCGGCGCCCAGCGATAGGGCTAGAAGCCCAGCTGTGCCGCGAGCCATGCCGGGGCCGGCAGGTATCCACCCATGACCAGACCGAGCCACACGAGAAGGGCCGCGACCGGCACCCATACCAGGAAGATTGGGAAGAGCCTGGGCCGCCACGCCGCGAGCTTGTCGATCTCCGGCTGCCACCGCGCCCGCTCCGCTTCGACTTCGGATTCGAGCGCCAGCCACGCGGCCTCGAGCCGGCGTGCGACGGTTCGCAGCGCCTCCTGCCACTCCGCGTGCGCGTCCTTCTCGAGCACCGACGCGTCGGCCGCGCGCGCCGCCGCCGCCTCGAGCTCATCGAGCGCCGCCACGAACGTGCCGCCTCCCGTTCCCAGTCGCGCGACGATCGCGCGCTTCTCGGCGTTGCTCAGGAGCAGCCGGCGGAGCGTGCGCCGCGGCAGCCGCACGCGCTGCGCGGTGCGAGTCAGCTCGACGTCGAGCGCTTCGGCGACGCGGGTGGCCACGCGGCGGACGGCGTGATCCCAGGCGGCCGCCCAGGCGCGGCGTCCGGTCGTCTCGAGCACGCGAGCCCGGTCCGGAGCAGCTCCTTCCGCTTCCCGCGCGGCGGCGGCGCGTCCCTCACCGCCCAGCTCGAGCACCCGCGTCGCCAGCTCTTCGCGGATATCGTCGAGCGGGAGCCAGGGCGGCTGCTGGCGGCGAGGAACGATGAGCCGTCCGAGCGACGGTGCCAGCTCGGGCACGCGCAACGGCATCAGCAGCTTCATCGCGTGAGCCGCGCGGCGGTGCCGGTGCGCCGCTGATACGCGTCGGTGAAATACGGCAGCGATTCGGCGAGGAAGGAATCGCGCGGCAAGCCGGTCGCGGCGATCGCGCGCTCGATCGCCTCGGGCTCGCCTTCGATCTCGACCAGCACGTCCATCGCCGGATACCATTCGAGCCGGACGGCGGCGCCCGCCAGCCGGTACTCGGCGATCTTCCGATCGATGCGTAAGACGACTTCGTAGCCCAGCCGCTCCAGAATGATGTGCGCGGCTTCCGGCTGGCTGACCTGGGCCTCGTGCTCCTCGCGATGCTTGTAGCCGCCGCGCACGCTCACCGGACCCTTCCATCCGAAAACGCCGAACGCTTCGGCCCGATCGTCGGGCCGGTACACGCGCAGCCGCAGCACTTCGTCGCGCTGCTCCAGCTCGCCGCCGCGATCGTAGCGGCGATCGATCATCTCGCCTCGAAACAGCAGCTCCGCGCCCGCCGCGATCACCGCGGCTTCGAGCGCCGCGGGATCGTCGACCCGCGCCTTCAGCTCCAACTCATCGACGCTCTTGCTCACGCGAATAGAGCCTGAATGACGGCCGTGGTGTCGCCGAGATTGTCGAACGCGTGCGTGGCGCCGGCTTCCTTGAGCGCCGCCGCGCTGTAGTACCCGGTGCCCACCCCCACCGTGCGGGCGCCGATCGGCCGCGCGCACGCGACGTCATCGGGCGTGTCCCCGACGATGACGATATCGGCCCCTGTGAAGCGCCGGCCGGTGCGTTGCTCGGCGCGCTGCGCCGCGATCGCGGGAAGGTTGGGACGGTAGTGGGAGTCCGATCCGAACGCGCCTACGGCGAAGCGCTCGAACCGGAGCCCCGCCGAGCGCAGCTTGAGCGCGGCGCCGTTCTGGACGTTCCCGGTCAGCAGACCGACCAGCGCGCGACCGCCGGCTTCGAACGGCTCCAGCGCGGCCAGCAGCTCCTTGATTCCGGGATAAATCCTGGTCGCCTGCGTCGGCTTCTCCAGCTCGGCGGTGAGCAGCTCGACATAGCGCGTGCAGACGGCGGTGATGCGGTCATCCGAATTGCATTCGGGATGTCCCGCGAGCTCGAGCAGCTCCCGGACGATCTGGGGATCGGTCTTGCCGTCGAAGCGGTATCCCTCGATCGGCCCGGCAGTGCCTACCTCGTCGAGGAGCGCGCGGTGGATGGCGCGACGCCCCGCGCCGTTGGTCCAGAGGATGGTGCCGTCGATGTCGAAGAGGATGAGGCGCATGAAAAGAAAATAATGCTATCGGCTATCGGCTATCAGGAATGCATTTTGCCGATAGCTGATAGCCGATAGCTGATAGCCCTCACAAGCGTCGCACTCCCACCAAATGCTCTCTCAGCCGCCGCATCCGCGGCTCATCACCAAACAAATGGTCACCACCCACGCCGCCGCGGGACAAGGCGGAGTGCACGATGCGACCGGCGCCGGCCCACAACGCCACGTGCGAAACTCGGCCCCGTTCGGCGAAGAAAAGCAGGTCGCCTGCTTCGTAGCCTGCTCCGTTTTCCTTCATAGGGACCTCGGTGCCCTGCATGAACTGCTGATCGCTGTCACGTGGCAGCTCGATGCCGCGCGCGGCGTACACCGCCTGCACGAGGCCCGAGCAATCGATGCCCCATTCGGTGCGGCCGCCCCACAGGTACGGCGCGCCGCCGTACCATTTTTGCGCGAGCTCGGGCAGGGCGAGGTGCCGCGCTTCGACGCGCAGCTCCTGCTCGCGCCGCACGCTCCCTGCCGCGACCGCACCGCGCTGGCCGTCGGCGAGCTCGACTACGCCGCGCTTCAGCGCGAGGCGTGAGCCGGTCGGCAGGCGGCGGCGACCGTCCGCCGTAACGATGTCGGCACTCAGCGAGCGAGCGGTCGCGCGCTCGTGCCAGTCGGTCGCCCAGTCCACGGGACCAGTCGTGACGTACCCGGCGGACAACCACGCGACATATCCGTCCGGGGCTTTGACGCGCAACCAGTCATCGCGCCGTTCCAGCACATCGAGCGTTTCCCCGTGCAGCACTTCGCTCACACGCGCGGCGGTCACCTGCGGCTCGCGCAGCAACGGGGCGATCGCGGCCGTGACCACCGCCGCCGGGTCGGTCACGCTCTCGTCCGGCAACAGCGTCACCTTGTCCACGAGTCCCTGTTCTCCCGCGAGCCGGCGCAGCGCGTCGCGCGCATCACGATTCGATGTCACGCCCGCCACGCCCTTGGGCAGCAGGGAAACCTCGAACACCGTGAGGCGGCCGTCCGCCGCCCATTTGCGCCGGATGTCGTCCACCGCGCGCTCCACCTTATCCATGACGGACGGATCGCTCCACCGCTTCGGGAACGACCAGCGCCGCGAGGGCCTCGACCTGCATCGGCGACTTTGGTCTCACCTTCGCAGTGCTCACGGCGAAGATGACGTCGCCGTCGAACAGGGTGCCATAAGGAGTGATGCGCCGCGCGATCGCATCGCTCGACGAGTAGGCGAGCGCCTGCAGCTGCACGCGATCGATATCGGCGTTCGTGGCGACGACGGCGAGCGTGGTATTCCGATTCAGCCGCTCCGGATCGCCGAGCGGCGCGCCGCCCTCGGCGAGATAGCGCTGGCTGTCGACGAACTTGCCGTCGGGACCACGCCCCGCGGCAATCAGCTCGCCGCGCGCGTTGCGGATGTCTCCCACCGCGTTCACCACGACGAGCGCCGCGACGATCAGATCGCCGGCGCTTGCAGCCCAGGAGCCCAGACCGGCCGGCACCATCTTCTCGAGGCCCGCGGCCTTGCCGCAGGTCGCGCCCCGCCCCACCCCCACCAGGCCGTCCTTGTAGTCGGCTCTCGCGTCGTCACAGGCGCGGTAAGCGTCGTCCGGGCTTGGCCATCCGAGCGGCTTCCCCGCGTTGCCGAGGTCGAAAATGACCGCCGACGGCACGATCGGGATCGTACCCATGTCGCGGACCGGCAATCCCCGTCCGCGCTCGCGCAGCCAGCGCATGACGCCGTCCGCCGCGCCGAGTCCGAGCGCCGATCCGCCTGTGAACAGGATCGCGTCGATCCGCTCGACCAGGTGCCGCGGATCCATGACGTCCAGCTCGCGCGTGCCTGTGGCGCGGCCCCGGACGCAGACGGCGGCGCGCAGCCCGGTTTCGGGGCCCAGCACCACGGTACATCCGGTCCCGTGCGCTTCGATCGTCGTGTGGCCGACCGTGATCCCTGACACCGCGGCGAGGTTCATCCGTGACGTGCTCATTGACGCGCCAAGATAACGTCAACAACGTTGACGGCCATGACCGCAACCCCCAAGGGCACGACTGTTCTCGTCGTCGACGACGAGGAAGGCATCCGCCAGGCGCTCACTCGCTTCCTCACGCGGCTCGGCTATCAGGTGCAGGCCGCCGCGAACGCCGCCGAGGCGCTGGAGCAGCAGACGAAACATCACCCGCAGGCGATGCTGTGCGACATCCGGATGCCCGAAACGAGCGGCGTCGAGCTGCTTCCGAAGGTGCTGGCTCAGGACCCGGATCTCGCAATCATCATGCTCACGGCGATCGACGAGCCCCGCACGGCGATCGAATGCCTCAAGCTCGGCGCCTACGATTACCTGATCAAGCCGGTGGATCTCGAGGAGCTGGAGCTCTCGTTGCAGCACGCACTGCGGCAGCGGCAGCTGGAAGTCGATCGTCGCGAGTTGGAGCAGTGGCTGGCGCGGGAAGTGGCGGTCCGCACCCGTGACCTCGAGGAACGCTCGGCCGCGATTGAAGAGGTTGCGTTGGACGCGCTCGCGGCAGCGCGTGATTGGCAGGGGACCGACGCGGCGCTGAAGAAGCTGGCTGAAGAGCTCGGCGCGCCGGTGGAAGAGCTGACGGCCGAGGTGAAACGCCGCCGCGGCTAGGCCTTCGCCGCTTTGGCCTTTTCCTCGCACGCCTTGCAGCGCGTCACGCCGCGGAACGTGCAGATCAGACAGATGAACGTCCCGCAGTCGGAGCAGGGATAGCCCTCGGAAGCCCGCTCCTCATTCCCGCAGGACCGGCAGATCATCCCGTCATGTTCCTTGAGTTTGGGCTTTTCCATGGACCCTAATGTATGTCCGCCGTATTGCAATTGGAAACATCACGCGAAGGCGGCCGTGCGGCTAAATATTCAGGCTGTAGGCCTTGATCTTGTTGATCAGCGTGGCGCGCGAAATGCCGAGCTCGAGCGCCGCGCGCGTGCGGTTCCCGCCGTGATGTCGCAGCGTCCGCTCGATGTGCTGGCGTTCCACCTCCGACAGCGACTGAGCCTGGTAGCGGCGATCGGTGTTCGAGCGCTGCCGTAGGTCGTTCGGCAGATGCTCGAAGCCGATCGCCGGCTGCCCCCGCGCGAGGATCATCGAGCGTTCCAGCACGTTGCGCATCTCGCGCACGTTGCCGGGCCAGGGCGCCGACAGCAGTCGATCCACGACGTCGGTGCTGCAGTCGCTGGGGCAGCCCGGCAGCTGCGCCTTCAGGTCGGCGATGATGCGCCTGATCAGATCGAGCCGGTCCTCGCGCGAGCGGTCCCGCACCGGCGGCAGCGTCAGCGGCATGACGTTGAGGCGGTAGTACAGGTCTTCGCGAAACCGCCCCGTCTCGACTTCGCGCACCAGGTCTCGGTTGGTCGCGGTAATCAGCCGGACGTCGACCGTCAGCTCTCGGGTCCCGCCGAGCCGGCGGAATTTTTTCGTCTCGAGCACCTTGAGCAGCTTGGGTTGCAGCTCGAGCGCGAGCTCGCCGATCTCGTCGAGGAAGATCGTGCCGTGATCGGCCAGCTCGAACAATCCGACCTTCCGTTCTTTCGCGTCGGTGTAGGCGCCCTTTTCGTGGCCGAACAGCTCGGAGTCGAGGAACGTGGCCGAGAGGCCGCCGCAGTTCACCTCCACGAACGGACCGCCCGAACGGGGCGACAGGTTATGGATCACCCGCGCGACCCACCCCTTGCCGGTCCCGCTCTCGCCCTGCAACAGCACCGTGGAACGATCGCTCGCCGCGAGCAGCTCGATCTGGCGCGCCAGCTCTTTCATCCCCGGCGAGACGCCGAGCGACGTGATCCCTTCGCCCTCGTGATCGAGCGCGCGCAGCCGCGCATTTTGCCGCGACAGCCGTACCTTCTCGCCGACGCGCGCGATGGCGGCCGCGAGATGCGTCATGTCCACGGGCTTGGTGAGAAAATTCTCGGCGCCGAGCTGCATGGCGTTGACGGCGGTTTCGATGTCGCCCTGCCCCGTCAGCAAAATCACGGCGCCGCCTTCGCGCCGCAGGCGCTCGAGCACGACGAGCCCGCTCGAGTCCGGCAGATGCAGATCGAGCAGCACGACGTCCGGCCGGACGCGCTGGAACGTCTCCATTCCCGCTTCGCCGCTCGCCTCGCGCCATACCTCGTAGCCGATGCGCTCGAAGTAGTCGCCGATGGCGCGCAACACGCTTTGATCGTCGTCGACGAGCAGCAGGGTGTCAGCCATGGGATGCCTTGAAGTCGGGACCGACCATCACGGTCAACGCGCGCGGAAGGAGCCGCGCCTCGAACGGCGTCAGACCGGTGACTTCGCCGTCGAGCTGCACGGGGCGCCGCGCGCCCTCCGGGACTTCGACGCGAACCGTCTTACCGCGTGCCCACCAGACGCGCCGGCCGGCGCCGCCGTTGCCCAGAAGCAGCTCGATCACCGCGCTGGCGCTTTGCAGCGCGCCGTCGGCGTCGAGCGCCACGATGTCCAGCCAGCCGTCGTCCGGGACGAGACCGGCGCGCAGGTTGATGAACCCGGGCGGCAGTCTGCCGCAGTTCAACACGAGCAACATCGCGGCGCGAACGTCGTGCGCGGTGCCGTCCACCGTTACACGATGCCGCTCGCTGCGCACCGACGTCAGCGTCGTGACCGCGCGCGCCAGATAGGCACCGACCTTCCAGCGACGCTTCGCCTGGAGACCGGTATCGGCCATCAGCTGCGCGTCGAAGCCGGTCCCCGCCGCCACCGCGAAGTAGTGCGGCCCGTCGTCGCGCTCCACAACGCCCAGATCGATGTTCAGCCGCCGCGCCTTGAGCAGCGCGCGCGCCGCGCTCGCCGCGCTCCGCGGCAGCCGCAGGTTGCCGGCGAGCACGTTGCCGGTGCCGCCGGGAATCAGCCCCAGCGCGATGTCCGATTCGGCGATCCCCGCCGCGACCTGCATGGCGGTGCCGTCACCGCCGTGACTCACGAGCACGTCGAATCCCGCTCCCCGCGACTGCTCGGCGATGCGGCGAGCGTCTCCGGGTCCCGCGGTCGCCTGCACCTCCACCTGCCACCCGCCGTTCTGCAGGATGTCACGAATGGTGGTGACGGCGCGCCCGTGTGCCCGGGCCGCGAACGGGTTTGTGATCAGCAGCGCTCGCGTCATCTAGTAGCGGCGTTCCCAGAACACGTCGAAACCGATCTGGCGCGAGGCGGGGGCCTGAAACAGGCTGCCCAGGCCGCACGCGCGCACCGGCTCGAAGCTCGCCTCGGTGCGCCACTCGGGACTGAAGCGGAACTGCACGCTCGCGCCGAGCAGGTTGGCGAGTCGCGACTGGCTCTGGCTCTGCACGTTCTGGCAGAATCCGGCGTTTACCACCAGAAACGTCTTCGAGCCGATCGCCCACCCGGCCGCCACCTGCGAGCCGGCGAAGGGATTGGCCGGGTCGCCCGGGCGAATCTCGAAGTAATCGAGCGGGACACCCAGATCCGAAACGAACGTGCGCTCGAGCTCGCCGGCCGCGCTCGCGACCAGCAGCGACGCGGCCGTCTGCCGCACGAAGCCGCCCTCGCCGCCCCCGAGCTCGAACGTCGGCTTGCCGAACATGAGATACGAGATCAGCTCGGTTTGAGAGAGACCTTCCTCGGACTCGAGCGTGAGCTTGGGCACCAGCAGCGTTCCCTGGATGTGCGCGATGACCGTGATGTCGCGGCTCGAGGTGCCGGGTCCCGGCAGCGGGTGGACCACGTGCCGGGCAGTGATGTCGAGCGCGGCATCCAGATCCGGAGTGCCGAAGTACTGCACCGTCCCCTGATTGACGATGAACTCGCGCGTCACCGGGCCGATGATCAGGCGATAGGTCCCGCGCGGCGCCTGCAGCGTGCCGCTCAGCAGGTAGTTGCCCGCCGACTTGTTCACGGTGACGGAGCCGGACAGCTGAATGTTGGCTTCGTTGGAGCGGAGCCACACATCTTCGCCCATCGTGAGCTGCAGATTCCGCACGCGCAGGCTGTCGAAGAACAGACTCTGGAACTCGGGACCGAGCCGCTGCTGCCGGATCAGCGAGGTGTCGATCAGGTCCTGGACCCACGGCTCCTCGAGATTCACGACGCGCTTGTTCACGAGGTCGGCGAAATGGAGCACGCCCGATGTGACCGTCCCGCGGCCTGACAGCGTCGCGCCGAACACGGGGCCGGCCAGGTTGACCTGGCCGCTCGCCGTCAGGGTGAGATAGCCGCGCAAATCGAGGGCTTTGAACTCGGACGTCGTGATGTTGATGGCGAGGAGCGGCTTGGTGAGGCGCTCGAGCCGCAGAAAACCGTTCAACTCCGCCCGGCCGCGCTCGCTCGTCAGCGTGATCGAATCGACCATGATCGTATCGCCCGAGAGCGACAGTCCGCCGTTCATGTCGGTGTAGCGCACGTTGAGCGCGGGGATCGAGGCGGCGGCGTTGCCGATCTGCAGCCCGCCGCGCAGCCTGGGCGATTCCCACGTCCCGCCGATGCCCAGATCGGCGTTGAATACGCCTTCCACTTGCTGGAGCGTGGTCGTCACCGCGGCGAGCACGCCGAGATCCACGCTGTCCGCGCGAGCCTGTACGGAGAGGGTGTCGGGAAGCTGCCGTTGCGCCACGGGCACGAGCGCCAGATCCAGGGGAAGGTGCGCGGTCACGTTCAGGATCTGCTGGCCCGACCGCCACAGGTGCACTTCCCCGTTCAGACGCCGGCCACGGTAGTCGATGTTGCCGTCCATGAACGGCGCGCGGAACGAGCCGAAGGCGGCGTTCGAGAAGGCGAACGATCCGTTGTAGGTGGGGTTGGCGCGCGTGCCGTTCGCCGCGATGGTCGCCGTCAACGCACCGCCCACGCCGGCGGTGTCTTCCTGCATCAGCGCGTAGATCCCGGCGAGGGGAAAGCTGTCCAGCGCGACGTGCGCATTGATCGCGCCGCGCCGCGGCAGGTCACCCGACAGCGCGAGCCGCCCCGCGCCCACGGAGTTCTTCAGACTCACCGAATCGACGTGGAGCACCGAATCGCCGAAGATGAGCTCGGCCGGCTGCTCCAGGAACCAGACGCCGCTCGGCAGCAGCACGGCCAGCGAGTCGACCGCCACGTACTGGAGGGCGGTGTCGCCACCGATGCGGGTGTAGCGCCCGCCCGAGAGGAACGCGCCGAGATCGCCGACCCGCGAGCGCGCGAACCAGTCGAGCGAATCGCGCGAGCCGGTCACGCGGGCCGACGCCTGGCCAAAGCCAAGTTGTCCGTACGCCACCGAGTCGAAGTCGGCCTGAACATCGAACGTGGGCCTGGGTCCCGGCTGGTACGCCGCCGTTCCCTCGCCCTGAACGACGTGGAGGCCTCGCCAGCGCAGGTCGGCGAGCTCGGCGTCGCCGCGCATCGCGAATCCGTCGAGCGCGCCGTCGAGCGCGAGCCGGACGCGCGCAGACCCTTTCAGCGCGTCATCGGCGGTCAGCGCGGTCGCCGCGGGGCCCGCCAGCCAAGTCACGAGCGAATCGAGCACACTGAGACTGTCCGCCTGAAGATCGAGCGTCAGCGTCCCGGCCTCCGGCCGCTTCCATCCGAGCGATCCGCTGCCTCTGGTGAGCAGACCGGGCTGGGTAATACGAAGCGAGTCGACGAGCAGGCGACCCTGATCGAACCGAATCGCCGCGGCGCCGCTGTCGATGACGGTGCCCGCGAACAGCGACGGGGCGAGTGTGGCGCTGAACGCGCCGTTCGGCGGGGACGCGCTGTCGGCGGCGAGCGAGCCGGTGGCGCTGAACGTCAACCGCGACGGCGGCCCGCCGCGCGCGAGCCAGCGGTCGAGATTCAGATCGAACACGCGCAGCGTGAAATTGCGCGCGCCGAGTCCGGGATGAACGTCGCGCGCCCCCAGCAGCAGCGTGCCGTCGCCGCGCACCACGCCGCCCCCGCCAATCATCGAGAGTTCGGTGTGTGTCTCGACGCCGCTGAGCGGCCCGTTCAGGCGTACGGGCCCGGTGAGGATCCCCTTGAGCGGGAAATCGGGCATGCGCGCCGTGAGTCCCTGGAGTGACAGCGAGTCGGCATGCACGTCGGTGGAGACCGCCAGCACGTCGCCGCGGAAATCGAGTCCGACCAACCCGCGCACGACCGACGGCGGACGATCCCCATCGTGATGGCGCAGCGTGCCGCTGAACATCGCGTTCTTGAGCGTCCCGGTGAGCGTGCCGCTCGCGTCGAGCTCGCCCTGCAGATCGACCGCCGGCACGAGCCGCCGCACGGTACCGAGGTCGATCCGCCCCGCATCGATCACGAACGGCTGGAATCCAAGGTCTTCGCCGATCCCCACCTCACCCTTGCCCTGGATCTGCGACTCGGGCCAGCCGGGCACGAGCGAATCGCGGAACGACCAGGCGGTCTCGATCCGCAGCGCGCTCATCGGACCGTCGACGATCGTCTGACCCGTGAGCCGGCCATAGAACGGCAGTGAATCGATGTAGATCCGCGCGAAGTCGAGCGAGAGATCGCGGGCGACGAGATCGCCGTCGCGCAGCGCGACCAACCCGGAGTCCGCCGCGCTGAATGCATTGACCCGGCCCGTGAGCCGCCCGGTCCCGAACCGGAGATCGAGCGGCCGCAGCTCGATCGCGAGCACCCGGCCGCCGTGCGACGCGAGCCGGACGCCGCCGCGCAGTACCGCGTTCTCGGGGAACCGGGGATCGAGGAATCGGATGTCCGTCAGCGTCGCCGAGTCGGCGCGCATCGTGAGGTTCCACAGCAGGGTGTCGCGCGGCCACTGCACCGTGCCGCGCGCGCTGAACTGGGTCGCGGGGAAGCGGACGCGCGAGAGATCGACGTCGAGGGTGCGGCCGTCGATCGTGATCCGTCCCATGACGTCCGCGATCGAGAGTTTGGGATCGCTGCTCTCGGTGGCGAGCCGCAGGACGTCGATGCGGATCCCGCGCTCGCGCGGCGCCTGAATCCGCAGCGCCGCGAGTCTCGCGTTCAAGTGCTCGAAGCGGCGCAGGCGATAGCGCCCGTCCTCGTTCGAGGATTCGATCTCTTCTTCGCTCCCCGCCTCGCCGTGCTTTTGAAGCCGGAGAATCAGCGTGCCGTCCACCAGCTGCACGTTGCGCAGCAGGATCAGCGAGCGTGGGCCGCTCGGAGCGAGCGGCTTCACGGTGACGGTGTCCTTCTCACCGAGACGCAGCAGCTCGTCGAAGTTTGTCTTGCCGTTGCGGTGCTGGACGATGTTGATGAAGGGGCGATCGAGCCGCACTTCCATGAAGACGATCCGCCCGGCGGCGAAATCGATCGGGTTGTAGCCGAGCTCGGCGCGAGGGAGGAACGCGACCAGCGTCGAGTCGGGATCGAGCAGCCGCACGTCGGTCAGCACGACGCCGGAGAACAGCGAGCCCCGCACCTCACCCACCGTGATCGTGCCGTTCACCGCTTTCTGAACCGCCGAGCTCGCGATGCGCGCCAGCATCGTGCGCCCCGCCCGCGTTCCCACCAGTGCGTTGATCGCGCCGAGGAAGCAGGCGAGCAGCCCGACGAGCGACCAGAGCGCGACCCCCAGCGAGCGCCGGATCATCTAAAAGGCCTGCCCCACGGCAAACTGGAGGACGAGCTTCTGCCAGAACGACTTCTCGGCATTGACCGGCGGGTACGACGGCCGGATCTGCGTGACGGTGCTCGCCGTCTCGCTCTCCTGATAGAGCAAGGGACCGCGCTCAGCCGGATAGCCGTTGTACGCCACATCGATGCGGACGGGACCCAGCGGAGTCGTGAACCGCACACCCACGCCCGGGGTGACGCGCATGCCGCTCAACGACACGATCTCCTCGCCGCGCTCCCACACCTGACCGGCATCGACGAACACCCCCAGCCTCATCCGCGACGCGAAGATCGGCGAAGGCAGACGCAGCTCGGCATTCAGGATGATCGCGGTGTTACCGCCGGTGGGGCGCGTCTGGACGCCGCGAAAAACCGTCTCGCCCCCGGCTCGCCGGGTTGCCGCGGTATCCACGACCGTGGTCGGCGACGATGCCAGCGTGTCCTGCGGCGGGGCGATCAGCACGTAGACTTTCGGTCCCAGCTCATTCCGTCCATACCCGCGCACCGAGTTCGGACCGCCGCCGTAAAAGCGCTGATCCGGCGGCACGTAGCCCACGCTCTGCCCCGACAGGGTGATCTTGCGCGGCAGGATCGTGCCGCCACGAATCCGCCACCCGAACACGCTGCGCCGGCCGATCGGGTAGTAGCGGGAAACTTCGAGCTCGCCGCGATTGAACTCGTACGTCGAGTCCGAGCCCACGAGCCGCGACGCGTGCACCACCGTCGCCGTCATGATACTGCCTTCGGACGGGTCGAGAATGTTGTTGACGCGATCGCGCACAACGGTCAGCGACACCGCCCCAAAGCTCCGGCGCTTGCGCAGAAAGTCCTGGCTCGCCGCATCGCAGAGACGGAAGAAGAAGCAGTACACGCCCGCACTCGCTCTGGTGCGCCCGACCGAATAGCTGTAGCCGAGCGTCACGGGAAGACGGCCACGGGCATTGAACGTCATGTCGGCATTGCCGCCCACCGCCTCGCGCGTGTAAACGGTGAACTCGGAGTGGCGCTCGGCCAGGAAGCCGATCGACGCCACGTGCGACCGCGACAGAAACGCCGGCTGCCGCAGCGTCAGCCCGGCGCTGTAATTGATCGTGTCGAAGGTCCAGCGGCCGCCAAACGGATTGCACAGCTGGTTCAGTCCCGTCGACCCCTTCGGTACGCCGCCCAGCTTGGACATCCTGGCCGACACGTCGAGCGTGCGGGCGCCGCCCATGAAGTCGTGCGCCGACCACCCGCCCTGGACGCGGAAGCATTCCACGCTGCCGTACCCGGCTCCCATCCGGATTTCGTGGCGTGGTCCTTCGGCGACCTGGACCAGGACGCGCACCGCCGTGTCCGGAGGGGAGCCGCCTTCGTCGGGAGGGATCGAATCGATCAGCTGGACGTTGACGGAGCTGAACACACCCATCCCGTAGAGATCGCGCTGGGTCCGATAGAGCGCGTCCTGCTTGAACAGACTGCCTGGCCGAACCGACATCACGCGCCGCACCGTTCCCGTATCGATGTCGCGCAGTCCCCGGATCACCACTTCGCCCACGCGCATGCGCGGGCCCGGCAGCGCGTCGAGCTCCACTTCCGCTTTGAGCGCCGCCGCCTCGGAATCGAAATTCCGGAGCACTTCACCGTACGGGTAGCCGCCGTTGCGCAGCCGGCTGACGATGGTGTCGGCGGAGGCCTGCATCAGAAACCGGTTGAAGGGATCACCGACCTGAAGCGGGAGATCGCGTTTCAGCCGGGGGACGTTGAAGATGCCGTCGAGTCCCAGGACATCGAGCCGCGCGACCCGCACCGGCTCGCCCTCGTGAATCCGGAACGTGACGTAGACATCGCGCGGCGTGCGCCGCACGAGCGTATCGACTACCGCGTTCATGTAGCCGCTTTGGCGATAGTAGAGGATCAGACGGACGACATCGCGGCGGAATTCGATTTCACTGAAGTAGCGCTTCTCGCCGAGCCCCAGCCACTTCACGAGCGATACCCGCGCCCACCAGCTCGACTTGGTCGTGGCGATCACGCTTTCGAGCGTGACATCGTCGATCGCGCGATTACCCTCGAACGTCAGACCCCGTACGACGCGCTCCTGGTCTTGAGCGGACAGGACGGTTGTCGCCGCGATGGCGGCGAGCCACACGAGGGGTATGATGCGCAATTGACGTAGTTTGCCAATCTCGGCTATGTTGCGACACTTGCTCCGTACTGTCAACCTTTTCGACACCGCCAAGAGCGTCCTGTTCCTCTGTATTCTCGCGGCCTGCCGTGGTGAAAGCGGCGGCGGGGATCACAGTCGGGGACTCATCTACTACGAGTCGTACGATCCGCGATCGCTCGATCCGGCGTTGTCGACCGATGTCCCCACAGGCGAAATGGTCACCCTGCTGTTCGACGGGCTGACGCAGTTCGATCCTGACGGCAAGCTGCTGCCCGGTTTGTCCGACCGCTGGACCGTCGATCGCCGCGCCCAGCGCTACGTCTTCCATCTCCGTCCCGGTGTCACGTTCCATGACGGCAGGCCACTGGTGGCTGCCGACGTACAGCGCTCGTTCCTGCGCGTCCTGAATCCCGCGACGCGCGGCGGGCGAGTGTGGCCGCTGCTCCCGATCGCCGGCGCGTCCGACTTTGCCGACGGCCGCGCGCGCAACGTGCGCGGCATCGAGCTGTACGGCGACACGGCGATCGCGTTTACGCTCACCGAGCCGCTCGCCGTGTTCCCCAAATTCCTGGCGATGCCGGTGGCCGCGATCGTGCCGCCGTCGCCGCCGGCCGATTTCGGGCAACGACCTGTCGGAACCGGCCCGTGGCGGTTTGTCGCATGGCAGCACGACGACTATCTCCGTTTCGCCGCGAACTCGACCTACTGGAACGGCGCGCCTAAGTCCGACTCGTTGACGGTACGCATCGTTCCCGAGGCGTTGACGCGCGCGGCCGAATTTCTCTCGGGCCGTCTCTCCGTCGCGGAGATCCCGTTCGGCGAGACCGCCAGGTGGGAGCAGGAGCATCCCGACTGGCTGAAGCGCAAGCCGGCGCTGCGCGCGATTTACGTCGCGCTCAACAATCGGCGCGGGCCCCTGCGCGACCCGAACGTGCGGCGCGCGCTGAACCACGCCGTCAATGTCGCGGAGATCCTGCGCACCGTGTGGAGCAATCGCGGCGTCGCGGCTGCCGGCTCGATTCCGCCCGCGCTGGGCGGCAGCGATCCTGGTCGCGAGCGCTATGCGTACGACACCACGCTCGCCCGGCGACTGCTGCGCGAAGCCGGCGTGGGCGAAGGGTTCGCCGTGCAGCTGTGGCGTTCGGGGACCAACGTCGAGCTCGGCCGCGTGGCCCAGGCCATTCAGGCGCAGCTCGCGCCGCTCGGTGTGCGCGTCGAGATCGTCTCGCGCGACGCGTCCAGCATGCGCGAGGCGGTCCGCAAGGGCGACACCGACATGGCGGTCCTCGACTGGTGGGCCGATTACCCCGACGCCGACAACTTTCTCTATCCGCTGTTCTCGACCGCCAGCTTTGGGCCCGGCGGCAACTATTCCTTCTATAGCGACCCCGTCACCGATTCGCTGATTCTCGCGGCCCGTCGTACGGCGGATCAGGACGCGCGCGAAGCGCTCTACCGGCGCATCGACCAGCGCGTGTTCGAGGCCGCGCCCTGGATCTACCTCTGGTTTCCGGTGGACCTCTGGGCCGCGCAGCCGTGGCTGGAGGGCTGGGACGTGCCGGTGATCTTCAATGGGCAGCGCTGGACCGAGGCTCGTGTTACCGCTGGTCGGTAGGCGGTTGCTGGCGACGATTCCAACGCTGTTCGGTGTGCTGGTGGTCGCGTTCCTGCTGCTCAATGTGGTCCCGGGCGACCCGGTCGCCGAAATGGTGGGCGAGCGCGCCGATTCCGCGACCATCGCCCGGCTGCGCGCCGAGCTGCATCTCGACGAGCCGATCCCGGCGCAGTTCGGGCACTATCTCTGGGGCGTCGTGCGCGGCGATCTCGGCCACTCCTACATCACGCAGCGACCCGTCCTGGGCGATCTGCTGGAGCGCTTTCCCAGGACGCTCCAGCTCGCCGGTGCCGCGATGCTCCTCGCCGTGGTCTGCGGCATAACGCTCGGCGTGGTCGCCGCAATTCGTCCCGGCGGCCTGGTGGATCGCCTGAGCATGCTGATCGCCTACGTCGGCGTCTCGTTTCCGGTCTATTGGGTGGGATTGCTGCTGATTCTACTGTTCGCGGTGGCGCTGCGCTGGCTGCCGCCGTCGGGATACGGCGGCATCGCGTTTCTCGTCCTCCCCGCGTTGACGCTCGGCACGCGGTCGATCGCGTTTCTGGCGCGCATGACGCGCGGCGCAATGCTCGAAGTGCTGCCGCTCGACTTCGTGCGCACCGCCCGCGCCAAGGGGCTTTCCGAGCGCCGTGTCATCGGGCGGCACGCGCTGCGCAACGCGCTGCTGCCGATCATCACCGTGCTCGGGCTCGACGTCGGCAATTACCTGACGGGCAGCATCCTCACCGAAACGATATTTTCCTGGCCGGGTATCGGCCGCTACGTCCTGCTGGCGATCGAGCGGCGCGACCTCCCCGCCGTGCAGGGGAGCATCCTGTTCATGTCGGTGATCTTCTTGCTGGTGAACCTTCTCACAGACGTGCTCTATGCGAAAGCTGATCCTCGCGTCGCTTACGATTAGCGCCGCGTTCTCGGGCCCCGCGGGGGCGCAAAGCCGCGAGCAGCGGATCGCGCGGCTCCTGGATACGCCGCCGTTCAATCGCGTGACCTGGAACATCTACGCGCAGGACGACCGTGGCCGCGTGATCTACAATCGCAACGGCGACCGGCTTTCGGTTCCGGCGAGCAACACGAAGCTCGTCGTCGCCGCGGCCGCCGCGGTGCTCCTCCCCGCCGATTACCGCGCGCGCACGAGCCTGTACGCCAACGGTACGATCACGAACGGCGTGCTCCAGGGCGACCTGATTTTTTACGGGCGCGGCGACCCGACCTGGTCCGAGCGCTGCTACACGATCGATACCCTCGCGCCGGGCGGCTGCGACTCCACCTGGACCGTGATGGACGCGATCGCCGATTCGCTGCGCGCGCGCGGACTGCGGCGCGTCACGGGCAAGATCGTGGGGGACGGCTCCTACTTCGAGCCGACGCTGGTGCATTGGAGCTGGGACTCGTTCGACCTGAACTGGTGGTATGCGGCGCCGGTATCCGGCCTCGGTTTTCACGACAACAGCATCGACTTCGAGATCGCGCCGGGGACCGCGGTGGATCAGCCGCCGCTGATTACGTGGAATCCCGCGATTCCGTTTTTCACGTTCGAAAACCGCGCGCGCACCGTGCCGTCCGATTCGGGCACGACCATCGGCGACAATTTCTTCCGCAAACCGGGGACCCTCGACATCTGGGCCGAGGGGACGGTGTCGATCAGCCGCTCGCCGTGGATCGAAAGCTTTGCCATCCCGGACCCCAACTACTACGCCGCGCGCGCGCTCGAAATGGCTTTGCAGCGCAAAGGCGTGGCGATCGAGGGCGGCGCCGCGAGCACCACCGATTCGCTCGCCTATCGCGCGCTGCGCTGCTGCGGCAGCCCGATCGTGGAATATCGAGGACGGCCGCTGCCGGACATCATTTTCCCGATTCTGAACACGAGCCAGAACTGGTTCGCCGAGATGCTGCTCAAGACGCTGGGCCGCGAGGTGGGAGACACCGGCAGCTGGACCAAGGGGCTCGACGTGGAACGGCGCTTCCTGATGGACTCCGTGAAGATCGATTCGACGGCGTTTGCGCTGACGGACGGCTCAGGACTGTCCGCGGGCAACCTGGTCACGCCCCGCGCCTTCGTGCAGCTGCTGTCCTACATGTACCGGCATCCCAGGCGCGCGCCGTTCCTCGCGGGGCTGCCGCGCGCGCAGCAGCGCGGCTCGCTGCTCAGGCGGTTTGCGGGGACGCCGCTGCAGGGGCGAGTGCTGGCCAAGACGGGGTCGATTGCGCGGGTGAATACGTTGTCGGGGTACATCGAGAAAGCGAACGGGCAGATCATCACGTTCTCGATCCAGGCAAACGCGCATGACATTTCGAATCGCCAAATGCTGGCGCAGATCGATTCCGTTGTAGTTCAGCTGGCGAGATAGCCGGCCTGACTAGTCGTCCTTTTGGCCAAACAGGGCCATGTTGGAAGAATGGCCCGGCATGATCTTGGCGCTCGGATTCAGGAAGTGCGCGATCTGGTTCACCGCAATACACGCTTCCCCGAATCCCGTGGCGATCAGCTTGAGTTTGCCCGGATAGGTCGTGATATCCCCGGCGGCGTAGATGCCGGGGATATTCGTTTCCATCATCTGCGACACCTTGATGTCGCCCTTTTCGATGTCGAGTCCCCACTCCGCGATGGCGCCGAGCGATGAGACGAAGCCGAGCTGCGGAATCACGCAATCCATCGGCAGCGTCTCTTCTTCTTTAGTCTTGTTGTTGTAAATCGTGACGCGCTCGATTTGCGCCCCGCCCTCGATCGCCTTCAGCTCCCAGAAGGTGCGCAGTTCCATTTTTCCGGAGCCCGCGAGCGCCTGCACTTGAGCGACGGTCGCCTGGTGCGCGCGAAACCCGTCGCGGCGGTGAATCATCAGGATCGATTTCGCCACACCCTGGAGGTTCACCGCCCAGTCGAACGCCGAGTCTCCGCCGCCGACGATCAGGATCCGCTTCCCGGCGAACGCCCTGGGATCGAGCACGCGATCGTGCAGTCCCTTCTCGTTCCACTGGTCGACGTCCTTGAGCGGCAACTTGCGGGGCGTGAACGCGCCGATGCCGCCGGCGATCAGGACTGTGCGGCTGGGGTACTCGTCCTTGTCAGTGACGATGGTGAACGACGGCTTGTCGTTGTCTTCGCCGCGCTTCAACCCAATCACCTTCTCGGCGAGATGCACCGGCGGATTCCAGCGCAGCCCCTGCTCGGCGAGGTTCTTCACGAGATCCTTGGCGAGGATCTGGGGAAACCCGGCCACGTCGAAGATGTACTTCTCCGGATACAGC
>DASSUS010000157.1:0-5432 GCA_035706765.1 Gemmatimonadales bacterium
CGGAGCCAGGCAAGAGGTGAAGACCGCCGGAATCGGCGCCGCCCTGATTGCCGGCGTGGCCATTGGGATCTTCCTGATCGCCCTCGCGCAGACCAACAGGAATGCGGGCCTCTGGCCGCTGTTGACCGACCGGATCGCGTCGGTCGCGTTTTTCGCGATCGTCCTCTCGGTCGCGCGGGCGCGGCTCGCGTTGCCCGCGCGGATTACGTGGCTGGCCCTGGGCGGAGGGGCGCTGGATATGACCGCCAACGCATTGTACTTGCTCGCCGTGTGGATCGGCCCGTTCAGCGCCGTCGTAACGCTGGCCTCGCTCTATCCGGCGAGCACGGTGCTGCTCGCCCGCGCGCTGCTGGGCGAGCGCCTGAGCGCGTGGCAGACCGCCGGCGTGATCACGGCGCTGGTGGCCGTGGTTCTCATTGTGGGTGGATAGAAACCGGGCCGCGCGCGACGTGCTGCGAATCGGACCCTGGCTGATTCGTCGCGTCAACGCTAGCTCTTAGGTCTCACTTCACCAGGAGACTCCTTGCTCCGATTCGTTTTCATCCTGACGGCGCTCTGGCCCACGCTCCTCTGGTCGCAGGCGAACAAGCCGATCTCGGTGCGCTGGGACGAGCTGTCCGCCGCGGAATTCAAGGATGCGATCGCGCGCGCGCAGGGCACCTGCCTGTTGCCGATCGGGATCATCGAAAAGCACGGGCCGCATCTTCCGCTGGGCAACGATCTGCTCAATGTGCGCTACGTGGCCTTGAACGCGGCGCAGCAGGAGTACGCCGTCGTCTTTCCCGAGTACTACTTCGGGCAGATCGCCGAGGCGAAGCACGAGCCGGGCACCGTGGCCTACAGCCGGCGCCTCCAGCTCGAGCTGCTGCAGGAAACGACCGATGAGATGGCCCGCAATGGCTGCAAGAAGGTCATCGTCGTGAACGGTCACGGCGGCAACAACAGCCTGCTCCCGTATTTCGCGCAGACCCAGCTCGACGCGCCGCATGATTACGTCGTCTACATCGCGGGCATCGCGCGCAGCGGGCCCGGCGAGCCCCGGCACCGCTCCAATCCGGCGACCGACATGCACGCGGGCGAGATGGAGACTTCGGTCAGCATGATCGCGCGTCCCGACCTGGTGCATCTCGACCGCGCGACGCAGGAATCAGGGGCCGACCAGGCGCGCCAGAAGCTGCCGGAAGGGCTCTACACCGGGATCTGGTGGTACGCGCGGTTCCCCAATCACTATGCCGGGGAAGGGGCGGTCGCCTCTCGCGAGCTCGGCGAATACGCGACGAAGAACTGGATCAACGGGCTCGTGACCGCGATTCGCGCGGTGAAGGCGGACTCGGAGAGCCTGCGGCTGCAGAATGAGTTTTACGAACGGGGCAAGAAGCCGCTCGACACGCCTTGACAGCGGCCCCGTTTTCTTGGTTATTGCCCAAAGGATGCTGACACGCACGCAGGTCTGCCTCTGTAGCATGCCGGTCCCGTTCTCCGGACCCGGCCCAGGCGACGTGTCGAGCTAGCGCAGTACCGTCTCGAATCGAGCGACCGGCTGTGGCCCTCGGGGGAAAATCGGGCTGCAGCCGGTCGCGTTGTTTGTGGCCTCGAACAACAGCAAGGGAGGAGCAATGGCCGCATCGGTGGTACCGGTCGCCGACATCGTCGACCGCGGATACGCGCATCCCGAGGTCCTGGTCTCGACGCAGTGGGTCGCGGATCACGCCCGGGACCCGAACGTCCGGATCGTCGAATCAGATGAAGACATTCTGCTCTATGAAACGGGACACATTCCCGGCGCCGTCAAGGTCGATTGGGTCGCCGACCTCAACGATCCGCTGACGCGCGACTACATCGACGCCGCGGGCTTCCAGCGGCTGCTGCGCTCCAAGGGCATCAACGATGACACGACGATCGTGTTCTACGGGGACAAGAACAACTGGTGGGCGACCTACGCGTTTTGGGTCTTCACGCTGTTCGGCGTTCGAAACCTGCGCGTCATGGATGGAGGCCGGCAGCGCTGGGTGGATGAAGGCCGGGAGCTCACGATCAAGGTGCCCCGCTATCCCGAGGGAAACATCACGATTTCGGAGCGGGACGATCGGCGCCATCGCGCGTTCCGCGACCAGGTGCTGAAGCACGTAAACAGCGGGAAACCGCTCGTCGACGTGCGCAGTCCCGAGGAGTTCCGCGGCGAGCGGCTGCATATGCCCGATTACCCGAACGAGGGCGCGCTCCGCGGCGGGCATGTGCCGGGCGCGCGCAGCATTCCCTGGGGCCGCGCGGTGAATCCCGAGACGCACACCTTCAGACCAGCCAGCGAGCTCCGGACGATTTACGAAGCGGAGAACGGGCTGCGGAAGACAGACGACGTGATCGTCTATTGCCGCATCGGCGAGCGCTCCTCCCATACCTGGTTCGCGCTCACCTACCTCCTCGGCTTCGAGCAGGTGCGGAATTACGACGGATCGTGGACGGAGTGGGGGAACCTGGTTCGCGCCCCGGTGGAGAAGCCGTAATGGATCGGGAGACGCGGATCGCCTGGCTCGTCGATCACTCGCAACGGCCGCGCTTCACGGGCAGCCTCCCGGACGCGGATGCCCGCGTTCCGGGCGGCAATCCCGGGTGTGGTGACATCATCACCATCTATCTCAAGGCCAAAGAAGGCGAGGACCGGGTGGAGGCGGTGCGGTTCGAGGGCACCGGCTGCACCCTGAGCCAGGCGGCCGCGTCGATTCTCGCCGAGCGCGCGAACAAGCAGCAGCCCAGCTTCGAGGAGATTCTGGGCTTTTCGTACGAGCAGATGCTGGATCTCATCGGCAAGGACATCGCGGCCGCGCGGCCCCAATGCGCCACCCTCGCGCTCAGCACGCTCCAGGGCGCGGTGAAGACGGTGCTCATGGATCGCAAGCTGCGCGCGGCCGGCCATACTAATGAAGAGATCGCGGAGCTGCGGAAGTCAGCGCTTCGGAGCTGACCTACCGATCGGACCAGACCGCGAGCTCGTTCCCGCTCGGATCACCAAAGTGGAACCGGCGTCCCCCTGGAAAGCTGAAAATCGGCTTCAGGATCTTCCCGCCCGCTTTCGTGACGCGCTGCTGCATCCCCTCCAGGTCGACGGCGAAGATCACCACGAGCACGGTACCCGGCTTCACGGCGTCGGCCTTGTAGAACCCGCCGTTCAGGCGACCGTCCTCGAACGAGGTATAGTCCGGGCCATAGTCGGTGAACTTCCAGCCGAACACGCTCTGGTAAAAACGTTTTGTGGCCTCGATGTCGGTCGCCGCCAGCTCGATGTAGTCGATGCGTCGGTCGTGCGTTGCAGCCTGTTGTGCCATGGGCAAACTCCTGTTCAGGTCCTGCGACGTCCAAAGTCGATGAGAACGGGCATTTCCAGGAACCGCTCCAGCTTCTGGCCGGCCTGGAGCACCAGCTCGCGCTCTGTGGGGGTGAGTTTGAGCAGGAGCCGCAGCACAATATCCGCGCCGCCGGGTTCCCGCCGCCAGGCGCCGACGATCTGCCCGTCCACAGTCAGGACGTGCCCCATCAATGCGTCGAGCTGGGCCTTCTTGATTACCCCGCCAAGCCGTTCCGCGAATGCCGAGCGGTCCTTGAAGCCGATGAAGTATTCGTCGTAGTTGGGCAGCAGGTGGGCCACACGCTTTCGCGCGAGGGAGCGAGCGCGGGCAGGTGCTGCCCAGTAGTCCCGATCGCCCTCCGTCTCACGCTGCAACCCAGCGATCTCGATCGCCCGCCGCGCATCCGTCATCGACAGTCCCGACCACCAGGCAAAGTCGCGCGTCGACGCGGGGCTGCGCGTGGCGAAGTAGCGGCTCGCCAGCTCGCGGAGCGCGTCATCGCGGTCCCGGGGCGGGGCGGGCGGTACGCGCTCGTCGAACAGCGCGTAGGTAAACTGCTTTTCGCGGCGCGCGCCGCTGATCACGACGCGATCCAGCTCGGCCCGCAGCAGCAGATTTCCGAGATGATGGCCGCTTGGGACCCGAAGTCCGGCGCGCTGAAAGATCTCGCGCAGCTCGGCGCGCGTGCGCTGGCGCCCGTCGCGTAACGTCCGCTCGAGAATCGCGCGGCTCTTGCGAAAGATCTGGTCGTCGAGCCCGAGCTTGCGAACGTACGACGCCATCGCGGCACGGACGCGCGGCCCCGTGAGCTCGAGCATCCAGCGCGCGTCTTCGGGCAGGACGAAGTGCCACGTGGGGCGCAGCACATGCGTGCGCAGCAGCGCGCCGTCCGTAAACGCCCGCTCGACGTCGGCGTCGACGAGCCCCCGGGCGCGCTGGCCGACGGCCCACTTGGCGCTGGGATAGTCCTGGGCCTGCACGGCGCCGAGCGCGCGCACGACGTCCACGGCGCTGCGCAGCGTCGGCGCGATGAGATGCTGGGTCGCCAGACGGCGACGTGCGATGCTGTTCATTGAGGACTAGATTGCGCTCTCCCATGGCGACGCGCACCCGCACTCGAACGACGCAGCGAGCCTCGCTGCTGCGAGAGGCCCCGCCTCCCGACAGCGTGGTGAGCTCGGAGTCCGGGCGTACCTATCGGCTCGAAAAGCTGGTGGGGAAGGGCGGCTTCGGCGAGGTCTATTTGGCGACGCCCCAGCCGCGCGGCGCCCTGCCCGAGCGGGTCTGCATCAAGATCAGCGACCGGCTGGTCCCCTGGCTGCGCGAAGCGTACTTCGCGGAGCTGGTGGGGCGCGAGCTGCGCGCGCTCAAGATCTACGACCGGTTCGTCTTCATGGACGGCGCGCGCCCCCGCTACTGTCTCGCGATGGAATACGCCGAGCACGGCGATCTGGGCACCTGGCTCGAGCGCAAAGGGCCTCAATCGGAGCGATTCGTCCGTCGTGAGATCGCGGCGGTCCTCGCGGTGCTGGATGCGCTGCACCGCGGCCAGGCGCTGCACCGCGATCTCACCCCGTTCAACGTGTTCGTGTGTCAGGACGAGCAGCTCAAGCTGGGGGACTTCGGGATCGCGACCCATCAGCTCAGCCGCCGGGGCGTGACGGCCGACGCGTTCAATCTCTTCAACGTGCCGAACGAGATCGCCTGGGGGCGCGTGCGGCGCTGGCAGCAGCGCGACGACATTTTCCAGGTGGGGTTGATCGCCGTCATGCTGCTGCGCGGCGACATCACGAGTCCGATTCGCAGCAAGGACGTGCGGACGCTGCCGTGCAGCGATCATCTCAAGGAAGTGATCCACCGCTGCCTGGGCTCGCGCGGGCGCCGCTACGAGGCGGCGGGGGAGCTGATGACGGCGCTGCGCCACGCGCGCACCGCGCCCCACTTCGGCCGGATTCCGACGCTGGCGGGCAAGCGCGTGTCGTTTACGGGATTTCTCAGCCGGCCGCGCGACGAGGCGATCGCCGCCGCGCGCCGCGCCGGCGCGGTGATTCAGTCCAAGCCGGGGCGGCTCACCGACGTGCTGGTGCG
>DASSUS010000158.1:0-2361 GCA_035706765.1 Gemmatimonadales bacterium
ACCTCAAGGGTAGGACCTTCGCGCTCTGGGGCCTGGCGTTCAAGCCGGGCACCGACGACATGCGCGAGGCGCCGTCACGCGTGCTGCTGGAGCGTCTCTGGGCCGCCGGCGCCCGGGTGCGCGCCTTCGATCCGGCCGCGATGAAGGAGACGCGCCGCATCTACGGCGAACGCGCCGATCTTACCCTGTGCCATCGGGCGCGCGAGACGCTGGAGGGCGCGGACGCGCTCGCCATCGTGACGGAGTGGAAGGAGTTCCGCAGCCCGGATTTCGACTACCTGAAGCAGCAGCTCAAGGCGCCGGTGATCTTCGACGGCCGCAATCTCTACGATCCGGGGATGATGAAGAAGCAGGGATTCAAGTACTACGCGATCGGGCGCGGGGAGCGCGTTGCCTAGCCGGGATCGCTAACTGGAGACGCCCGAGACTGCGCGATCACGGCGACGTGGCCGCCCACGGCCCCGATGCCGGGAAAGAAGGCCCGGAAGAGGCGCGTATGAGGCGGCTTCATCCGCGACCCTGAGCGTGAATGGGCTGCGAACGATCACGCCGCCATAGTCCGCGCCATCCTGCATGTTTTCACTGAGCAGCAATACACAGCCTTGCACTTGCGCTGCCGCCACGACCAGGCAGTCCCACCAGTTCAGTCGGTGGCGAGCTTCGATCTCATGGGCGCACAACAGGACTTCCGTATTGATGGGTTGAGGATTCCACGCGAGGTATGCCTGGACTTCCTCCCATGCGTCGTCGCGCGCTACGCCTGTGCGGAATTTCCGCGTGACCACATCGTAGAGTTCGCTCAGGACCTGCACGCTGGTCCGGCCCCGTTGGCCATCCCAAAGTTGCCGGATCCAGTCCCGGGCCTTTGTCTGCTTGACCGGATCACGCGGGTCACGCGCATAAGCGAAGACGCTCGTATCAACGAACACGAGACCGGTCATGGATCTCCTCCCTGGATGGATACTTTTCCGGTTCGCCGGTCAGATTGAATGACGGCTTCGACAGCCAGCGTCGATAGGCGCGCAAGTATTCACGCCGGTCCTTCATGGAGGCCTGCAAGTGCTCCCCGATGAATCGGGACATGCTCTTGTTCTGCTCGGCGGCCTGCGCACGCACCCATGCCGCCGTCTCTTCGTCGAGCGTGATGGTGATGTTTTTCATGACCGTGATATTACACGAGTCCCGTGTATTTATGACCCACTCCTTTGATCCGGTACGATGCGCGCCTCATGAAACTCGTCCCCGTCATCCTCTCCGGCGGCTCCGGCACCCGCCTCTGGCCGCTGTCCCGCGAACTCCTTCCCAAACAGCTTCTCGCGCTCACTGGCGAGCGCACGATGCTGCAGGAGACCGCGGCGCGGTTCGCCGGACTGGGCGCTGCAACGGGTCCTGTCGTGGTTTGCAACGAAGCTCATCGTTTCCTGGTCGCCGAGCAGCTCCGCGAGATGCAGCTTCAGCCCACGGCGATCCTGCTCGAGCCGGTCGGCCGCAACACGGCGCCGGCGATCGCGCTGGCCGCGCACGCCGCCTTGAGCGCGTTCGGCGAGGACGTGCTGCTGCTGGTACTGCCGGCCGACCACACGCTGAGCGATCTCGCCGCCTTCCAGTCTGCGATCCGCCACGCGGTCACCGCGGGTGAATCCGGCAAGCTGGTGGCCTTCGGCATCGTGGCGCGCTCTCCCGAGACCGGATACGGCTATCTACGTACGGGCAAGCCCGAGCCCGAGGGCAGCCCCGTGCGCCCCATCGCGCAGTTCGTGGAGAAGCCGGACCTGGCGCGCGCCCGCGAATTCGTCGCCTCGGGCCAGTACTTCTGGAACTCGGGCATGTTCCTGTTCGGCGCACAGCGTTTCCTCGACGAACTCGCGAGCTTCGCGCCCGACATCGCCGCGTCCTGCACGCGCGCCAGCGCGACCGCGGTGCGCGACGCCGACTTCACGCGCATCGATGCGGCGACGTTCGCCGCCTGCCGCAGCGACTCGGTCGACTACGCCGTCATGGAAAAGACCCGCGACGCGGTCATGGTGCCGCTCGACGCGGGCTGGAACGACGTGGGTTCCTGGAGCGCGCTGCACGAGATCCTCCCCGCCGACGAACAGGGCAACGTGGCGCGCGGCGACGTGCTGCTCGAGGACGTCCGCAACAGCTACGTGCACGCCGACAGCCGGCTGGTCGCCGCGCTCGGCATCGACGACCTGGTGATCGTCGAGACGGCCGACTCCGTGCTGGTCGCGCCGCGCTCCAAGGTGCAGGACGTCAAGAAGATCGTGGCGCGCATCAAGGCATCGGGCCGCGCCGAACACCTGGCGCCCGCCGCACCGAATCCAGCCAAAAAAGGAAAGGCCTGAGTGATCAATCTCG
>DASSUS010000159.1:0-6184 GCA_035706765.1 Gemmatimonadales bacterium
TACGGCCGCGCGCGCGCGAGGTCGCCCTTGTTGAAGTAGGTGTAGCCGAAGTTATTGAGCACGAGGCCGAGGTCGTAGACGCGGCCGAGGCGTTCGTGGGTGGCGCGGGCCTGCTCGAGGAGGCGGAGCGCTTCGGCGAAGAGCGCCTCGGATTCGGCGGCGACGGCGGCGCCCGATTCGTTCTGGCGGACCTCGAGCGCTTGCTCGATGACGGCTGCGCCTTGGAGGTGGATTGAGTTCGCGGCCAGCGCGGCTTCGCCGAGCTGGTTGTAAAGGACGGCGGCGCTTGCGGCTTGGTCCGCGGACTTTTGCCAGGTGAAGCGCTGCCAGTACTCGACGGTGGCGGAGGCGAAGAGCGCGTCGGCTTCGTCGCGGGTGCGGCCGAGGTCGTGCCAGAGCTCCGCGGCGCGGGCGTAGGAATCGGCGGCCGTAGCCCAGCCGTCTCCGCCGCCGGTGAAGTTGGCGATGGAGGCCACGCTGACGAGGCGCAGCGCCTCGAGCTCGGCGGCTGGGAGGTTGGAGACATTGGTGAGGGTGATCGTGTGGCCGCCGCGGGCGTTGGTGCTTTCGTCGGAATAGATCTCGACGCGGTAGTGGCCGGGCGCGCTCAGGACTGCCAGCTCGTCGTTGTCGCGGAAGGTGGGGGAGTCGTAGGTTTCCGTTGGGGCGCCCGTGCGCTCGATTGCCAGTTTGAGGTCGAAGCCTTGTTGCTCGACTCGCAGGAGGTAGGTGCCGGAGCCGATGTCGACGCCGTAGAGGAAGCGTTGTTCGGCGGTGTGGGTGGCGGTTTGGGGCTGGCCTTCACGCAGCGACACGGCGGCGGGCGGCGACTGCGCTTGGGCTTGGGCGGCTGCAGCGGCTACTGCCGCAAGGCACGCAAGCCACGCGCCGCGATGGACGTGTCCTCGCAAAGCCATCCCGGCGCTCACTCGATTCCTCCCGGTCGCGGTCTCGCTGGCTTTCTGGGCAACGGGGGCGACTCTTCGAGCCCTTCGAAGCCGTTAGAGGCGAGGTGTCGCGAGGGACCGAAGTATCTCATGCGCGTCGCGGCTTTCAGCGGCTCCCGCACCTCCATGGAGGGGTTCCTTGCACCGCTTTCGTGCATCCATCCCTCCGTGGAGGGACTCGCGATTCGCTCGCCGAGGGAGCGCGGATGAATTACGTAACGGAGATGTCGAGCTGCTGCTTCGCGTTCACGAACAGCCGCGTTCCATCCGCAAACTCTATGACCAGCTCGCGATCGTCGGCTTTCAGGACCCGTGCCACGGTAAGTCCCGCCGTAAGCGCATTCAGTCGCCTCGCCATATCATCCGAGCGGGGCTTCGATTTTTTCGAGCGCGCTGATGTCGTCATCGGAAAGTGTCTTTCGGGCGACCGTCGGACCAGACAGAGCGATCCCGGTTACCTGATTCAAAATCCTTCAGCGTCTTATACACCTCCCAGTGGTCACCCCCCACAGAAAAAAGGGACAGAGAGCGGCCGCTCCCTGTCCCTTATTACTGCGCTTCGGTCAGCGGCTAGTGCCGAACCTGACTCGTCTCATTCCCCTCTTCATAAACTTCGCAATTCGCCCTCTCGGGCTGCACGAACTTGGCACGCGGCCCTTCCGTCACCGCCGCCATCACGCGCGTGGGCATCACCCACGGCTCGATGAACGCGTCCGGGTCCTCGATCGTCATGTCATACCGAAGCTCGTTCCCCACGCGGGTGAACTTTTCGATGATGTGCATGCTGCCGGTGTGGAAGAACCCGCCGCGTCCCAGCCACGTGGAATCGTCGAAGTTCACCGAGTCGATCACGAGTGTGTCGCCTTCCCACTTGCCTGAGCTCAGGCCGTAGAACGTCGACAGGTTCTCCTGCTCCTTGGTGAACGGGCGGCCGTCGGTGGGGACGTCGCGGTACTCGTTGTTGCCGCCGCCGTAGTCGGCGTTCGCGCCGTAGAACATGACCACGTCGTAGTCCGTTTGGATGATCCGCAGCGGCGTGCCGTGGCGCGGGATGCCGATCGGCTTGCACGTCATGATCGGATCTTCCTTGTTGGTCCACTGGTCCATCTCCTGGATCTTGTCCCAGTACTCGGGCTTGTACATCGGGAGACCCAAGATTCCGAACCGCGACGGCGAGATCCACTCGTACTCCACCCAGAAGTTGTCCTGACCGCCGGTGCAGCCGGTGGTGGGGTTGATGCCGCCACCCTTCACCTGCGTGGGACCGCAGCGGCGATTGCCGTTACCGCCGATCGGATTGAACGGACGGCCCCAGCTGCCGGTGAGGTCGGGATGACCGTCCGCGCGGCGCGGCGTGGGCGCATTTGCGGCCGTCGACGGCGGCGGTGCGGGCGTGAGCTTCCAAGCGATCGGCTCGTGCGTGGGCTTCATCGCCGCCTTCACGCTGGCCGGCACGGGCACGATCACGTACATCTGGCCCGTCTCGGTCACCGTGGTGGTGATGTCGCGGATCACCTTGCCGTTCTTCTTCTCCGTCATCTTGCCGGCGTAGAACGCCTCGGCGGGATTGAGCGGATTGTTCCAGTCCTTGTAATTGGCGTAGGTGAACTCGTAGGTGTCCGAGCCGTTCTTCACCGTCACGCTCGAGGGCATGAACTTGGCGTCGAGTGTGGCGGTGGCCATGGCCTTCGGCACGCCCGGGATCGGGAACGTGATCATCGGCGTGTTGCCTTCCCACTTCACCGACGTCTGGCCTGCCGTCGCCGTGTCGGCGGGCACGTGTTGCGGGTGAGCGGCCACTTCGGGGCCCTCGGGATCGCCGGTGGCGGCCATCGCGGCCTTCCACGCACCCTGCGGACCGGCCCACAGCCGAATCATCCGCTCCTCGACCGTCGCGGGCATCGCTGTGGCTTTGCCTCGGCCCGGCTCGAGCTCGGCGCCCATGATGTCTTCGTTCCAGGCGTACGCGCCGCTCAACACTTCGATGGTGTTGCAGCTCTGGCCGTTGGGCCGCGTGCCCGTGATGCGGATGCGCTCGCCGTTCGACCGGTAGGTGATGTCGGAGCGGTACTTCGACACGTTGCAGGGCTGACCGCCCACGTCCATGGTGCCCTTGCCCTCGTACACGAGCGTCATGAGCAAGTCGCGCTCATCGGTGCTGCGCAACATGCCCATGTACCAGGCCCAGTTGAACAGCACGGACTTCAGGTCCTTCGCGTCCTTCGCCGGCGTGTACGGCGGCGGGCCGCCGCGGAAGCCGCCGCCGCCGCGATTGGCCGGCGGGTTTTGGTCGCCGGCCGCCGTGGCCGTGGGCGAGTTGCGAACTTGAGCGATCGACAGCGCCGATACGCCCATCGCGAGCGCCACCCCAAGGGCGACGCTCGTCCACTTCATTTTTCTAGAAGCCATGGTGATTCCCCCCGCGAGCGCGGATTAGTTGCCGCCTTCGTTGCCGAGGACGGTGCCGTCCGCGCGCTTGAGCGTCTTCAAGCCCGCCAGCGGAGCGCCGTTGCGCGCCGGGGTGCCCGTGACGGTGACTTCTTCACCGATCTTGAGCGCGTTCGGGCCCACCTTGGTGATGCCGCGATTCGCGAGCGCCGTGGCCGAGCCGGTGGTGAACACCCAGTCGGTGGTGCTGCCGTCCTTGTTCTTCACCGTTACCGTGATCGATCCGTGCGGATTCACGAACTGGAGCTTCGACAGCGCGCCCTCGACCGTAACCTCTTTGGCCGGATCGTAGATGCCGGCGGTGGAGTGATGTGCCTGGACCGACGCCCCGGCCAGCAGGCCCCCGACCACCGCGACACAGCCCAGAATTTGCTTGTTCATTTCTCCCGCCTCCAAAGTTGGGATCACCAAAAGGTGCCGTCCGCCAATAGAGAGCGGGACGGCTGTGCCACAGAGTATTGCAGCCTGGCGGGCCTGTGGCGAGACCCTAAGGCGCTGGCATTTCTTAGGTTTTGTCGTGTTTCCCGGCGCCGTGACGAACGGCTCGGTTCGCTAGCGCAGCTACTCGCCGATCTGCGGCGCTCGGCGCTACTCGATCCCGTCCGGGTGAGCGCTTCGTCACGGCCTTCCAGTGTGGTCTTTGCGCGCGTTTGCGGGCAAATTCCGGACTTGCCGTCTCTCCAGGGACGAGGAGCTCACATGCACGACTTCGGCGCCACCCCCGACGCTGCGCTCGCGGCGCGCCTGGATCCCGTCATCGACCACGCGCTCGCCGAACGCCGAATCGTGGGCCTCGTGACGCTGGTGGCCCGCGGCGGCGCCCTCGTCTATCGGCGCGCCGCCGGCGCGGCGGATCGCGAAGCGCGCCGGCCGGTGCAGTTCCACGACATTTTCCGCTACGCCTCCCTCACCAAGCCGATCGTGAGCGTGACGGCGCTCGCGCTCGTCGAGAGCGGCCGCCTGAGTCTCGACGACCCGGTAACCAAGTGGCTGCCCGACTTCCGCCCGCGTCTGCCCGACGGACGGGAGCCGGCGATCCTGATCCGTCATCTGCTCACGCACACGAGCGGCCTCTCGTACGGTCTGCTCGAGCCGCCCGACGGCCCGTATCACCGCGCCAAGGTCTCGGACGGCATGGACCAACCCGGCTTGTCGTTCGACGAGAACCTGCGCCGCCTGGCCTCCGTTCCGCTGCTGTTCGAGCCGGGCACGCGCTGGAACTATTCGCTGTCGTTGGACGTGCTCGGCAGGATCATCGAGGTGGCCGGCGGCGCGTCGCTGCCGGCGATGGTGGAGCGGCACGTCACGGCGCTACTGGGCATGCGCGACACCGGGTTCGTGGTGCGCGACCCGTCGCGCCTCGTGACCCCGTACGCGGACGCCACGCCGCAGCCGGTGCGCATGAGCGATCCGCATCTGCTGCCGTTCTTCGAGGGCGCGATCAGCTTTTCGCCGTCGCGCGCGCTCGAGCCGCGCTCGTACCCTTCTGGAGGCGGCGGCATGGTGGGCACCGCGGAGGACTATCTGGTGTTCCTCGAAACGCTGCGCCGCGGCGGCGCTCCGCTACTGCGCCGCGAGACGGTGGACAAGATGACTTCCTGCGCGGCCGCCGAGTCGCAAACCCTGCGCGGACCGGGGTGGTGCTTCGGCCTCGCGTCGTCGGTGCTGACCGACCCCGCGGCCGCGAACACCCCGCAGGGCGCGGGAACGTGGTCGTGGGGCGGCGTGTACGGCAGTCACTGGTTCGTCGATCCGCCGAATGAAACGACGGTGGTGGTGCTCACGAACACGGCGATCGCGGGGATGATCGGCCCGTTTCCCGATGCGGTGCGGGATGCGGTGTACGGGCGCTGACCGGCCCCGCCGGAGCTGACCGGCGCCGCCCGGCCCCACCCGCGCCGCCGCCCCTTAGCGGCCGCTTCGCGTCCGCGCCGCTTGCGCGTCGCGCACGAGCCGCTGGCCGATGACGCTCAAGACGTGGACGGTGACCGCGAGCCGGCGGTCGTCGAGCCCGTTCAAAAGCACATTCAGCCAGGCGGTCTCGACGGAACGCGCGGCCGCGAGCCGCGCCCGGCCCGATTCCGTGAGAAAGAGTTGCAGAATGCGCCGGTCGTCCGGATTCGGCTCGAGCTCGATCAAGCCCAGTTGCTCCGCCTGTCGAGCCAGATGGTGCACGCGCTGGCGCGACAAGCGCAGGAGACGCGCGGCGTCGGAAATCGAGCAGCAATACGGCGCTCGCTCGATCGTGGTGAGCAGCCGCCAAGCGGGATCGGTGCGGATGATGCGCTCGCCATCCATGTTGCGCGCGGCCGCGACGCGCCGTGCCGTGGCCAGGATCTCGTCGAGCAACTCGCGCCGCGCGTGCTGCGACTTGCGATGGAGCAGGTCGCGGCGCTGTTTATCGGCGGCCCGTTCCTCAGGGTCTACGGGCGGCAGCGCTTCGAGCGTGCGCAACAGCGTGTCTCGCCATCCTCGCGGTGTGGTTCGCCGACCCATGCGTGCGTATGGTGCCCCGGCGCGATCGTCAAGCCCCGCACCAATTGTTGGGACATCGTCAATAAACTCGTTGACGATTGTCCCCAGAACGTTTCGGGCGTTGACAGTCGCCCGGGAGGGGCACACGCACGCGGGGGACGCCCGCGAGGCGCCCGTGCGAGGGACGCTCGTGCGAGAGGCGCGGCCCGTTCCTCAGGGTCTACCGGCGGCAGCGCTTCGAGCGTGCGCAACAGCGTGTCTCGCCATCCTCGCGGTGTGGTTCGCCGACCCATGCGTGCGTATGGTGCCCTTGC
>DASSUS010000160.1:0-20633 GCA_035706765.1 Gemmatimonadales bacterium
CGCAACCCTCCCTGCTCGGCGCTATGCCTGGCCGACGACATCATCGAGATCGAAGGCACGATCTCGACGATACCCGTTTGGGCAAGGCCCTGCGTGATCCAATCCGCCGCCATGAAGCCGAGATTGTCGAGCGCGGCGTTCCCGGTCCGGTTTTCGAGCGCTGCGATGGCGACCCGGCGCTCGTGCAGCCCGCTGCCCGGGCCGCGAAAGACGATCGCGGCGCCGGTCAGTCCGAGCAGCACCACGAGCACCGCCGCGGCGACGGCCCAGCGCCGCCCCCGGCTCGCGAAGATGCTGCGCGAGGGCGCGCTGACGCGATGGATGCTGCCGCCGAGCGCCGCGACGAACTCCGCGGCGCTCGCAAACCGCTCGTCCGGTACCGGCGCGAGCGACTTCGAAATGGCGTGCTTCACGGCCCGCACCACTCCACCCGATGAGCCCTGCAGCGCTACACTTCCGGCGAGCGCGTCCCAGTTGTGCACCTTGCGCTCGGTCAGCGAGACGATCGGCGCCTCGCCCGCCAGCGACTCGAACAGCACGCAGCCCAGGCTGTAAATGTCGCTGCGCGCATCCGCCGTCATTCCCCACGCCTGCTCGGGACTCATGTACCCGGGCGATCCGACCGACTGCCCCGTCTTGGTGAGCGCGGACGACGTCTCGCCCGCGGCGCTGATCGCGCGCGCGATGCCGAAGTCGGCTACGACCGCGTGGTCGGACGACAGCAGAATGTTTTCGGGCTTGATGTCGCGGTGCACGACGTTCTGCGAATGGGCGAACTCGAGCGCGTCGGCGACGTCCGTGGCGAGATGCAGCGCGCCATCCAGCGTCAGGCGCCGTTCGCGCAGCAGCCGATGGCGCAGCGATTCGCCTTCGATGTACGGCATGACATAGTAGAAGAGGCCGCCGGCCTCTCCAGCCGCGAAAATCGGCACGATGTGCGGGTGCGTGAGCTTCGAGGCGAGATCGACTTCGCGAATGAACCGCTCGCGCAGCATCCGGGTCGAGAGCTCCGGATCCAGCACCTTGATCGCGACGCGGCGGCGCGGGTGCTGCTCCTGCGCGAGATAGACCCGCGCCATTCCCCCGACGCCGATTTCCCGTTCGACGTCGTATCGGGGCGCGAGGGATTCGCGGATTGCATCGAGCGGCTGAAACATCGCTCCCAAGTTAGCGCTCGTCTCGAACACGAGCTACAATTGCCCGATGAACGGATTGAGCGCGTTGCGTCGGCCGGTGCTGCGACTCGCAGTCTACTACGGCCTGCTCGTCTTCATAGTTTGGGCGGTGGCGGCCGCGGCGCCCGCCGTGCCGGCGCTGCTCGCCCGCTATCGTGAAGTTCCCGCGCCGGTCAGCCTCTCCAATCAGGTCGTGGCGCCTCCCATGCTGTCGCAAGGCGAGTGGGCACTGGTCACACTGTTCGTCATGCTCATCGCGATCGCGCTCGTCCTGCCGGTGGCGTGGGTCTACATGATCACCAAGCGGCGCGGCGGCTACGACCAATCGGTCGTGCAGACCGTCATCATCCTCCCGATGACCGTCGCCGGAACGGTGATCCTCGTTCGCAACAGCCTCGCGCTCGCCTTCGCGCTCGCGGCCATCGTCGCGGCCGTGCGGTTCCGCAACACGCTCAAGGACACCAAGGACGCGGTCTACATCTTCCTCGCCCTCGCGGTCGGCGTGGCCGCGGGTGTCCTCGCGACCTCGGTCGCGGGGGTCCTGTCGCTGGTCTTCAACGTGACGGTGCTGGTGCTGTGGGCCTTCAACGTGGGAAACATCTACGCAGACCGGCTCGGCGGCGAGCGCGCCGAACGGCTCGCTCCGCACCTCGACGCCGCCGACGAGAAAAAGAAGAAGCGCTTCAACGGCGCGCTGCTCATCAAAGCCAGACAGCTCGCGCCGGTGCAAGCGGCGACCGAAGAGCTGCTCGAGGACCAGACCAAGCGCTGGAAGCTGGTGGGCGTGGCGCCCGCCGCTCAGGGCGTCCACACGCTCGAGTACCTCGTTCGAATCAAGGACGAGAGTGGCGTCAGCGTGCTGCTCGACGCCATTCGCGCGGCGGGCGCCGCCGACGTTGTGAACGCGGAGTTCCGCTCGTTGCGCGGGCTCGAGGACCGGAGCAGCGCGTGACGCGCCGTTGGGCCGCGCTTGCGATCTTCGCGCTCGCGCTGGTGCTGCAGACGTGCGCTCCGGCGCATCACTTACCTTCCCTTCCCGCTCCTGCGCCGCGCGAGCAAATCGACGTCTCCCTGTTCCTCATCGGTGACGCGGGTGCCGCCGCGGCGCCGCCCAAAGCGGAGCCCGTGCTCGCCGCGCTGCAGGCCGCCGTGGCGCAAGCGCCGTCGCCGCTGATTGTCTTCCTGGGCGACAATATCTACCCGCGCGGCATGCCCGATTCGTCCGCACCCGAGCGCTCGGAGGCCGTGCGCCGGCTCGATGCCCAGTTGAGCGTCGCGCGCGCCACCGGGACGCATGCGATCTTCGTCCCCGGCAATCACGACTGGGATCGATTCGGTCCGGACGGGTGGGCAGCGGTCCAACGCTCCGCCGCGGTCATTGCCGCTTCTCCGGGCGGACTCGCCACACAGCTTCCCGACGGCGGCTGCCCCGGGCCTGCCGTCGTGGACGTCGGGGCCACCGTTCGGTTGATCGCGCTCGACACGCAGTGGTGGCTGCAGCACGGGGCGAAGCCGGTGCATCCGACATCGACCTGTCGAGCCGATGCGCCCGGCGAAGTGATCGATTCGCTCCAGGCGGCGGCGCTCAACGCGAGCGGGCGGGTCGTGATCGTGCTCGGCCATCACCCGCTGCGCACCGGCGGCCCGCACGGCGGCCACTTCGGCTGGAGCGATCACCTGTTTCCGCTGCGCGAGCTCAACTCGTGGCTCTGGATTCCGCTGCCCATAATCGGGTCGGCGTATCCCATCGCGCGCGCGAGCGGCATCTCGAGCCAGGACGTCAGCAGCAAGGCGTATGGCACGCTCATCGACGGCCTGGACAGCGCGTTCTCGCGCACTCGACCGCTCGTCTATGCCGCCGGCCACGAGCATGGATTGCAGGTGATCCGGGGGGGAGGGGCCAGCTATCTCCTCGCCAGCGGCGGCGGGATCTACGGACATGCGTCTCACATCGTATGGCTCGACAGCACGCTGTACGCGCGCGGCGCGAGCGGCTTCATGAGACTCGAGGTCCTGCGCGACCGCCGTGCGCGTCTCGCCGTCACCGTCGTCGATCGTGAGGGCCACGGCACGGAGGCTTTCGGCTTATGGCTGCAGTGACTCGGGCAGGCGTGCTCATCGTGCTCGTCGCGGGATTGGCGGTGCCGGCACGCGGGCAGCGCATCGACACCGCCGTCGCCGGCGCCCATTACAGCGCCGGATGGTTTCACAGGCTGTTCCTCGGCGCGCACAACAGGCATCTATGGACCGCACCGGTCGAAGTGCCGGTGCTCGATCTGTCGCGCTACGCGGGCGGTCTCACGCCGACCGGGTGCGGCGGGCGGCGCCAGACCAAGTCGATCCGGTTTCTGGGAGGAGACGGGCACCAGTATGTGTTCCGTCCCATCGACAAGGATCCCACGCTGGCGATGCCGCCCGATCTGCGGGAGACCTTCGTTCGCTCGATCATCCAGGACCAGATCAGCGCCGCGCATCCCGGGGGCCCGCTGGTCGTGGCCCCGCTGCTCGACGCCGCGCAGGTCCTGCATGCCTCTCCCCAGTTCGTGGAGCTTCCGGACGATCCGCGCCTGGGCGCGGTCGAGTGCGCCAAGCCCGGCCTTTTGGGAATGATCGAAGAGCGCCCCACCGAGCCGCCGGACAACAAGGACGGCATCGCCGGCGCCGTCGAGCTCGCCGACACCGACGGTCTGTTCGAGCGCCTGGAGCGGAATCCCGCCAACCGGATCGATTCGCGCGCGTTTCTCGCGGCACGACTGATGGACGTTTTTATCGGCGACTGGGATCGCCATCACGATCAATGGCGCTGGGCCCGGTTCGACTCGGGAGCGGTGCGCTGGTGGCGTCCGATTCCCCGCGATCGCGACCAGGCGTTCACGCGCCTCGACGGGATTCTGATCTGGCTCGCCGGTTACTACCAACCGCAGCTCGTGGGATTTGGCAATGACTATCCCGCAACCTGGCGCATCACCTGGTCAGGCCGGGTGGTGGACCGGCGCCTGCTTACCGACCTGGACCGCGCAGTCTGGGACTCGGTGACTATTGCGATCCGCGCACGGCTGACGGACTCGGTGATCGACCATGCCGTGCGCCAACTCCCGGCCGCGTATTACGACCGCGACGGGGCGCGTTTGCGGCAGGCGCTGATCCGCCGCCGCGACAATTTCCCCGACATGTCGAGGCGCTTCTACAATCTGCTCGCCCAGGAAGTCGAGGTGCACGCGACCGATCGGGCCGACGTCGCCACCATCGAGCGCCGGCGAGGCGGCACGATGACAGTTTCACTGTCGCCGGCCGGTGACGACACGCCCTATTATCGGCGCACGTTCGACTCCAGAGAAACGAAGGACGTGCGTCTGTTCCTGCACGGCGGTGACGACCGCGTCATCGTGCGCGGCGAAGGCGGCCCCTCGCTCCGTGTGATCGGCGGCGCCGGCAACGACGCCTACGCGGACTCGGCGCGCGCCGGCCGGACGCGGTTCTACGATGACCGCGGCACGAACAGCTTCGTGCGCGGCCGGAACACGTCGGTGGATCAGCGCGCCTACGAAACACCCCCGATCGATACCGCGACGCTCGCCTTGCCGCGCGACTGGGGCGCGCGCCGGCTCCCGCTCACGTGGGTCAGCTACGGCCCGGACCTCGGCCTGTTCGGGGGCGGCGGCTTCACGCGCACCGGCTACAACTTCCGGCGCGTGCCGTACAGCTCCGAGGTGACGTTCCGGGCGGGCTACGCGACGACGGCGCAGGCCTACCGCGCTGAGTTCGACGGCGAGTGGCGCGAGCTCATGCCGAGCACCGCGCTGCAGCTGCGCGCGCGCGCGTCCGGTATCGAGATCCTGCACTTCTACGGGTTCGGCAATGAAAGCGCCGACAGCGGTTCGCTCGATTTTCACAAGGTATTCCAGCACCAGTACCTCGTCGCACCGGCGCTCGATTTTCAGCTGTCTCGGGGCTCGCACCTCGCCGTGGGACCCCTGTTCAAGCGCGTCGATACGGATTTGCGAGCCGGCACCCTCGTCGACGCGGTGCGGCCCTACGGCGTCACGAAGATCAATCAGGTCGGCGCCGCACTCGACTTCGAAGTCGACACGCGCGACTTCGTCGCGGCGGCGACGCGCGGTGTCGCGCTCCAGCTCGGGGGCAGCGTGTTTCCGGCCACGCTCGATATCAACCGCTCGTTCGGCGAGGCCCACGGCGAAGCGCGCGCGTATCTCAGCGCCAGAATGCCGTTGTCGCCCACCCTCGCGCTGCGCGTCGGCGGCAAGAAGGTGTGGGGAAACTATCCGCTGCATGAAGCGGCGTTCCTCGGTGGTGGAGCGTCGCTGCGCGGATTCCGCGATCAGCGCTTCGCGGGCGACGCCGTCGCCTTCGGGAGCGCGGAACTGCGTTTTTCCCTGACGCGATTCTACCTGCTGCTCCCGGGCCGGCTGGGGCTGTTCGCGCTGGCCGACGCCGGCCGCGTCTACTTGCCCGGCGAAAGCTCGGACAAGTGGCATGCCGCAACGGGCGGCGGTCTCTGGTTCGCGTTCCTGAACCCGGCGAACACCGTTTCGATCGCCGCCGCTGACGCGGGCGGCGGGATGCGGGTGTACGCGCGCGCCGGATTCGGCTTCTAGCGATGGCGGCGGAGTGGCGTGGGGACGTACCGACTCTGGTCCTCCTCAATCAGATGGTCGGGGACGATCTCCCGCTCGGCCTTCGCTCGGAAGTGACGGAGCGATTTTTCCAGCGCGACATCTACTTCGACTCGGCCGACCGTGCCCTGCGCCGTCGCGGTGTCACGTGCCGCTTCCGCGTACGCGTAGACGATACACGCGTCCTCACCGTGCACGTCGTCGGCGTGGGACCCGGAGGGCCGCCGCCCGAGATCTTTGAAGCGGCGGTTCCCGAGCTCGACGGCGCCCAGGCCCTCGCAGGTACGTCGGAGCCGGCGCGCCGGCTTCGCGGCTTGATCGAACCCGAGCGCCTCACACCGCGGATCTCGTTCGAAACCGAGCGCCGTGTACGACGCACCAGCGCCCGCTGGTTCGCGCGCGGCCAGTACGATCTCTCCTACGACGTGGTCACCGTCCGGAGCGGCCCCGCCGCGCAGACGTTTCAAGAGCTGAAAATCCGCGAGCGTCGCCGGGGACGGCCCGGTCTCGATACGCTCGCGCGCGCGTTCGCCGAGCGCTACAACCTGCGGCCGCTGCTCGTGGGAAAGCTCGACCGCGCCGAGAAAACACTGCGCGAGCTCGAGAGCACGGCGATTACACAGGGAACGCTCGACAACCGTGAGGTGGCGCTCATCGTCGTGCAGGGCCGCGAAGTCGCTCTCATCGGTGATGCATCCGACTTTACCGTCCCGATCGGCTCGGGCCGCGGGGAGGAGCGCTCCCGGGCGCTGCTGCGCACGCACTTCGGGAGCGCGGACGCGCAGCTGCGGTTTCTCGGTACGGCGCCGGGCAGCGGCTCGCGACCTTCCCTCGAAGTGTGGCTGGGCCAGCGCGCCGGCTCGGCGCCGGAGCCCGCCGGACGAATTCAATGGCTCCCGTACACCGATGTCCTCGCCGCCGCCGGCGGTCCCGGCTTCCGCGATGCCCGCACCCTGGCCGCGCTGGGGATCGTCACGCGCTCCGGCGTCCTCGAAACCGCGGTCGAGCGAGCGCCGGTCCCGGTCGCGCGTCGCCGCCGCATGTCCGATGTCGCGCTCCGCGCCGTCTCGTCGGAGCTCGAGCAGCCCGGTGTCGAACGATTCCTGAACGCCGAGCTCAGCGTGCTCGAGTTCAACGCTCGCGTGCTGGCACTCGCGGAAGACGCGCGCGTTCCGTTGCTGGCCAGGCTGCGGTTTCTGTCGATTTTCAGCGGCAATCTCGATGAGTTCTTCATGGTCCAGGTGGGGGGCCTGAAGAGCGCCGAGGCGTCCGGGGGTACCGGCGCCGATGACGACGGCCTATCGGCCGAGCAGCGCCTCGCCGCCATCCGGCTGCGCGTCCATGCGCTGCTCGAGCGGCAATACCGCTGTTTGCGGCAGGAGTTGCTACCCGCGCTTGCCGCTCACGGCGTTGAGCTGAGTCGCTGGGCGGATCTCGGGGAGCCCCGGCGTGAAACGCTGCGACGTCACTTCAAGGAGCAGATTTTCCCGATCATGACGCCGCAGGCCATCACGCGCGCGCCCGGCCACCCATTCCCGCTCGTTCCGAACCTCCGGTTGTCACTCGCCGTAGTGGTGCACGATCAGCGCCGCGACTCCACGCAGTTTGTGTATCTCAAGATTCCCGACGGCGTCCCGCGATTCATTCCGGTACCACCGGAGAACGACACCACCGGCACGCACCGCTTCGTCCCCGTCGAGGACGTGATCCGCGAAAACCTGAACGCGCTCTACCCCGGACTTCAGGTTCAGGGCGCGTACGCGTTTCGGGTGACGCGCGGCGCCGATCTGGAGCTCGATGAGCGCCATGCCGTGAGCCTGCTCCAGGTCATCGGGGAAGAAGCGAGCAGGCGACCGTTCGGCGCCCCGGTCCGGCTCGAAGTCGAGCGCGCCATGCCACCGTCGGTTCGCGAGCTCGTTTTGCACGAGCTGCAGTTCGAGGATGCCGTGCCGGACAGTCTGCTGGACGCCGGCGACATCTATGAATCCGGAGATGGCGGTCTGGTGGATCTGGGCGCGGTGCGTGAGCTCGCCCGCGTGCCGCTCGAGTCGCTCGACTATCCCCCACACCGGGCGACGAGTCCGATTCCCAGCGACCGGTCCATCTTCGACGTTCTCACCGAGCGCGACGTGCTCATCCATCATCCGTATGACGCGTTCGAGGAAACCGTCGAGCGTTTGTTCAAGGAAGCAGCCGACGACCCCGGCGTACTCGCGATCAAGCTGACGCTCTATCGGGCCGGCGGCCGGTCCGGGATCGTCGACGCCCTGCTGCGCGCCGCCGAGCGCGGCAAGGACGTGTTCGTGTTCGTCGAGCTGAAGGCGCGGTTCGATGAGGAGCGCAACATCGAGTGGGCACGCACCCTCGAGCGCCGGGGCATTCACGTGGTGTACGGGCTCGTCGACCTCAAGACGCACGCCAAGACGGCGCTGGTGGTGCGGCGGGAGGAATCGGGAATCAAGCAGTACGTGCACATCGGCACCGGCAACTACAACGCCGCAACCGCCGCGCTGTATACGGACGTGGGGCTGCTCACGGCCGATCCCGTGATCGCGAGCGACGTGCACGATCTGTTCAATGAGCTGTCGGGGTCGTCGCAGGCGCCCCGCACCCCCTTCCGCGCGATCCTGGTTTCGCCCGTTTACCTGCTGCCGAAGCTTCTGGAGCTGATCGCGCGTGAGGCGGAGCACGCGCGCGCCGGGCGCCGCGGCGGGATCAAGGCCAAGCTCAATGGGTTGGCGGATCCGGACGTGGTGAATGCGCTGTATCAGGCGTCGAAGGCCGGCGTCGAGATCGAGATGGTGGTGCGTGGCCTCTGCACGCTGCGGCCCGGCGTACTGGAACTGTCTGAGAACATTCGCGTGGTCAGCGTGCTGGGCCGCTTCCTCGAACATGCCCGGATCATTCGATTCGAAAACGGCGGCGATCCGGAGTACTACATCGGGTCCGCCGATTGGCGCCCTCGCAACCTCCGGCGCCGGGTCGAGGTGGTCGCGCCCGTGCGTGATCCCGCCTGTCGCCGCAGCCTCGATCAAATCCTCGCGAGTCAGCTCAGCGACCCGAACGCCTGGGACCTGCTCTCAGACGGCACCTACCGCAGAAGGGAGTCGTAGCCAGGATGATCGTGCCTTTCCTTATTCTTGTGCAGGCGGCCCCCTCCCCTGCGCCCGCCTATTTCCAAAACCCGAGGCTCCAGGAAAGCTCCGGCGTCGTCATCAGTCGCACCTATCCCGGGATCCTGTGGACTCACAACGACGCGAATAACCCGCCGTTCCTTTTCGTCACCGATCTGCGCGGCCGCGATCGCGGGCGCATGCTGGTGCCCGGCGTGCGGGGTGGCGACTGGGAAGACCTGGAGCTTGGCCCCTGTCCCCGGCCTACAGTCCCACCGGCCCCGAGCTGTCTCTACATCGCCGATACGGGTGACAACGATGGATCGCGCTCCTCGGTGAGGATCTACGCGATTCCCGAGCCGCGTCCCTCGACTCGGCCGAGTGACACCCTTCGTACGACAGCACCGCCCATTGTCCTGCGGCTTAAGTACGATGACGGCCCCCGCGACGTAGAGGCGATGTACATCGACCCCGGTGACACGACGGTCTACCTCGTGAGCAAAGGAAACGGCAAGGCGCGAGACGGGGGCAACGTCATTCGCCTGTACCGCGTGGGTCGGCACGAATGGACGAAGCGGACGGGCGTGGCGACGCCCGTACAGACGCTCGACATCCAGCCATCGCCGCAGCAGGGCCGCGTGGTGACCGGCGCCGCCATGACGCGCGACGGCGCGCTCGTGGCGCTTCGCACCTACGGGGAGATCTACCAGTTTCGGCGGGGGCCAGGCGGACAGCTCACCCCGCTCGGCGAGCCTCGAAACGTCGGCAGCCTCGGTGGGGGTGGAGAATCGATCGGCTTCCTCAATGACTCCACGCTGGTGCTGACACACGAGGCGTCGCGTGGACTGCCGGGACGGCTTTATCTCCTGCCGTTCACCCCCGCAGCGCGGCAATCCGCTCGATAGTTTCGCCGATCTTGTTGTTGGGAGTGGATGCGCCCGCGGTGATCCCGATTCGAGCCGGTCCCGGCGGGAGCCAGCGCTCGCGGCGCTCCTCGGAGCTGTGGAGCCCCACGGGGCGGAACCGGATGCTGCCGTCTTCGACATCGATGCACGCGGCGTCCTCGATGTGATACGTCGGCACCTTCTCGTTGCAGATCGCGGCGAGATGTGTCGTGTTGCTCGAGTTGTAGCCGCCGATCACCACCATGAGGTCGAGCGGCTCGGCGATCAGTTTGAGCACCGCGTCCTGGCGCTCCTGGGTGGCCGAGCAGATGGTGTCGAACGTACGGAAATGCTCGGAGGCGGCAGCCTCTCCCCACCGACGGGCCATGCTCTTCCGCACCTCGGCGGCGATGGCGAGTGATTCGCCGGAGAGCATCGTGGTCTGATTCGCCACGCCGATGCGCTGGAGGTCGCGGTCGGGATCGAATCCCGGCGTCATTTTTCCCTTGAAGTGCTGCAGGAATTGCTCTCGGTTGCCGCGTCCCTCGATGTAGTCACACACCAGGCGCGCCTCGGTCATGTCGCGCACGACGAGATACTTGCCGCCCTCATACTTGTTGACCTGGCTCGAGGTTGCCTTCGTTTCCTCGTGGTAGTTCTTGCCGTGAATCAGCGCGGTGAAGCCGTCGCGGGCGTATGACTCGACGCGCTTCCACACGTTGAGCACGGAGCCGCACGTGGTGTCGACCAGCACGCAACCCGTCTTGCGCAGCCGCTCGAAATCGCGGACCGTGACGCCGAATGCCGGCAGGATGACCACGTCCTCGGCCGTCACGGCGCTGAAATCGAATTCGCCGTCCCGCCCTTCGGGCCGGTGCAGAAACTGAACGCCCATCGCGGCCAGCTTCTGATTGACGTGCGGATTATGGATGATTTCGCCGACCAGAAAGGTGCGCTTGTCCGGGAACTTCGTGCGGGTCTCGTAGGCGTACTCCACGGCACGATCCACCCCGTAGCAGAACCCGAACTCGCCCGCCAGCCTGAAGGTGAGATCGCCGACCTCGAGCGTGTACCCGGACGCGCGGATCGCGTCCACCACGCGGCTGTGGTAGTCGGCCGTCAGCGCGCCTTCGATGGCGCCTTTGAGCCCGAACCCTTTACGGAAGTAGGTCTGTTCCACGGCACTCAATCTAACCGCACACCCCGGCCGCCGCGGATCGCATCCAGAACACGCTGCACCTGCCAGCCATCGCGGAACGTCGCCGGCTCACCGTGCGGCTGCTCGCCGCGGATTACGCCCGTCAGCTCGCGCATCAGTCGCACGAACGAGCGCGCCCACATGTTGTTCGGCTTCGTCTGCTCCCAAAGCTCGTCCGGCGCGGAGATGTCCTCGAGCGGACCGCCCGGCTTCCCGAGCTCGAGCCTGGTTTCGCCGCTCAGGAGCAGCGTTCCGTCGCTTCCAGTGACCTGACCCAGGTGACCAGGGCCGTGATGCGCCACGGTACTCAGTGTGATCGTCGCGACCACACCGGAGCCGGTCTGCAGAACCGCACTCGCGAAATCGTCCGCCGTTACCGGCCTCAATTGCCCGCTCTCGTCTCTGCGCTCCTTGACGAACGTTTCCACGAGTCCGGCCACGTACGCGATCTCGCTGCCAGTCCAAAACCGGAAGAGATCGATCAGGTGGGACCCGACGGCACCCAGAATTCCCCCGCCCCGCGCCGCATCGGACCACCAGGTCCAGGGCGCGTCGGACGCTTGCGGACGACCATCCCCACGCAGGTACGGCTTGAGCTGCAGCTCCACGTGCCGCAGCTCGCCGATTGCACCGGACCGAACCAGCTCGCGCACGCGCCGGCGATTCGGTTCGTACCGCAGTTCGTGGTCGATCCACGCGATGCTGTCGGGGTGGTGTTCGGATGCTGCCACCATTTGGGCGGCCTCGAACGCATCGATCGCCATCGGCTTCTCGCACAGCACGTGCTTCCCCGCCTCGAGCGCCGCGACCGCGTAGCGCGCGTGCGACTCGGGGGTCGATGAGACGACCACGAGGTCGACGTCCGGCGAGCGCGCGAGCTCTACACCGTCGTCGAACACGTGCGGTAATCCGAATTCTCGCGCGACGGCCTCAGCATTCGCGCGGCGGCCGCTGGCGATGGCGACGGCTCGAGCACCGGGAACGAAAGCGAGCGCCGGCAGCTGCACGCGGCGCGCGAACCCCGCGCCGATGAACCCCACGCGAATGTCGCTCACGGCGAGTAGTTACACGGAACGGAGTCGGTGCCGAGGGGCACCGGCTCCGACTCGAACCAGGCTCGCATGCGCATCGCCTTCTCCACTCCGACCCCCGTTCCGCTCAGCACGATCGCGTTCGCGGTGCGCTCCACGTGCACACCTCCGCTATCGAGCGTGTAGCCGTGCGGCGTGTCATCCACGAAGAATCGCAGCGCGACAGTTGCCGCGGGGACCGCTCCCGTGTCGTCGGGCAACACGATGGGAAAGGAGTCGGAGTGGAGACTGTCGCGGTAGCGCAGTCGCATCATGACGCCGCTGCCTTCAGGGCTGAGCGATTCGATGAGAATCGATTGCCGATCGCTGCACCACCTGGTCAGGGCCGGAAGCCCGAGCTGAAAAGTGTCTTTGGGAGGAAAGGCAATCGTCGTCTGCAGGCGAACGGGAGGCGATGGTGGCTCGTCGGGGCTGCACGCGGCGAGCAACACCATCACGATCAGGGCGATGCGGCTCAGCGCGGGGATACGGCGACTCCGAGCGAGCGGCGCGCGGCCTCGGGCGTGAGCGTGTGCGGAGCCAGCGCCGTGATCAGTCCCTGCGGCAGCGGCATCGGCTTGAGTCGTTGCCGGTCGACGCAGACGAGCACCATCCAGCCTGCGGCGCCGAGCGCATTGCTGCCCGCGCGTAACACATCGAAGTGCAGCGTGAGCGACTTGGTACCGACCTTCCCTACATAGGCGGCGATGCGGAGCCGGTCGTCGAGACGGGCCGGCCAGTAGAACTCGCTGTGCACCGCTTTGCGGGGAAGAAAGATGTCGAACTGGTCGAACATGCTGGCGTACGCCAGCCCACAGTGCCGGAACAGCTCCGTTTCGGCGATCTCGAACAGGCGGACGTATGATCCGTAAAAAATGATCCCGGCGAAGTCTACGTCCGACCAGCGGACGTATTCCTCAATGACGAATGGCTGCGGGGCGGGGGAGGTCATCCCCCGGGGAAGCTAGGACGCTAGGGAGACGCGCGAAAGCCGTCCATTCCGTAGGCCTTGAGCCGGCGCCAGAGGGTCGTGCGGCTGATGCCGAGTCGGCGCGCGGTTTCCGCGAGCTTGCCGCTCGTGTCCTGGAGTGTGTCGGTGATGGCTTGGCGTTCGCGTTCAGCGAGGGTGAGGGGACCGGACTGCGGGAGAATCGCGGCTTCGCCCAGACTCTGGGCGCCGTTCTTCAGCGAGGAGAAGCGCGCGCCGAGACTCTGGAGGCGATTCCGCACGTCTCCGTTCTGGCCGTCGATAGATCGACGCGCGGCGGCGTTGGCGTACAACACGCGACCCTGTTGATCGAAGATGACGATCCCCTCACTGACGGAGTCGATCACCGCGCGAGCGAGAGGAGAGAATGCGGCGGGGGCAGCGCCCACAGGAGCGACGGGTTTGTCAATCATAGGTTGGTCCTCCTCATACAAATCTCGGGGGTCCAAGGTTTCATTCCGTACAGGACCGGTGTTAGGGACGTGTCAAGATGAGACTCGCGAGTCGTGGAAAAGGTTGCTGGCTGGCCTCGCCTTGCGCCCGCACTCGTCGCTCCCATTATTGACCGTCAGGACAACATCATGCCCAAAGACGCGTCCGCTACTCGCACTACGATTCTCACGGCAGCCGTGCAAACGCTGCAGCGGGCCGGCATCGAGGGATTCACGCTCGATGCAGTGGCGCGCCGAGCCGGCGTCGTTAAAGGACTCGTCCTATACCACTACGCGTCACGCGCTCGATTGCTCCGCACGGCGGCAACGCAGATCGCATTGAACCGCGATGCCGCGCTGCTGCGCGCGCTGAGGTCGGCGCCAGGGACCGCCGGAGTGGACGCATGTTGGGAGGAGCTGCGACGCCAGGCGGACGATGGGACCGCGCGCGCGTGGATCAGCCTGTGTGCCGCTGGACTATTTGACCGAACGGCCAGTAATAACGGTTTTGAGGACACGGCGAGGATGGCAGTTGTGGATGGATGCGCCGTCGCGCTCGCCGCAGGGGTTCCGCTCGCAGACGCGCGAGACGCCTACGACGCGCTGTCGCTGGCGCTCCTCGATGTGACGACGGGCGACTAGCGTCGCCTGGGCCGCCTGCCCCCGCGGGCGACGCGCCCCCGATGCACGCTTCCGAGACCTCGCAAACCCGAGCGCAGCTCATCGAGCGAGCTCGCGCGAACGGCGTCGTGCTTGCCGCGCGTCACGGTGAACCGCACGGGTCGGTCGAACGCCGGGAGATCGCGCGGATGCAGCCTGCGGGCCTGGCCCTCTTTCAGGCGGAGCCGCACGATCCCGACCCCCTGCTCGAGGTCGTAGTCGATGGGAACGCGATCGCCGTACAGAAAAACCGACGACGGGAGCGCGTCGAGTCGCTGCCGTTCGGCCTGCGGAATCGCCTGATCAGGATCCAGGGTGATGCGCGCGGCGATAAAATCGTCCCACGAATTCACGCCTTCCAGCTGCGCCGCGATCTGCTGCCTCAGGTGAGCACTGTCGGCTTGGTTGAGCGTCCCCCCCGAGCGGCGCCAGTAGTGGCCGAACCGTTCCAATGCCCGCCTGACTTTGCCCTGATCGGGATGAGGCGTCTCCCCCGCCATCACTGCGTCCACCAATGCTCGACGCGCGGCGTCCGCCAGCTCCGGGGGGAACGGCGACGGGAGCGGCTCGACCTCGCGGTCCAGCGTAAACCCGAAGTATTCGACCGTCCGCACGACCATCAGCCCCTCGCGCCGGCGCTGGCGTTCGAACACCACATCCGGCCTGCCCCGCTGCGCGTATCGGCGAATCGCGCGCTCGGGGATCTGCGTGCCCTCGATGCTGGCGCGCGGCACACCAAAGCGATCGGCGAAATAGCGCAGCGTTCCGGCGATCGCACCCCAGCTCCCGCATACCGAGCTGCGACTCACTCGCGCCTCGCGACCGTCTGCGGTCTGTTCGTCGATCACGAGATCGAACGGCATGATTTTGGCCAAAAGGTCAGCAAAGAGCTCGAGCGTCTTGCGGTCGCCGTAGGGCAGCTTGGCGGGGAGCGGCAGCTCGAGCTGGCGATAGACAGATGCGGTGCCAAGCGCGATGTCTTCGATTGCCTTCACCAGGACGCCGCGCTCTTCGGCCCAGCGTTCGATCTCGTCCTCGCGGAACAGGTGGCGCGGCAGACCGTAGACCTCGCCCAGGTATCCGTGCTTGTTCACGGCCTCCGCGTAGACGTTGTATGCCGTGATATGATCCGAGCCGGGCACGATCAAGCCGCCCAGCTGGCGTTCCTCGCGCGTCATCCGGTGCAGGGAATCGATGTTCGATGCGACCGCCGCGACCGGCACCAGTGCCGGATCGGCGTGATACAGCATCTCCCCCCACGGGCGCTCGACCGGCATCGCCTCGACTTCACGCCCGTAAGTCGTTAACCTGCCTTGTTCTATCAGCCCCCGCTCCGTCAGGAGCGCGACGCTTTCCCGATAGGCACGGCGGTCGAGCGGCACGGGGAGTTCGAGCTCGGCCGCATCCACGCCTATGGCGGCACATGTAATCGCGACCTGCTCCGCGTCGCCGGCGAGCTGGAACTCAGGCGCGGTGGGGCGTAGCTCCTCGAACACCATGTCGCGATCGCTCAGAATGTAGACCTCACCCTGCTGAACCCGGCCGTGCACACGGCCCGCCATCTGCAGGATCTCGTTCGCCCCCAGGTACGTCCGGGTGAGCACATTCTTGCCGCGCTCGACCACGTTCGTGTAGCGCGCGTCGTAAATGACGACCGTATCCAGACCACGGATGTTGAGCGCGGACTGGCCCGCCGCGGTCATCGCCAGCAGGAAGGGACGTTTGACCAAACCGTCAAGAAAAGGTCGAATAACTCGTATCGGCTCGCCGCCGTGGTAGAATGCCGTGGCAAGGTTCGGCCAACGGTCTCCCAGCTCCTTGGCTATTTGCTCGACCTCGGCGCGCGTCGGCACAAAGACCGCGACGCCGCGCCGTTCGCGCATGACCCGCTTGATGAATCGGTCGTTGAGGAATTCGAGCGGCTGCTCTGCGAGGACGTTCACACGGGCCGCTTTCGCCGGATCGAACGCCCGCGTCTCCAATACCTCGGCTGAATTCAGGTAGTCGGCGTAGAAGGTCGGATCGACCGTGGCCGACAGCCAAATGAACCGGCACTTCGCTCGTTTGCCGAGCGCTAGGCAGAGCTCCATTTCGGCCGAAGTCTGATGGATCTCGTCCACCACCAGCGTGTCCTGAGCCGTGATCAGACCGTCCTGGAACCAGCGCCGCGCGATGCCGGTGGTGACGATGACGACGTTCCAGGTAGGGGTCTCAGGCGTTGCTTCGCGCTCGCGGTTGACGACCCCGACCTTGAGCGGCGCCTTGAGTATCGTTTCCGCCATATTGCGGATCGCGAGCGTTTTTCCCGTACCGGTGCCGGCCACGATCCCGAAGCCCTGGCCCGATCCCGCCAACCGGCGGATATCGTCGCCGTGCTCGCGCTCCAACAGAGTCTCCAGCTGGAGACCGAAGGCGAGCTCGATCGTTTCACAGGCCGCGCGGGTCGGAGCGATGACGATGACGCGCCCGGTGGGGGGCTCGGCAGCGAGAAATGCCTGGGGATCAGGAGGAAGGGCGTGATCGCGAGAGGGGCGCACTACTGAATATAGAAGGCCCCCTCCGTGCCACGCTGAGAGGGGGCCCTGGACTTCGAGCTAGCTACCAACGCCGATGGTGGTGACGACGCGGGGCTACGACGACGACGCGCGGCGCGCGATAATGGCGCGGGGCAACGACGATGACAGGAGCACTGCGGTAGTACGGGCGATATCGGTGGTAGTAGGGGCGCGAGTATCGGTGGTAGTAGGGCCGCCCGACGACTACCTGCCCATGGACGTACGGATCACCGAAGCTGAGTGAGACGCCGACGCGGGTCTGGGCCTGAGCGGCACCAGCCACACCGATCAATAGTCCGAGAACGACGAGTAACCGTTTCATGGCTACCTCCTTTGCCCCGCCTATAAGAAAGAGGCATGCCATGATCCACGATTCACTTAAAGTGTTGTACTTACACTAGTTATGACTGGTGCGGGAGCCGGGTGCGTGTCCTATTGAGGCGACACCTGTCCGTTCAGTCGCCGAAGCTGATCCCGAGATCGCGGGCCGTGGCGATCGTGTCCGATTCGATGGGAACGCGTTTGGGTTTGGAGAGCGCTTCCGTGATCGGGACGGCGACGATGTTCGGCGGTTGCAGCGCGACCATCATCCCGTACTTCCGTTCGGCAATCAGGCGTACCGCCGCGGCGCCGAATCGTAGACCCAACAGCCGATCGAACGTCGTCGGACTGCCGCCGCGCTGCAGGTGCCCCAGTACCAGCGCGCGCGTTTCCTTTCCCGTCTTTTCTTCGATCGAGTGCGCGACCTTGTCGGCGATGCCGCCAAGTCGAGCGTGCTCGGGATCGATGAGCGAGACGTGGCCGCCTTTTGGAACGGCGCCTTCGGCGACGACGACGATGCTGAAGTGCCGGCCTTCGGCCTCGCGGCGGCGAATCTTGTCGCAGACCTTGTCGATATCGAACGGGATTTCGGGCAGCAGAATGACGTCGGCGGAGCCGGCGATCCCGGAGTTCAAGGCGATGAACCCGGCATGTCGCCCCATGACCTCGACCACCATGACGCGCTCGTGGCTCTCAGCAGTCGAGTGAACCTTGTCGATGGCGTCGGTGGCGGTCGCGACCGCGGTATCGAATCCGAACGTCGCGACGGTTCCGCCGACGTCGTTGTCGATCGTCTTCGGCACGCCGACGACGGGCAGGCCTTTTTTCCAGAGCTCGTGCGCGATCGTCAGCGTGCCGTCACCGCCGATCGAGATCAGCGCGTCGAAGCGGAACTCGCGGAACGACTCGAGGAGCTCTTGCGAACGGTCGCGCTCCTGCCAGGTGCCGTCGGGAAGCTGGTGCCGCCACTTCAGGGGATTGCCGCGGTTCGAGGTACCGAGAATCGTGCCGCCGAGGTGCGTGATGCCGCGAACTTCGTTGGGTCCGAGCGGCGCCGGCGGCTCGCCTCCCAGCAGACTGTCGAATCCACGTTTGATGCCGAAGCATTCCCAGCCGCGGTGCACGGCGGCGAGAACGGCGGCGCGAATGACGGCATTGAGGCCGGGGGCGTCGCCGCCGCCGGTGGAGAGCGCGATTCTCACCGCTGTGGAGCGGCGGACTCGCGGATCAGGCGCAGCACTTCGCCCGCTTCGGCGTGGCGCTTCGACGATTTCTTGGAGAACACGCGCCGTCCATCGACGTCGACTTCAAAAACGCCGCCGGAGGATTGGATCAAGCGAACCTCGGCGTGAGGGTACGCAGCGCGGATCTCGGCCGCCAGACCGGTGGCCCGAGGTTCGTAGTTTCAGATGACGCAGTATTCGATGGTGACGGTCATGGCGTGAACGATAGTCGCGCTTGACACACCGCGCCACGGCGCCGACTTTCGCCAACGCGATATGCGGCGAGCACTTCTGGTTCGCGCGGTGGTCTCGATCGCCGCGGTCCTCGGCTTCGGGGCGGGGCTCGTCGCCCTGATCAAAGGGACGGTTCCCGCCGGCACCGATGTCCCGCTCGCCGGCGTGCTGCTGATCCTCGTCGCCGCGCTCACTCGCCGTTACGGGATCGCGCTCCCCGGCAACGGCTTCTCCTCGTATGTGATCGGCGTGGTGCTGTTCGCGCTGCTCGACCGCGGCTGGGCGTTCGCCGCCGTCGTCGCGCCGTTCGCCATGCTGGTCGGAGACGTGGTGCTGCGCCGGATGCCGATCCGCGCCGCGCTCGACAATGCCGCGCACCTCACCGCCGGCACGACGTTCGTGGGACTGATGTACGCGCGAATCGGCGGCGCGACCGGTGCTGCCGCGCTGTCGGTCGACAATCTGGGCGCCGTCGCGTTCGCGATCGCGCTGCTGCCGGTCATCGTGAACGGGACGTTCTATCTGGAGCTGGCGCTCGGCCAGACGATTGCCTGGGTCGACGCGCGGCTCACGTTGAGCTGGGAATGCATCGTCTATCTCGTGTCGGCCGCGCTCGCCCTGGTCTGCCTCGCGCTCGTGCACGCGAGCATCCCCGCTGTTCCGCGCCTCTTCCTTATTGGGGCGCTGCTGCTGGCAACCTTCGGCAGCCTCTATGTGCTGCGGCGGGGCGTTCGCGCCGACGAGCTGCACCTGATTCAGCGCCTGGCCCAGGTGATCGCCGCCGAGCTCTCATTGACCCAGAGTTTTCAGCGCGTTCAGGAGCTGACACGTCAGCTCGTACCCTGGGAACAGATGGGGTTCGCGCGCTACGATCCGCACTCCAAACAGATGGAGCTGGTGGCCGACACCGCCGCGCAGCCGGGGGCAGCCACGTTTCGGTTCGACGCGGATGCCGGGTTGACGGGTGAAGCGCTGCGCCTGCGCCGGCCCGTCGTAGCGCATGGGCTGGCGCGCGATCAGGTCGTGCTGCCGGGCGCCGAAACGCCCGGCTCGGAGATGCTGGTGCCGCTGTATCATGGCGGGCAGTTGGTGGGACTGTGGAGCGTGCGGCATTCCGATCCCGCGATGTACCGGGAATCGGATGGTGAGCTGCTCGAGCTCCTCGCGCCGCAGCTCGCGCTGATGGTCGCGATCGACGGATCGCTCCGCCCAGTCACCGGCGCATCGGATCAGACGACACAATACGTGCAGACGCTGACCGCCACGACTCAAGAGATTCACGCCTCCAGCCAGGAGGTCGCCGCGTCGGCCCAACGGGCCAGTCATGGCGCCGGGCAGGCGGCGACTCTGGTGGTGACCGCAGCCCGCGAAGCGGGACACCTGAAAGACAGCGCCGCCGAGCTCGCGGCCGCGGGCGACCGCACGCGCGAGGCCGGCTCACAAATGGAGAAGACCGCCGACCGCGTGCGCACCGGGACGCAGACCGCCGTGCGTCAGCTGACCGACCTCGGCGCTACGACCGAGGAGAGCGCGGCCGAAGTCGGGCGATTGCGCGAGGTCGCGACGCAGGTCGAGAAATTCTCTGAGACGATCGGATTCGTCGCGAATCAGACCAACCTGCTCGCGCTCAACGCGACCATCGAAGCCGCCAGAGCCGGCATTCACGGCCGCGGCTTCGCGGTGGTCGCGGACGAGGTACACAAGCTCGCGGAAGCGAGCGGCCGCGAAGCGCGCAACGTCGGCAAGGCGGTGCAGGACACGCGGCGCGCGCTGGACCGCGCCGCGCAGCTGATCGAGCGGATCCGCGGCGACCTCGGACAGGTGGTCCAGAGCTCGGCCGCCTGGGTACAAGATCTGAACCGGATCGGGGAAGCGGCCGTGGAAACGGCCCGCGCCGGCAAGCAGGTCGCGGAGCTGGGCCGCCAGAGCGCGGAGCTGGCCGCGAAGATCACCGAGTCGCTCGGTCAGGCGCGCGCCGGCGCGCAGACGTCGAGCCAGGAAGCCGAAGCAGTCGCCGCGGCCGCTGCCGAGCAGCTGCGGGCGATACAGGATCTGGCGCACGGCGCAACCGAGCTGTCGGCGCTCGCCGAGCAGCTCGCGCAGGCGTTGCGCTTCATTCGTGGAGGAAATGGTCATCCGTAGGCTGG
>DASSUS010000161.1:0-33957 GCA_035706765.1 Gemmatimonadales bacterium
TGCTGCGCTGGGCGCATTTCATCGCCGGCATCGCATGGATCGGCAGCTCCTTCTATTTCATCTGGTTGGACCGGGCCCTGGCCAAACCGTCCTCGCCCCGCCCCGGGGTCGAGGGTGACCTGTGGATGGTGCACAGCGGCGGGTTTTATCAGGTCGAGAAGCGCCGGCCTGGGCCCGGGGAAATCCCGCCCGTTCTCCACTGGTTCAAGTGGGAAGCGATGCTGACCTGGATCAGCGGGATCGCGCTCCTCGTTCTGGTCTTCTATCTCAGTGGCGCGTACTTGCTCGACCCTGATGCGTCGCGGATCAGCCGCGGTGCCGCGATCGCGCTCGGCGTCGGCCTCGTGATCTTCAGCTGGCCGATCTACGACGGTCTCTGGCGCTCGGGCTTGTCGCGGCGGCCCGCGGCCGCGACAGCCGTTTCGCTCCTGCTCCTCACCGGCGTGACATGGCTCGCCTGCGATCTGTTCTCCGGCCGAGCGGCATTCATGCACATCGGCGCGATTCTGGGCACGATCATGGTTGCGAACGTGTGGCAGCGGATTCTGCCGGCGCAGCAGCAGATGCTCGACGCGACACGCGCGGGGCAGCCCGCCGATTTCACGCTCGGCGAGCGCGCCAAGCAGCGGTCCGTGCACAACAGCTACATGACGTTCCCGCTGCTGTTCATCATGCTGTCAAACCACTTTCCGGCGACGTACGCGAGCCCGGAGAATTGGCTCGTCTTGCTGTTGCTGTTCATCGCCGGCGCATCGGTGCGCCACGCAATGATCGGGCGCGGCCGTTCGAGTCGCTGGGCGCTCGCTCCCGCCGCGCTGACGCTCGCGGGCGCGATGTTTCTATCGGCACCCAAAACGGCCGCGACCGCCGCGACCGCCGCGACGGCCGGAGCGCGCGCGAACGCGCCGAGCTTCGCCGAAGTGCGCGCTGTAATCGTACAACGCTGCCAGCCGTGTCATTCACAGTTCCAAACGGATCGGTCCTTCGGCCCGGCGCCGGGTGGGGTCACATTCGATACGCCCGAGAGCGTCATGTGGCTCGCGGAGCGGATTCGCGTGCGCGCCGTCGAAACGAAGACGATGCCGCTCGCGAACAAGACCGGCATGACCGATGAGGAGCGGCAGCTGCTCGCGCGCTGGATCTCAGTCGGGGCGCCACTGCGGTAGCAAACGGGGCGGCTTGCGCGGCTTCGCTGCCTGCTCGTACGCGTAGGCGAGCTTCAGCAACGTCGCTTCGCTGTTCGCCCGGCCGATGAACGACATTCCCACAGGCAGTCCGAACGAGTATCCGACGGGCACCGCCACGCTCGCGTAGCCGGAGACCGCCGCGGGCGTCGAGCTCGCGCCCAGAAAGTGATCGCCGTTCACGAGATCGGTCGGCCAGGGCGGGCTGCCCGTGGGCGCGACGATCGCGTCGAGATTCTGCTGGCCGAACACGACGTCCAGTCCTTCCGCGCGGGACAGCCGCTGGTCCTTGGCGAGCGCGTCACGATAGGCTGGATCGGTGAGCGGCCCCTTCTCCTGCGCCTGCAGAAACAGCTCCTGTCCGAAGTAGGGCATCTCGCGATCCTTGTTGGCCTCGTTGAACGCGATCACGTCCGCGAGCGATTTGACCCGGGCCGTCGGCGCCCACGTCGCGAGATACGTGGCGAGGTCCGCTTTCAGCTCATACAGCAGCACGGTCAGCTCGGAGTCGTCGTAGTCGCCCAGGTGGGGGATGTCGGCGGGATCGATCACGACCGCGCCCTGGCGCCGGAGCACGTCGATCGCCGCCTCCACGAGCTTGTCGGCTTCGGGGCTGTAGCCGAACACCTTCTTGCGCGCGACGCCGATGCGCGCGCCGCGCAATCCGCTCGGATCGAGACTCGCGCTGTAATCGCGTCCCGCCAGTACGCCCAGCAGCACGGCGGCGTCCGCAACGGTACGCGCCATCGGCCCCGCCGTATCCTGGCTGTGGGCGATCGGAATGATGCCGGCGCCGTCGACCAACCCGAGCGTCGGCTTGACGCCCACCAGCGAGCAGGCGCTCGAGGGGCAGACGATCGAGCCGTCGGTCTCGGTGCCGATTCCTACGGCGGCGAAGTTCGCGGCAATCGCGGCGCCTGTCCCCGAGCTCGAGCCGCACGGGTTGCGATCGAGCGCGTATGGATTGGCGCACTGGCCGCCGCGCGCGCTCCAGCCGCTCGACGATTGATTGCCGCGGATGTTCGCCCACTCCGAGAGATTCGTCTTGCCGAGGATCACGGCGCCCGCGGCGCGCAGGCGCGCGATCAGCGGCGCGTCTTTCGGGGCGCGCACGCCGTCGAGCGCGAGCGACCCGGCGGTCGTCGTCATCCGGTCGCCGGTGGCGATGTTGTCCTTCACGAGCACGGGAATGCCGTGGAGCGGGCCGCGCACGCGACCCGCTTTGCGCTCGGCATCCAGCTGATCGGCAATCGCGAGCGCGTCGGGGTTGGTTTCGATCACCGCATGGAGTTTGGGATCGAGCTCGGCAATGCGCGCGAGGTAGGCCGCCGCGACCGATCGCGCCGTGCGCGTCCCGGCACGCATCCCGTCCTGCAATTGCGCGACGGTCACCTCTTCCAGGTCGAAGTCGGCGCCGGCGCATGTAGGGAAACGCCGAGCCGTGCCACTCCCGCCCACCACGGCCGGGCCGGCCAGGGCGGCCGCGCCATACTGGAGAAAGGAACGACGGCTGAGACGGTCGGTCATTTCGACGCTCCGGAAGGGGGGTCAAGGCGGCGGATCCTGTGATTCCAGGCACGGTTAGACGTCCTGACTTGCAATAACGTCGTGCGCATGAATCTTGTGGGCACCGTGGAAAAGAAGACCTGGCTCGCCAGCATCCGCACTAAGATGCTCGTGTTCGGCGTCCTCGCGACCCTGATCCCGTCGCTGACGACCGTCTGGATTTCCTATATCGAAAACAAGCGCGCGCTCCAGGCCAAGGCGTCCGAGGAGCTGCTCGGCGTGAGCGCGCAGGCGGTGCGCGAGGTCGATCTCTGGACCAAGGAGCTGCGCTACGATCTGCGCGTGTTCTCGAGCTCCTACGAGGTGACCGAAAACCTCGAGCGCATTCCGCTGGTGAACGGCGAGCCCGCGCATTCGGGGATTTATCACCGCCGCCTCACCGACTACCTCAATTCCGTGCGAGAGCGTTTCCCCGATTATTCCGAGCTGCTGGTGCTGGACCAGCACGGACACCTCGTCGCGTCGAGCTCCGGCGAGGCGCGGCGCGTGCCGCTGCCGCGCGAGTGGGCGGCGGATCTAACCAGGAACGAATGGGCGCTGAGCCCGCCGTACTGGGATTCGAGCGCCACCCACGCGGAAATGCTGGTCTCGGTTCCGATCATGTCGGTGCGGCGCACGGGACGAGGCGCGGGCGGCACCCACCTGGTGGGCGCGCTCGCTTCCCGCGTCAACCTGCGCACCGTGTCGGACACGTTGCGCCGTTTCACGCCCGGCGAAAGCGGGCAGATCTATCTCATCACGCGCACCGGCCGCCTGATCGTCAGCTCGAGCGGGACCTCGCGCGAGCTGATGCGCCAGGGCTACTCGCGCGAGGACGCGAACTGGCTGCTCGAGCGCGAGGGTCGCGCGGTGCAGTTCGGCAGCTTCACCGGCAATCGCGTCGTGGGCAGCGCGCGCACGGTGCCGGCGCTCAACTGGATGGTCGTCGCCGAGATTCCGACGACGGAAGCGTTCCGCCAGGTGGCGCGACTGCGCAATGTCACGCTCGGAATCGTGCTGCTGCTGCTCGCCGTCGTGGGCGCGCTCGCCTATTTGCTGAGCACGCTCATCGTGCGTCCGCTCAATCAGCTCACGCAGGCCGCGGCCAAGGTGGCGAAGGGCGACCTGGACGTCGGCCTGCCCGTGACCACGCGCGGCGAGGTCGGCTACCTGACCGAAGTCTTCAACAACATGGTGGCCCGGCTGCGCGAGAGCCGGGCGGAGCTCGAGCGTCTGTCGGTCACCGATCCGCTCACCGGCTTGTTCAACCGGTTGCGCATGATGGAAGTGCTCGAGAACGAAGTGCGCCGCTCACGCCGGCTGCACCATGACTTTTCCGTGGTGATGGCCGACCTCGATCTGTTCAAGCGTTACAACGACGAGTTCGGCCATCCGGCCGGCGACACGGTGTTGAAGCGCGTCGCGGGCATCATGCGCGAGGCGAGCCGCGACGTCGACTTCGTCGCGCGCTACGGCGGCGAGGAGTTCCTGATCATGATGCCCGAAACGGACATCGACGGCGCCGCCGAGTTCGCGGAGCGCATAAGAAAGAAGATCGCGGCGGAAGAGCTTCCGGATGGACAGATCACGGTGAGCCTGGGCGTCTCGGCGTTTCCGATGCACGGCGATGCGGCGGACCAGCTCATCGCCGAAGCGGACGCGGCGCTCTACCTCGCGAAGCGGGGCGGCGGCAATCGCGTGGTGGCGGCCGCCCGCCCGAAGGCTATTGCCTCCGGCCGATAAGCGTCTGGTGGATCCAGCCGGTCCGATCGCCCTCCGCGCTCACGCGCACCCACTGATCGACATACGAATAGGCCACGAGCGGAACTCCGTTTTCGAGCGTGAACAGCACCTTGAAATTGCCGCCCGGGCCTTCGCGCAGGTTGGCCCGCCCGGTCGTCTGGATGCGGAGCGGCAGCGCGAACGGCACCTCGCCTTTGCGCGTCGCCCCGCGATCGTCGCTCGCGGCCCGGCGCTGTCCGACAGCCGCGGCGTTCTTCGCTTCCGTCGCGAGATAGAGCGCGCCGGCATAGTTCTGCTGGTCGAACTCCGTCGCCGCGAGCTGCAGCAGCTGGGTGCCCTGGGCGAACTCCGGCGGAGTCGAGTTATTGCCGTTTGCCGAACGCAGCGCCTGCAGCGCGATCTCCGCCTCCGCCATGCCGGAAGCCGCTTCGGCGCGGGTGGCGAGCGATTGCAGCTTCGCCATCGCCCGGACGACTTCGCGCCGGGCGTCGTCGAGCCGGTTTTGCAGGTCCCCCACCTGCGCCTCCTGCTCCAGCACGCGCAGCTCGAGCCGCGCCGCCCGCTGCTCCAGCGCCGTGTCGCGAGCCGGAGGCGGGACCCGGACGCGAGTCGTATCGCGCGGCGACCGGACCGGCGGGGGCGGATTGGTGGATCGCGGCGGCGGGCAGGCCGCGGCGAGCAACGCGACGACGAAAAAGGTCGAACGCATGGGCGACTAAGTTGCATTGTGACGCGAGTTCGTACAACCATGGCCGGCCATTGACTTAGCTCCGCACCCTGATGAACGTTCGGGCGAGCGAAGGGGTCATGGCATGGTGCTGTGGCTGAACCAGTGGACTTGATCGGGGACCTGGGCTTCCGCCCTCGTCCTCGTCGTGTTTTCTGGACCAGCTCTCATCCTGGAAGAGGCGCGATGGAAGTGATGCTGAGCGAGACCGAGCGGCTGGAATCCGTGTTGAAGAAATTCCGCCGCGCGATCACCAAGGCCGGCCTGTTTCAGGACATGAAGAAGAAACGCTTCTATGAGAGTCCCGCCGTTCAGCGGCGGCGCAAGAGCAAGGCAGCTCGCCGCCGGAACCGTACTAGCTAGGGAGTAACGCACAGATGGCACGCATCACCGGTACCGTGAAGTGGTTCAACGACGCAAAGGGCTTCGGCTTCATCACGCCCGAAAACGGCGGCAAGGACTGCTTCGTGCATCACACCGCGATCCAGGGTGAAGGGTTCAAGTCGCTGACCGAAGGCCAGCGCGTCGAGTTCGAAGTCGTCCAGGCTCAGAAGGGCCCGGCGGCGCAGAACGTCGTGAAGCTGTAATCACCTCGCGGCACCTGAAACGACGCGGCGCCTCTTCGAGGGGCGCCGTGTGCGTTTGGGGGCTTTGGGGGGCCTGACGCAAAGCGGACCGAGGGGTTAGATGCTATTTTGGCGTCTCATCCCAAAGGATGAGCCCGGAACCTTCTCACGCCTTTTGACTAATACCTCTGAAATTCGACCGTCGCGTGAAACCCAGCCGTACACCTCGTCCCTAGAACGAGGGCATCTCGAGCCATGACCAAGCGCATTCAAATCCTCGTCATCGAAGACAACCGTCTGCTCCGTGATGGACTCGCCGCACTCCTGGACTCTCAAACCGAATTCAAAGTCGTCGCCTCCGCGGAGGGGGCGTCGGCGGCGCTGCAGCGGCTCCAGGATCACAAGCCGAACGTGGTGCTCGTCGACGCGGCGCTGGGCCGCAACCGCAGCCAGCGCCTGGTCGAGAGTATTAAGGAAGCGGCGCCGCACGCCCGCATCATCATGATGGACATGCAGCCCGAAGAAGAAGACGTGATCGACTTCATCAAGCGCGGCGCGAACGGCTTCATCGCCAAGGATGCCGCGCTCGAGGATCTCACGAACACGATCCGCCAGGTCGCGAACGGCGGCGACGTGGTCCCGCCGCAGCTCACCGGCACGCTGCTGTCGCACATCGCCAAGCAGGCGTCGGTATTGCGCAACACGCCGATGATGGCGTCGGTGCGTATGACCAAGCGCGAGCAGCAGATCACCGACCTGATCGCCGAGGGGTTGAGCAACAAGGAGATCGCGCAGCGGCTCAACATCGCGACCTACACGGTCAAGAGCCACGTGCACAACATCCTCGAGAAGCTCGCGCTCCACAGCCGGCTCCAGATCGCCGCGCATGCCCACAAGAAGACGCCCCCGAAAGGCGACCGTAGAAAATTCGTCCGCTAGAGCTAACCCCGTCGCGGGATTGTGGCGCGCCGCCATGCGCGCGACCATGAGTTGTGCGACAACTGTGGGCGTACGCGTACCGGGTGGTGCCGCCTCCGCCGGCTGACGGTCTGGGACGTATTCGTCGGCTGCTCGATTCCGAGAACGCGTCGGCATTCGAACATGCGCGCGCGTGGGCGGCACAGCTCATTCTCGAGCAGCGCAGCACCCAGATCCTCGTCGTCTCCGACAGCCCGAGCCGCCGCGGGCCCGTGAATGAACGTCTGGAAACGGAGCTCGACCGGCTCGATGCCGAGTACCGCGTGACCGACCCCGTCGCCATCAGCAGCCGGCACTGAGCCCCCCGCTCACCCTTCGCCCTGGTGTGTCCTCACCCCCCGGGGTTAACTCCTTCAGCATCCAGACCGCCCCGCCGTTTCATCCCGCTGACCGATTTTCCGGCCGGCGTGCTGAGCGGAAATTTCGGGCGACACCCAACGAACGACCTGGAGGATTAATGAGACTCGGCGCGCTGCTTCTCATCGGCGGGATCGTGGCGGGATGCGCCCGCAATCCGGCCACGGGCAAGAACGAATTGATGCTCGTCAGCGAGTCCCAGGAAATCCAGATGGGAACGCAATACGACAGCCAGGTCGTCGCGGCGATCGGACTGTATCCCGATCCGGCGCTGCAGTCCTACATTCAGACGCTCGGCAAGCGGCTCGCCGCGACCTCCGAGCGCCCCAATCTGCCCTGGACGTTCCGCGTGGTCGATGATCCGGCCGTCAACGCCTTCGCCGTGCCGGGCGGGTTCGTGTACATCACGCGCGGCATCATGGCGCACATGAACAACGAGGCGCAGCTCGCGGGCGTCGTCGGTCACGAGATCGGCCACGTCACGGCGCGCCACACGGCATCGCAGATCTCGAAACAGCAGCTCGCCGGCCTCGGGCTCGTGATCGGCAGCATCGCCAGCTCGCGCATCGCGCAGTACGCGGGCGTCGCCAGCCAGGCCCTCAGCGTGCTGTTTCTGAAATTCTCCCGCGACGACGAGAACCAGGCCGACGAGCTCGGCATCCGCTACTCGAGTCGCGCGAACTTCGACTCGCGCCAGATGGCGGACGTGATGCGGCTGCTCGACAAGATCTCGTCGAGCCAGGGCGCCGGCCGGCTGCCCGAGTGGCTGTCCACCCACCCGGACCCGGGGAATCGGCTCGAGCACATCAACGCGATGATCTCGAAGCTGCAGACCGATTTCACCGGCGCCACCGTCAACCGCGAAGGCTACGAGCGCCGGCTCGACGGTCTCATGTTCGGCATCAACCCGCGCGAAGGATTCTTCAAAGACAATGTGTTCTATCATCCCGAGCTGCGGTTCCGCATGACCTTTCCGAGCGGCTGGCAGGTCATGAACGGCAAACAGGCGGTCGCCGGCCAGAGCCCGCAGCAGGACGCCATCATCGAGATGACGCTGTCCCAGGGCTCGAGCGCCGATCAGGCCGCGCGCGCCTTCTTGTCGACCGAGGGGATTCAGGCCGGCACCGTGCAGCGCGCGAACGTCAACGGGCTCACCGCGAACGCCGCGCCGTTCGCGGCCGCGACGGAAAGCGGCACGCTGCGCGGCACCGCCGTGTTCGTCGAATATGGGAACCGCGTGTACCGGCTGCTCGCGTACGCACCGGAGGATCGGTGGCCGAACTACCAGTCCGTCACGCAGCAGTCGCTCACGAGCTTCGGTCCGGTCAACGACCCGGCAGTGCTCAACGTGCAGCCGCAGCACCTCGACGTGTTCACGCTCGATCGCCGCACCACGATCGCCGAGCTCCTGCGGCAGCGCCCCGCCCCGGTTCCCGCGGCGACGCTGGCGCTGATCAACCAGGTGGAAGAGAACACCCCACTCGAGCCCGGCCGCATCGTGAAATGGGTGGTCGGCGCGCCATTGCCTGTGACTCCCTAGGAGGAGAACGACCTTATGTGGACCCTTGCAATCATTCTCATCGTCTTATGGCTGCTGGGCTTCATTTCTTCGTATACGTTCGGCGGCCTCATTCACCTGCTGCTCGTCATCGCGCTCGTGGTGGTGGTGATCCGTCTCATTCAGGGACGACGCGTCGTATGACGCGCCGCCCATTATACCTCCTGGCCGCCGTCGCCTGCCTGGCGACGGCGCCAGTGCTGGCCCAGGAACCCGCCGCGCCGCCCGCGCGCGAGCAGGCGCCGCTCGCCGGTCCCGGCCCTCGTTTGGACCCCGGATTCAAGAGCTTTGAACCGCGGCTCGCGCAGCAGGAGCACGCGCTGTCGGCTGCCGCGGCCGCCGATCGCACCGTAATCACGATTTCCACGCTGGGACTGGTGCTGCTGGTGGTGTTGCTCATCGTGCTGCTGGCCTGAAGACGAGCTAAGCCCGACGGGCAGACGAATGTCGTGCCGTGCGCGATATTGAGGCACGCAGTCGGAAGGAGCGCGGTGAAGGTCAAAAACACCAAGCCGGTCGTCAAGGCGAACCAGGACGACCTGCGCTTCCAGTCGAACCTCGCCGAGGTGCTCGCCTCGGCGCTGGATGAGCGTGCGATGCTCTCGGCGGTGGCGCGGCTCCTGGTCCCGCGACTGGGCGATATCTGTCTCGCCGACGTCATCGAAGACGACGGATCGGTGCAGCGCGTCGACAATACCCTCGACGACTGGCGCCTCAGTCCTACGCCGGCGCTGCGGTCGGGCGAAACAGTCCTCATCGCCGATCTCACCCAGTCTTCACTCGCCGCGATTGCGCCCGATCCTGACGGCCAGGAAGCCATTCGCGCCGCGGGAATTCGCTCGCTGGTGCTGCTGCCTCTGATCGGGCGAGGACGGCTGCTGGGCGTACTCACGCTCGGTACGACGCGCCCCGACCGCCGCTTTTCCAAAGCCGATCTGCCGATGCTGGAAGACGTCGCTCAGCGCACCGCGCTGGGCACGGATAACGCCCGGCTGTATCAGCAGGCGCGCCAGGCGAGCCGCGCGCGCGACGACACGCTCGCGGCGATTTCGCACGACCTGCGCAACGGCCTGAACACCGTGCTCACCGCCGTGGGCCTGCTGTTACGCAGCCTGCCGCCCGACAGTGAAGGCCGGCGCGACCGGCGCCACGTCGAAGCCATTCGCCGCTCGGCCGAGCGGATGAACCGCGTCATCGGAGACCTGCTGGACGTCGCCAGCATCGAATCGGGGCGGTTGTTCGTCGAACCGCGCCGCGAGTCGGTCGGCTCGATCCTCAGCGAAGCGGTGTCGGCCTGCCACGCTCAGGCCGCGGAGAGATCACTGCGCATCGAGGAGCATCTGGCGCAGGAGCAGCTCGAGGCGATCTGCGACCGGGATCGGGTGCTCCAGGTGCTCGGCAATCTGATCGGCAATGCGCTCAAGTTCACGCCGGAGGGCGGGCGCGTGCTGGTGAGCGCCGAGCCGTTCGACGATGAGGTGCTGTTCGCCGTGCGCGATACGGGGCTGGGAATCCCCGGCAAACAGCTGCCGCATGTGTTCGATCGCTTCTGGCAGGCGACGCCGAAAGCCCGCCTGGGCAGCGGGCTGGGTCTGACGATTGCAAAAGGAGTGGTCGAAGCGCTGGGAGGGCGGATCTGGGTCGAAAGCCGGACCGGCGAAGGAACGACGTTCTTCTTTACGCTACCGCTTGCCCGGGCTCCCGCTCAGTCGCAGTAGCGCTTAATCGCGAACAGAATCTCGTCGATGTCGATCGGCTTGCGCACGACGTCGTTCACGCCGATCGTGGGCCGCTCGTGCGGCTTCGCGTTGGTCACGAGTACGACCGGCACGGCCGCGAGCCGCGGATCCTCGTTGCGGAAGCGGAGGAAATCGAAGCCGTCCATCACGGGCATCGACACATCCAGCAGAATCACATTCGGAATCGCTTCGCCGCGGAGCTTTTCGAGTGCCTCGGCGCCGTTGGAAACCGCCACCACTTGATACTGCTCTTCTTCCAGCAGCTCGCGCAGCATGTTGCGGAACTCGCTGTCGTCTTCGATGATCGCGACGAGACAGCGCCTGGCTGCCTCACGATCCGACGGCGACTCGCTACGCTCCCGAACCGATGACCGCTTTGGAGCATGAACACGAGACATGATTTTAACCTAACCCCTATTTCGAGAAATCGACACGCGGGGCTTCGGCCGCGCCCGGTGTCTGTAATTCGAAGTAGGGCCGCGGCTTCTTGCCAAGAATTTTAGCGGTAATGGCCTGCGGAAACCGCCGGATATAGGAGTTATAGGTGTTAACCGTTTCGTTGTAGTCCTGACGGGCGACGGCGATCCGGTTCTCCGTCCCTTCGAGTTGATCCTGGAGCGCGCGGAAGTTTTCGTTGGAGCGCAGCTGGGGATAGTTCTCGACGATCGCCAGGAGTCTGCCCAGGGGAGCGTTGAGCTCGGCATTCGCCCGCGCCATCTCCTCGATGTTCCCACTTTGCACCGCGCCCGCCAGTTTGGCGCGCGCCTCTGCCACGGCCGTGAAAATCGTCTGCTCCTGCTTGGCGTAGGCTTTCACCGTCTCGACGAGATTCGGGATAAGATCGGCCCGCCGCTGCAGTTGCACTTTGATCTGCGATTCTGCCGCGTTGATCCGTTCGTCGAGCGTCTGGATCTGGTTGTACCCGCATCCCGCGACGAGCAGGAGCGCGACGGGGAGAGCGAGCGAGATCCGGCGGGGATGCGCGTTCACGAAGGCTTCCTTTCCATGCGGTTCACGTACTCCGCGGTGCGGGTGACCGCGTCGAGATACGCGGCCGGCTCGGTCCAGCGGTCCGCTGCGGGGAATCCTATCAGGCTACCGGCCTCGCGCACCAGAGCGTCGGGAGTGCCTGGCACGGCGCGACCCTCCAGGCGCAGCACGGCGCGTAACATCGTGAGAAACCCCGCCCGCGTGCCATCGATGACTTCGCGGAGTCGCCGCGGATTGTTCCATTCGGCAGCGTACGCCTGCCGCAAGTGCACGAGCTTGCCCATCAACTCGTGCTCCAGCTGGCGCCGCACGTGCTCTCGCTGCACGCGAATGCCGTGCCAGGGGTCGCGCCCGGCGAGTACCCGATGGGCCTCCCGAATGTCTTCGTATTCGATCGGAAAGGCGTCGGCGGAGTCGCGCCACTCGCGCTCGGTCAGGACGAGCGGTGGCGGATGGTTGGCGGCGATCCAGCCCCGCACGGGGGTCGTGAGCAGCGCGAACAGCTCTCCGTCGGCACGATCCACGAGCAGCAGCGTGTTCATGCCGTCCTGCTCCCGGCTCTCATTTGCCGGTTGCCGGGCTGCCGAGCCATACAGCAGAAGACTCACGAGCCGGGGGCCGAGCGCGGCCGACATCTGCTCGGCGAAGACAGCCAGCGTCATGCGTGCCATTGGTCAGAATCTCCCTCCCGCCCCGCCGCCCGAGAAGCCTCCGCCACCTCCGAAGCCGCCAAAGCCGCCACCACCGCCTCCACCCCACCCTCCGCCTCGCCCGCCGAACCCACCCCATCCTCCGCCGCCTAATCCACCCCCACCCCACCACCAGGGACCCCAGCGCCGGCGCCGCCGGCGGCGTCCCAACCGGCTCAGCGCGCTCACGAGGATCACGAGGATGATCGCCATGACGATCAACCCTGCGGGATCCTTCTGCCGCCGCTGCGCCACGGGAGGCGGGCGCACGTACTCGGGGTTCGTCAGGGTCACGCCGAACTCGGCTTCGAAGGCACTCGCGATCAGATCGACACCGAGCGAGAGGGCCTCGCCATAGGCTTCGCGCGCGAGAAATGGGATCATCGCGTCTCGAATCCTGCCGACGCGCGCATCGGTGAGAAACCCTTCGGCGCCGCGCCCGGTCGAGATGAAGATCTGGCCCGTCCCGGGCTCGTGGTTTTTCATCGGAACGAGCAGGATGACGACGCCGAGGTTTTTCGCCGGATCGCCGGCTTCGGCCCTGGCGCCGACGCCCCATTGCCGCCCGATCTGGAGGGCGACATCGCTTGCTTCACGGTCTCCGATGTCGGGGAGGGTGACGACCGCGATCTCGCCGCGCGTCTTGTCGCGGATCTCGGCGATGACCGCTTCCATGTGGCGGATCGACTGCGAGTCGAGCACGCGCGCAAAATCGTTGACGAACCCGGTGGGGGGCGGGATCGTGATCTGTTGCAGGCACAGCAGAAGGACAATCACCGCGCGCGGCGGCTCAGCAGCTCTTGCAGGGCCTGGGGGTCGAGAGGTTTGACGATGTACTCGTCGAAGCCGGCCGCGAGAGCGCGCCGGCGACTCTGCTCGTCGCTGTAGCCGCTGACGGCCACCAGCAGCACATCAGCGTTCGCGGCGCGCAGGCGCTCGGCGACCTCGAACCCGTTCATGCCGGGCATCCCGAGATCGATGAGCGCGACCTGGGGACGGAACGTTTGCGCGAGGTCGATTCCACTGTGGCCCGAGTGCGCGACTTCGACCGTGTGCCCGTCCTGCAGCAACAGGGCGGCGAGCGCTCCCGCGGCGTCGATGTTGTCGTCCACGATGAGGATCCGCTGCGGGCCGCTATCAGGAGGCTCGGCCGAGGCTGTTTCAGCCTCGAGCGGCGCTTCTTCGATGGGGAGCGTTATGATGAATTCACTGCCCCGTCCCGGGCCGTCACTCTTCGCGGCGATGCTGCCCCCGTGGAGCTCGACCAAACCTCGAACCAGCGACAGTCCGATGCCCAGTCCACCCTGGGCCCGATCGAGCGACGAATTTCCCTGCGTGAACAGATCGAACACGCGCGCCAGTTGATCGGTGGCGATGCCGTCGCCGTCGTCCCGGACCGAGATTCGGACCTGTGCGTCGTTCTCGTCGACCGTCACGGTGAGCCAGATGTGCCCCTGTTGCGGGGTGAACTTCACGGCGTTGTGGACCAGGTTCCCGATCACCTGCTCGAGCCGCACCGGATCGGCGAACAGCACGAGCGGCTTGGAGGGCATCTCGACCAGAACCTGTTTCTTGCCGGCGTCGATCGCGGGCCGGAACACGTCCAGCGTCCGGCCGACGAGCTCGCCGAGCTCCAGCCGCTCCTTGGCCAGCTGAATCTTGCCGTGGCTGATGCGCGACACGTCGAGCAGATCGTTCACCATCCGGCCGACGTTGCGCAGCTGGCGGTCGAGCACCTGATGAGCCCACTGCTCGGTCTTCTCGTCCATGCCGCCGGCCTTGAGCATCTGCGCCACGTTCGTGATCGGCGCGAGCGGGTTGCGCAGCTCGTGCGCGAGCACCGCGATGAATTCGTCCTTGCGCTGGTCCGCGGTGCGCAGGTTTACCTCGGCCTGCTTGAGCGAGGTGATGTCGAAGGTGGCGCCGGTGTAACCCGCGAATTTGCCGGCGGCGCCGATCTGCGGCAGCGCCACGGACATCATCCAGCGGTACTCTCCGTCGCCGCGGCGAAAGCGGAACTGGTGCTCGAACGGCTGCAGCGCGCTCTGCGCGCGCTCGTAGGCCGCGGTGTAGGCGTCGCGGTCGTCGGGGTGCACGAAATAGGTCCACGCGTTGCCCAGCACTTCGTGCGACTCGACACCGAGGAACTCGAGGTACGCCTGGTTGACGAACTCCATCCCTTCCACGCCGCTCGCCCAGATCAGCGCGGGGGCGCTGTTCATGAGCGCGCGGAACCGCGCCTCGCGCCGGCGCAGCTGGGTCTCGGTTTCCTTGCGCTCGGTGATGTCTTCGGCGATGCCGACCGTAAAGGCGGGCCGTCCCTCCGCGTCCGCGACGCTGAACCGATGCAGCTCGACCCAGACGGCGGAGCCGTCGTCACGGAGGTAGCGCTTCTCGCGCCGCACCGAGGGAACCGCCCCCGACTTGATCCGCTCGAACCCTTCCATGTCCGCGGCCAGGTCGTCGGGGTGCGTGATTTCCTGCGAGCGCAACGAGAGCAGGACCTCCCGATCGCGTCCCGTCAGCTCGCAGAACTTGTCGTTGACGCGCACGAATCGGCCCTCGAGGTCGGTCTCGAAGATGCCGACGGGCGCGCGGTCGTAGGTGATCCGGAGCCGTTCCTCGCTCGCGCGCAACGAGCTTTCGGTTTTCTTGATCGAGTCGATGTCGACGAGCACGATCACGGCGCCGTCGATCCGATTGTCGAGCGTCCGGTAGGGGCGCACTCGCAGCGAGTGCCAGCGACCGTTCTTGTCGAGCACCTCGCGCTGGTACGGCTGCACCGTCTCGACGACTTCGACCAGCACCTGCTCGAGATCCGGCACGTCCACGTTCAGCTTGATGTCGGTGATCGGGCGGCCCACGTCGGTGGCGATCAGGTTCAGCATCTTCTCAGCCATCGGCGTGAAGCGGCGGATCCGCAGATCGGGGCCGAGCATCACGATCGCCATCTGCACGCTGGCGAGCAGGTTCATGAGGTCGTTGTTGCTCTGCCCCAGCTCCGCGTTGCGCGTCTGGAGCTCCTCGTTCACCGTGGCCAGCTCTTCGTTGCTCGACTGGATCTCTTCCTTGGACGTCTCGATTTCTTCGTTGATGCTTTGCAGCTCTTCGTTGGCCGACTGGACTTCCTCGTTGGCCGATTGCAGCTCTTCGTTCGCGGCCTCCTGCTGCTCGATCACCGACTGCAGGTACTCTTTGGTGGCGGTGAGCTCCTGCTTGAGCCGCGCCGTTTCCTGCTCGTTCTTCTCATCGACGCGCGGTGGCGGCGCCGCCTCCGGTTGCTGCCCGGACTCGTGAAACAGCACCAGGAAACAATCGCTCGAGCTCGCGCTCATCTTGACCGGCACTACCTCGATGTCGACCACGCGCCAGCCGCCGTTCGCCTTGACCCGGATCCCCTCTTTCCGAACGACCTCGCCTTCCCGCTTCGCGCGCGCGAGCGCGCCGCGCACCGGAAGCAGCAGCCCTTCGCGCAGCATCTTCATCAGGCTCAGCGAGGCGCGACCCGACGCGGGAGCCAGGTAGGCGCCGGTGTCGCCGCGGAACTGGAGGATCTCGAGCTCGTCCGTGACCAGGACGCCGGGAGGCGTATAGCGGGCCAGCAGGATCCGGTCGGCCTCGCGCTGCACGTCCTCCCCGCGCCGCCCCTGGCCCGGGATCGGCTCGCTAGGGCTCCGACGCTCGCTCGGCGCCCGGGTCAGCGTGACCGGAATCGGCACGCGCGACAGCGCGGGCTTCTTGGTATAGAAGCGGTGCCTGATATCCTCCGCCTCGAACAGCTCGCGGAACGGCCCGGTGGTCTCCGACGCGCCGAGCCACAGGAAGCCGGTCGGCTTGAGCGCGTAGTGCAGAATCGGCATCAGGTGCTGCTGGAGCACCGGCTCGAGATAGATCAGCAGGTTCCGGCAGGAGATCAGGTCCATGCGCGAAAACGGCGGATCCCCCGCGATGTTGTGCTTGGCGAAGATGCACATGTCGCGGATCGCCTTCGCGACGCGATACTTGCCGTCGACCTCGTAGAAATAACGCCGCAACCGTTCCGGCGAGACCCGCTCGGCGATGCTCTTGGGATACAGGCCCGCGCGTGCGCGCTCGATCGCGGTGCCGTTCAAGTCGGTGGCGAAGATCTGCACGGGCCACACGCGCCCTTCTCGCTCCATGAACTCCGAAAACATGATCCCGAGCGAGTACGCTTCCTCGCCGGTCGAGCATCCGACGACCCACATGCGGATGGCGTCGCCCGTGGTGTGCTCGCTCGTCATGCGCGGAAACAGGCGGGTCTTGAGAAGCTCGAACGTGTCGGGGTCCCGGAAGAACGACGTGACGTTGATCAGGATGTCCTGGAACAGCGCCTCGACTTCCGCGGGCCGCTTGTGCAGCAGATCGGCGTAGTCGCTGAGCTCGTCGAGCTTGTGCAGCGCCATGCGCCGCGCGATGCGCCGATTGAGCGTCGTCATCTTGTAATGCGAGAAATCGACGCCAGTGCCCTGGTGCAGCAGGTTCAGGACTTTCGTGAAGTGCGACGAGGCGGCCGGCGCGGGTTGTTCGGGGACCTCGGACGCGACGTAGGGATGCGGGGCGATCTGCGTGAGCTGCGCCGCGATCTCCGCCGGTGCCAGCACGAAGTCGACGGCGCCCGACAGGATGGCGCTGCGCGGCATCCCTTCATAGGCGGCGCTTTGATCCTGCGCGAATATAATTCCTCCGACCGCCTTGATCTCGTCGAGGCCGAGCGTGCCGTCGCTCCCCGTTCCCGACAGGATGACGCCGACGGACCTGTGCCCCTGGTCCCGCGCCAACGATTCGAAGAACAGATCGACCGGATGATGCTGCCCTCGCACGGGACGTCGTGGCAACAGTTTCAAAAGGCCGTTCGCGATCACCATGGTTGCGTCGGGCGGAATCACGTAGACGCAATTCGGCTGGACCTTCGCCTCGTTCTTGACTTCGTTGACGGGCATCCGGGTCGCGCGCGAGAGGATCTCGGCGAGATGGCTGGCGTGTGACGGAGACAGGTGCGACAGGAGCACGAACGCCATGCCGCTGTCGGTGGGCATCGCTTCGAGGAGCTGGGTAAAGGCTTCTAGGCCACCCGCGGACGCTCCCACCCCCACGACGGGGAACGGTAGCGCGGGCGCCCGCTCCATATGGGGCGCCGCCTCCTCGAGATCCGTCCGGGAAGCAGCCTGCGTGAGTCCCGAAGTTGGAGACGATGGCGAAGCTGTGGATTCACGCGAGTTCCGCCGACCCCGCTTGCCGCGCGCTCCTGAGCCTCTGCCGTCCCCATCCCCGTCACCTTTCTTACGCGACGGTGCCATGGCTCTCGAAAGTTAATCGAACTGTTTTCGCTTCGAACCGGGGGCGCGACGCATCGACGGCGGCATCGTCACTTTGAGGGAGGAATTAGGACGCATCGAGCCGGCGACCCGCCACCCCTCGCATTCTGCGTCCCAATGGAGCTGCAGGTTGCCTTGGATCAGGCGCGAACCGTCTAGCGCGGAGGCCGTGAACCACCAACCGCGGGCGCCCTCTTCGACGCTGGAGAGCTGGAACGGACGTCCATCGGCAAGAATCAGCAAGTCACCGGAGCGTGGAGTCGGGTCACCCGATTGCACCATTTTGCCATCCATCCACGGTTGGTCTTCGCTCCCCCACCGGGGCAAATAAGACCACCAATTGAGAAACTTGGCAAGGATCCTCCGACGTAACTTGATGGGATGAATGCCATTGCCATTGCCATTCTGGCCGCCGCCGTAATCGGCGGTCTCCTGCTCGTTCCGCTCGGACTGCCGGGGCTCTGGGTAATGGCCGGCGGCATCTTGGTGTTCGGCTGGCTCACCGACTTTCGCTCGTTGAGCGTGACGCTCATCGCTCTCGTCCTGGCGCTCGCCTTTGTGGGTGAGGTAATCGAGAGCTGGCTCGGGTTTCGTTTTGCAAGGCGCTACGGCGGCTCGAGCCGATCCGGGTGGGGCGCGCTGGCGGGCGGGATCGTCGGCGCCATCGTCGGCGTGCCGATCCCGATCATCGGCAGCGTGATCGGCGCGTTTCTCGGCTCGTTCCTCGGTGCGGCGGCATTCGAGTACAGCGCCTCGCGGCGGCTGGACGTTGCAACTCGCGCCGGATGGGGCGCGGTCCTGGGCCGCGCCGCGGCGGCAGCAGCCAAGATCGGTCTCGGCGTGATCATCGCGGTCATTGCCGCGTACGCCGCGCTATCTTGACCGCATGAAACCGCTGCTGCTACTCGCGCTGCTGCAGGCAGCTCCCGCCGCGCCCTCGCCCGCGCCGCCGGCACCGACGTACAAATGGTCGGCAGACCCGTCACATAGCGCCGTCGGATTCCGGGTTCGCCACCTCGGCATTGCCTGGGTGAATGGAACTTTCAGAAAGTGGACGGCCGAGCTGAGCTATGACCCCGCCAACCCCGAAAACGCCGCGGTGATCGCCACGATTCAGGCGGCCAGCATCGACACCGGCAACGAACGTCGAGACAACGACCTGCGCTCGGCGGATTATCTCGCCACCGATACCTTTCCGGAGATCACTTTTGTCAGTCGGGAGGTCGAGCGGGCTGGAGAAGGCCGGCTGCGCATTACCGGTGATCTCACGATGCGGGGCGTGACGCGACCGGTCGTGCTCGAGGCGGACGTCGGCGGGATACTCGCAACGGCGCGCGGGCGGCGCACCGCCTTTACGGCCACAACGACGATCAAGCGCCAGGATTTCGGCGTGGTGTTCAACCGCATTGTGGAGGGTGCGCAGGTCGTGGGTGACGACGTGCGCATCACGATCGACTTCGAGGCCGTCGAACAACGCCAGGAGCGACCCCCCGAGCCCAAAAGCTCCGGAGGTCGCCCCTAGTTTTCTGCCCGACTACCGCGTTGAGACCGTGGTAGTCCTGTTCGTGAAGCGGCTCGGGAACTGCTTCATGATGCCTTCGCTCAGCATGTCAGCCATCTGCATGGTCTGCCGGAAGCTCTCGTCGTACGCCGCGATCGAGCCCGACCAGTCCTTCTTCACCTGGGCGTTGACTTGCTTCAGCAGCAGATCGATGTGCATCTGCAGCGCGCTGCTCAGTGTTTCGCGCCGGAATCCGCGCGGGTTCGCCTGGGCCAGGAACGTGGCGATGCTGTCGCCGCTCGCTTTCAGCGCGGCAACGGCCTGATTCAGCTGCGTCGTATCGACCTGTGCCGCTGGTTGACCGGAGATTTGCCCCGGCTGTCCCTGCGCATAGACGTTGCCCTGCGCCGCGCTGTCCTGCCGCACGTTGCCGTACTGGTTCGACGGCAGTCGCTGGCTCATCGTGTCGCCGGTGACTCGCGCGTTGGGCTGCTTGGCCTTCGTGGTATCGCCCTGAATGCGACCCTGGCGGTCACGCGCGGCTTTGGTGGTATCGGGAGACGCTTTCGTCGTGTCGTTCATGCGCTGCGCGACGTTCGGATTCTGGGAATTGATCTTCGTGCTGTCCGCGCGGGACGAGACGGTGTCGCCTCCCATGCGGTAGCTGGCGGCGGAGTCGCGCATGTTCATGCCGTTCATGCCGGCCTCGGTCGGGGACGTGCCCTTGGCCGCGCCAAGCGCTTTTCCGGCCAGCTGGATGTGATTGCGAAGCAGCGACGTCAACTTCGTGCTGTTCTCGTCACCGTAGTACGGCTTGAACGCTTCGCCCATTTCATCCTGCGTGCGCATGAGGCGCTGCAGCACTTCGGCCGTATCGGGCAGACCGGCGGTCGTGCTGACGATCAGGCTTCGCGTGTATACGATATGATCGGTCCAGAGCTCGCGCATCCGGTCGTGGAACGCGATGCGATTGACGGCGCCCTGCGACCCGCGCGGTGCGGCCGTCGCCGTGCGCTTCGAGGCGGTCGTATCCTGCGTGGGTTTGGACGCGGGCGGATTTTGAACCGCCATCGTCGCGATGAGCAGTAATGACAGCATGGTGCACTCCTCGGGGGTTTGGGTTTCTGTGCGAAGTGTAGACCCGAGTGGCAACCGTGTGGATCGCCCGGAGCGGCGAGCGGGGTTAGTTCGTTGGAACGGCGTCAGCCGCGCGGCGGATAGTGATCGTCCCCGTACGCGAACTCGGTCTCGATCGTGCCGTCGGTGCGATGCACCTTCACCTGGCTCGGGATTTCGCGGTGGGCTTCGTCGCGGGCGCGCGTGACCGCTTCTTCTTTGGTCTCGAACGCGTCGTAGTGTCCGTCGGGGTGGCCCTCGCGCGTCACGACCCACTTGGAATCGCGCGTGGTGACATGAAATACGGTGCGGCGGTTTTTCGTGGTGGTAGCCATGTGTTGGCTACCCCGGTGGGCGCGCGCCGGCTAGGGATTAAGCCTGGGAGAAACGACGGCCAACTCTTCCACCAGCGCCGCCAACCTGTTCGCGAGATCCTCCAGCTCGGCCGCTTTCTTCTTGGTCATGCGGCGGTAGACGTACCGCGCGGTCGCATACGTCACGCCAAGCCAGATCGGGACGAACACGACGGTCACCGGCCCGAGGTGGAGCGCGCCGCCGAGGATGCCGAGAATCGGTCCCATCCCCCCGCCGCCCATTCCCCCGCCGATGCCGCCGAACACACCGCCGATCAGGTTGGCGAGATTTTCCTGGACGGTCACTCGCGTGCGGCCGCCGCGAATCGAGACCGTGATCTCGAGATTGCGGCGCACGCCGCTGTTGGAGCCGGGCCGCAGCGCGGACCAGGTGAACGACCGACCGAACTGACTGACCTGCCCCGCGTCCTGCAGCACCTGCCGGATTTCGTCGACGAGTGTTTCGTACTCGCTTTCGGGCAGCTCGCCGTCGACGATGCGCTCGAACACGATCCGGGTCGGACCTGAAATCCACCGGTTGGGTTGATTGGCGCGCGCGGGAGGGGTGGGCGTGGCGGGACGCCGCAATGAATCGGCCGCGGCGCGCACCAGCTCGGGAGCCACGCCGACTTCGCCCGCCAGCGCCTGAACACCGCCGATTGTCATCGCGCCCGATGCGGTCGTGTTCGCCGCCTCCATCTCGGTGGCGCGTTTGACGATTTCGTCGACTTCATTCTTGTCGTAGCGGCGCCGCGCGCCCGACGGTCCCCGCGTCAGCTCCTCGATCAGCGTGTCCGGTGTCGCCGTGCGCTGATCGTGCCGAATCGCGAGCCCGCGGACCAGCGCCGCCTCGATGCGCGGGCCCACCGTCGTCAGGCGGGTTCGATGCGCGGGCGTGGCTTCGAGAAACCGCCCCGCCCGCACCGCGTCCTCGGTCGGCCAGCGCCCCGGCACCTCGCCCACGAGCATCTCGTAGATCACGACCGCGAGACTGTACACGTCGGTGCGCTCGTCGAGCTCGGTCAGGCCGGCCGCCTGCTCCGGACTCATATAGCCCGGCGTGCCGACGGGGAAACCGGTTCGCGTGATGTTCGCGCCGCCGGCGGTGCTCACCGCCTTGGCGATGCCGAAATCGGCGACGATGGGATGTCCCTGGGAAAACAGGATGTTCTCGGGCTTGATGTCGCGGTGCAGCACGCCCATGCGATGCGCGTAGGACAGCGCGTTCGCGACCGGCTCCGCGATCGCGAGCGCCTGCTGCTGCGACAGCGTCCGGCGCGGCGCCGCCTCGAGCTGCTGGCGGAGCGACGCGCCGTCGATGTACGGCATGACGTAATAGAGAAAGCCCGCCGTTTCACCCGAGTCGTGCAGGGCCAGGATATGCGGATGCGTGAGCCGCGCCGCGATCTGAATTTCCTTGAGGAACCGCTCGACGCCGAGGTACGCCGCGAGACCGGGCAGGAGGACTTTGATGGCGACGGCGCGGCGATGTTTCTTGTCGTCGGCGAGATAGACCGTGGCCATGCCGCCGCGCCCCAGCACGCGGCGCAACGTGTAGCGGTCCGCGAGCGCGGTATCGAGCTCGCGCGGAATTTCCAGATCTACGGTGCCCACGCGGACACCCTACGCGGCGACCGCCGGCTGGCGTTCCACGTAGGCTTCGGCCTTGCGGTCGTCGAACTCGCCTTCCCACCGCCCCATGACGACTGTCGCGAGACAGTTCCCCACCAGGTTCACGGTCGTCCGTGCCATGTCCATCAGCTCATCGACGCCGAGAATCACCGCGATGGCCTCGAGCGGGAGATTGAAGGATGCGAGCGTGCCCGCGAGAATCACGAGCGACGCGCGCGGTACGGCGGCGACCCCCTTCGTGGTCACCATCAGCGTCAGCATCATCAGGAGCTGCTGCCCCAGGGAGAGGTGCACGCCCGCCGCCTGCGCCGCGAAGATCGACGCGACGGCGAGGTAGAGCGTGCTGCCGTCGAGGTTGAACGAATAGCCCGTCGGCATCACGAAGGCGACGATCCGGCGCGGGACGCCGATCGCTTCCATCCGCTCCATCGCCTTGGGCAGGGCCGCCTCTGACGACGTCGTCGAGAACGCGATCAGCGCCGGCTCGCGAACCGCGCGCAGGAACGGCCGCAGCGGCACGCGGGCCGCCTTGGCCACGGGCAGCAGCACGAGCAGCCCGAACACCACCAGCGCGCCATACAGCGTCAGCACCAGCAAGCCGAGATTCTTCAGCACGTCGAGGCCGCTGTGCCCCACGGTCACCGCGATCGCGGCCCCGATCCCGATCGGCGCGAACTTCATGACGATGGCGGTGAACTTGAACATCGTCTCCGCGAGGCCCTCGCAGAATCCGAGCATCGCTTCCTTCGCGCGGCCGCGCACCTGCGACAATGCCACCGCGAAAATCACGGAAAAGAAGACGATCTGCAGGACCTGGTTGGTGACGGCCGCCTCGAAGAAACTCTGCGGCACGATGTGCTCGAGCACGCTCGCGAACGTCGGCTGCCCCGTCCCGGGAACGGGCGAGCCCGCGGCGGGCGGCGGCAATTGCACACCGACTCCGGGGCGCACCAGGTTCACCGCCAGCAGCCCGATGAACAGCGCCAGCGTCGTCACGACCTCGAAATAGACGAGCGACTTGAAGGCGAGCCGGCCGACGCGCTTCATGTCGTCGCCGTGCCCCGCGATCCCGATGACCAGCGTCCCGAAAATGATCGGCACGATGATCGACTTGATCATGCGGAGGAACGTCGTTGATAACGGCCGGAGCTGCTGGGCAAAGTCCGGCCAGGCCCACCCGACAAAGGTGCCGAGGGCCATGCCGATCAAAATCCACTGTGTCAGGCTGATGCGCCGGAGCTGAGTCCACATAGGCGGCGTGAACGATAACCGCCCCCGAACGAAGCCCGCTAGCGCTTGCGGCGGCGAATTTTCCGGACGAGGAGTGAAATCGCGGCGAGAACGGCGGCCAGGGCCGCGGTCGAGAGCAGCCGGCGAGGCTCGAGCTGTTCGCGCAGTGCCCGCACGTCGGCCTCGAGCCGATAACGGGTCTGCTCGATATCGCTCGAGATCTCCGCGGCGCTCTTGCCGTCCGCACTCCAGCCGTACGACCGCCGGGGCATGATTGGAGCCGGGACCGGCGCGCTCCTCATGCCCGATCCTTCCCGCTGCGCCGCGCGCGCTGCACGAGCAGAAACGCGCCGAACAGGACGAGGATTGCCACGATCAACGCCGCGAGCCATGCCACCAAACCGATCGCGATGAGACCCAGCACGACAGCGGCGAACAGAACCATGAGCCCGGCGTAGGCGAGAACCCCGGCGCCCGCAAACAACGCCGCCTGTTTCGCCGCGGTACCGGCCCGCTCCTTCAGCTCCGCCTTCGCGAGCGCGAGTTCCTGGCGCACGAGCAGACTCGCGTCGGTGCGCAGGTCGTTGAGCACCTGTTTGAGCGAGCGATCGCTCGGTTCGCCTGAAATTTCCATGGACATGCGTCTGCTACCCCGCACGCTCCCGTACTAATGCTTCGATCGGACTAGCCCGGTGGAGCGTCTTTCGTGATAGGGGGCCGCCCCGCTAGTGTGCGTGTTATGGGCGCTGAAATCCGTGATGTTGCTGCTGAAGTTGCCGATCGGCTTCGCCGCCGCGGCGTCTTGTTGCGGGGGGATGAACGCCCCGAGGAGCTCGCCAGTCTGCTGACCCGCGTGGAGCGGTTCGAAGCAGCGGTGCAGGCGCGCGGCGGCGACTTGATGGTAGACGATTTGAGCAGCTCGGAACCGGACGACCGGCATTTCGTCCTGCCGCCCCGGTTTGCGGATGAATCAGTGGCGGATTACATCGCGCGCATCGACGCCGCCATCGCGTTGGTGCGCGCGCACCCCGACATCACCCCTGCTTGATAAACGTCCCGCGGCGCAGCTCGTCGTAGGCGTGAATCAGCTCGTCGCGCGTGTTCATCACGATCGGTCCCTGCCACGCCACCGGCTCCTGCAGCGGCTGACCCGAGACCAGCAAAAACCGCATCCCCTGCTCGCCCGCCTGCACCGTGATCTCATCGCCCGAGTCGAACAGCACCAGCGAGCGATTGCCGGTTTCGTACTTGCTCTCGGTCCCCGCATCGCGCCCGCCCGCCGAGACGCGGTCGGTTTGCACGCCCCGCGGCGCTGAGGCATCGCGGAACGTCCCGTCCCCCTCGAACACGTAGGCGAAGGCGTGGCGCGACGATTCTACCGGAATCGTCTTGCGCACGCGCGCCGGAATCCGGACGTCCAGATAGCGCGGGTCGGCGGCGACCCCTTCGACCGGACCCCTCTTGCCCCAGAAATCACCCGCGACGACGCGGACCCGAGTCCCGTCGTCGTCGATGACCTCGGGAATGTCCTTCGCATGGATGTCCTGGTAGCGCGGATCGGTCATCTTGAGGTTGCGCGGCAGATTGGCCCAGAGCTGAAAGCCGTGCATCCGCCCCTGCTCGTCGCCGCGCGGCATTTCCTGATGGAGAATGCCGCTGCCGGCCGTCATCCACTGCACGTCGCCCGGACCCATCGTCCCCGTGTTCCCCAGGCTGTCACCGTGCTGGACGCTGCCGCTCAGCACGTACGTGATCGTCTCGATGCCCCGGTGTGGATGCCACGGGAAGCCGGGGAGGTAGTCCTCGGGATGCTCGTTGCGGAAGTCGTCCAATAGAAGGAAGGGATCGAAGTCGCTGGTCCGTCCAAAGCCGAACGCCCGGCGCAGCTTCACGCCGGCGCCTTCGAGGGTCAACTGCGACTGCGAGATGGATTTAACGGCACGGATCGACATGCGCTCGTAACCCGCCGATGACCCTTTTGGTTCCCGAGGGCCTGGCCTAAAAGCCCAGCCAGTAGCTGACCTTTACGAGAAAGATGTTTTCCGCGGGGCCCTGGAACAGATCCCCGACGTCCTCGCGGAAGTGAATCTGGCCGCGCGGGAGATCGGGAATCCGGCTGCTGCGCGTCCAGACCACGTACAGCGTCGAGCCCGGTCGATATTCCCAGCGCAGCACCGCGTTGCCGCGCAGCGAGCGGAACGTGAATGTCGGATCGCGGAACGCGAACGTCGGCGCGCCCCCACCCAGCGAATCGGCGTCCACCTGGACCGTCGGACCCGTGACGACGGTGCCGAAGTCCCGGCCGAACTCGAGGCGCCGCGCCGAGCGTGGGGCGGCGTAGACGTTGTAGCGCCGGAAGTCGCCCGCCGAGATCAGCGGCTGCATGAACAGCTCGAGCGTCAGCGTCGGCGAGAACGTCACGTTCACGCGCGTGTTCATCGACACGAAGTTCTGCTCGAGATGCGCGAACACGTAGCGCGTGCCGAAGAACAGCGAGTCCGTGGGATCGGCGTAACTGCCGACGAACTGGAATCCGGTGTTCGATTCTCCCACCTGCGGCCCCAGCGACACCGAAACGTTCGAGGCGGGTTTCAGATCGAGCGACAGACTGACCGAGTGGTCGCAGTCACCCTCGGTGTTGCACCCGCGGTCCGCGTTGAGACTCGCCACGATGTTCTTGCGGGAATCGGTGTTCACGTTCGCCGAGAAATAGTTGATCCCGGGGCGGCGCACCACCGGCCCGCCGCGCGTCTGCCGGTCGTCGAACACGCTGGGGCGGCCGATCCAGAAGCCGCTGATGCCCCAATAGCTCAGCGTTTGCATCTGCGCGTACAACTGGAGCTGCCGGTCGGTGAGATCGCCGTCGAAGTTGTATTGCTGCTGGCCGCCCGCGATGAGAAGGAGCTGCCGGTACCAGCTGGTCGGCTTCGTCCAGATCGGGAGAATGTTCCCGCTCATCCACCAGTAGTCGGCGCGCGAAAAGAACGCGATGTCGTTGTTGTTGAACGCGGGCGAGCGGAAATTCGTCGACAGCTCCCACAGCCAGTGTCCCGATTCTTTGGACAACCGCGCGTAGCCGCCGAGGCCGCGCATCGACGTGCGCGGGCGGAGCGCGTCCGCGGGGTCGGAGCGATCGGGGCGCTGGAAGAAGTGCGCCGAGCCGAACCGAATGCGGCGCAGCGCGGCCGTGTCGCCGTTGACCTGCGAGCCCGCGAGCTGGGCCATCAATCGGTAGGTGCGTTTGCTCCACCACGTTTCGAGCGACGCACCCAGCACTTCGGCGTGCTGCGACAACCGGCCGCGAATGTAGGAATCATCGAGGTCGCGGTACACTGAGGTGGCCATCGCCTTGATCTGCGTGGCGCCGCCGCCGAGGTCCTTCGCGACCCGGGCCGCGAAATAGTTCGTCGCCGGCTCCACGGTGAATCGACCGCGGGTCGAATCGGAGAACTGCACCGGGGCGCGCTCGCGACGGGTCACGGCGTTGAGCGCGCCGATCGACCAGCCGGTGCGCGTGCGCCCCGTGAGCTTGGCCGCGCCGAGAATCGTCGAGTTCTCCGGCATGTCGGCGTATTCGACCGGAACGGTGAGCCCGCCCCGGAAGGGCGAGATCTGCGGCGGCCGCCCGATCCGGCGCGTCGCAAGCATGGACAAACTCGACACATTCGAGCAGAAGTAGCAGCTCAACCCGCCCAGGCCGAAATACCCCGCGCCCTCGACGAAGAAGGGCCGCTTCTCGTCGAAGAACGTCTCGAAGGCCGAGAGATTCACCACGGCCGGATCGACTTCGACCTGGCCGAAGTCGGGATTGACGGTCGCGTTGAGCGTGAGATTCGAGGTCACCCGCAGCGTCGCGTCGGCCCCGACGCGGCCGTCGATCGCGTGGGAATCGAAGAACGGGTCTGTATCGTCGCCGGGAAGGCTGGACGAGCGGCCCACGACGTACGGCAGCACCTCGGCGCGGCCAGGTGGATGCGTGATGACCAGACCGGTCAGATGCCCGAAGCGGGGCGGTCCACCGGTTTCATCGAGGCCCCACCACGCCCACTGCGACAGCTCGTTGATCCGGTTCTCCTGGCGCCAGATCTGCAATCCCCACGTCTGTTCTTCGGATGTCGAGGGATATCGCAGCTGCGAAAACGGGATTCGCATCTCGGTGGTCCAGCCGAGCGAATCGATGTTGGTCTCGACCTCCCACACCGGATCCCACGACGGGTCGCCGCCGCCGCCCAGGCCGTTCGCATCCTGCTTAACGCCCGACGGATTGACGAGGAAGAACAGCCGGCCGATGTGATCGTGGTAGGTATCGAAGATGACCTGCAGGTAATCGGTGCTGAAGTCGGCATCGCGCCGCGCCAGGCGAGTTCGAACCCCGCGCGCGCCGGAGTCGTCGTACATGCGGGCACCCACGTAGATCGCCGCTGCGTCGAAGGCGAATCGCACTTCGGTGCGCTGCGTGGCCGGTTCGCCCGCATGCGGCTGGTTCTGCCGCAGCCCTGTCGCGACCGGGGCGCTCTGCCAGATCGGATCGTCCAGGCGGCCGTCGAGGCGGAACGACCCCGTGAGCGGCACCGCGCGCACTTCGGGCGGGCTCGTGGGGTGGATGTTCTGCGCTATTAATGAAAGAGGAGCACACAGCACCAGGAGAACGGCAGGGAGTCTCGGCATGGTGGTCACGTGGCTAGGATACCACGTTGGACGCGCCGCGAAGGAAAAAGGTTGCGGCTCTGACTGGAGCCTTACAATCTCCTCAATTAGATATGTCGCAACCCAATGACTCAACCAACGACCGTACCCGGCCCCGCCTCAGACTCCGTTCCCGCAGCAGCGTCGCCCTCCACGTCTAGCTCGATGCCACCCACTCCCGCCGGTCCGCCGAATCCGGCGAGCGATATCCCGGAGCGCATTCGCGGCCTCAGCGCCATCGCGCAGAACCTCTGGTGGAGCTGGCATCTCGACGCGCGCGAGCTGTTCCACCGCATCGACCACCGGCTGTGGGAAGACACGCGGCACAATGCCGTCCTGTTCCTGCGCCAGGTCGCGCGCGAGCGCCTCGAGGCGGCGGCACAGGATGCGGCGTTTCTCGAGCTGTACGATCGCGTCGTGCGCCGCTTCGGCCAGCTCATGGAGCGGGACGGCACCTGGTTCGCGACGCGGTATCCGCAGCTCGTCGACAAACCGGTAGCGTACTTCTCCGCCGAGTTCGCGCTGCACCGCTCGCTCCCGATCTACTCGGGCGGTCTCGGAGTCCTCGCCGGCGACCATTGCAAAGAGGCGTCGGATCTCGGCGTCCCGCTGGTAGGCGTCGGGCTGTATTACCACGGCGGCTACTTCGATCAGCAGATCGGCATCGACGGCTGGCAGCGCGACAAGGACGATCCCATCGATCCGGCCGTGAATCCGGTGCAGCGCGTCAATCGTTCCGATGGCACGCCGTGTCTCGTGCCGGTGACGGTCTCGGGACGAGAAGTTCAGGTGGGGGCGTGGCGCGTCATGGTGGGGCGGGTGCCGGTGTACCTGCTCGACACCGACCTCGAGCAAAACGACCCCAAGGATCGCCAGCTCACGGCCCGCCTCTACACCAGCGCCGCGGAGTGGCGGCTGCGGCAGGAGTGGGTGCTCGGAGTGGGAGGCGTGCGCATGCTGCGCGCGCTCGGCATCCATCCGGAGGTCTGGCACACCAACGAAGGTCATGCCGGATTCATGTACGTCGAGCGGATTCGCGAGCTGATGGGACAAGGTCTCACCCTCGAGGCCGCCGAGGAGCAGATCCGCGCGTGCAGCGTGTTTACTACGCACACGCCAGTCCCTGCGGGCCACGACATTTTTTCGTTCAACGAACTGGAGCAGGTGACCGGACCGTTCTGGAACGCCATGGGTATCAGCCGCGAGCAGTTCATGGCGTTCGGGCAACCGGGCAACCAGGACCAGCACTTCGAGATGACGGTGCTGTCTCTCCGAATGGCCGGGCGCGTGAACGGGGTATCAAGGCGACATCGCGAAGAGTCACGCCGCATCTGGCGGTGGGTGTGGGGCAGCAAGCCCGCCTCGGAAATCCCAATCGGTTACGTCACCAACGGCGTACACCTCGGCACCTGGATGGCACGGCCGATCCGCGATCTGCTGGCCGAGCGACTGGGACCGGAATGGGAATGGAATACCGACCCCGCAGAGGTCGCGATAGCGGTGCGCTCGCTGGATGACGCAAGACTGTGGGCCGTGCACGAGGGCTTGCGTCATCTCCTGTTTCATTACGTTCGTGAGGAGGCGCGTCACCGTTGGCGGGATTATTGGAAAGATCCGGCAAAACTGGCGGGAGCCGGTGCGCTCCTGTCCCCCAACGTTCTGACCATCGGTTTCGCGCGCCGGTTCGCGACCTACAAGCGCGCGGACCTGCTCTTCCGCGACCCCGAGCGGCTGCGGCGCCTGCTGACCGATCCGCGGCGGCCCGTACAGATCATTTTTTCCGGCAAGGCCCATCCTGCGGACGAGCCCGGCAAGCGGGTGCTGCAACGCGTGTTTCAGGCCGCGCAGGATCCAAGCTTCGAGGGTCGGATCGCATTCCTCGAGGACTACGAGCTGCATCTCGCTCAGCGCATGGTGGCGGGTGTGGACATGTGGCTCAACGTTCCGCGCGTTCCGCTCGAGGCATGCGGAACGAGCGGCATGAAGGCGGCTTTGAATGGTCTCCCGCAGTTGGGCACGCTCGACGGCTGGTGGGCGGAAGGATACGCGCCGGGCGTCAACGGCTGGGCGATTCCCCTGCCGCCGGCCGAGGCGGACCCCGAGGCTCACGACTTCGAGCATCTGTTCGAGCTCCTGGAGAAAGACGTGGTGCCGGCGTTCTACGATCGTGTCCCTGGCAGCCACTCCCCCGCCTGGGTACATATGATGAAAGGCGCGATGGCGGTCGCGATCGAGCGATTCACGACTCGCCAGATGCTGCAGTCGTACGTGACGCGCTATTACGTCCCCGCCGCGGCCGGCGCAGCCATTCCCGGCGATTCGCCACCGTAGCACCCGCGGCCGGGACTTCGGGGGTCGAGGGGGGAGCCGTTTCGTGACGACCCGGGTCCTGCATGTCACCGCGGAGCTGTGGCCCTACGCCCGCACGGGCGGCCTGGGCCAGGCAGTGGCGGGGCTCGCCGAGTATCAGGCAGCCAGCGGTGTCGAGAGCCATGTGGTGCTGCCGCTGTATCGCGAAGCCCGCGAGCACGCCGGCGAGCTCGAGCCGTTCTGTGACCCGTTCACCGTCCTGAGCGGCGGGCGGCGCGAGTCGGTGCGCTGCTGGCGCCAGGTGAGTGACAGGTTCCCTCACACCTTGTTCCTCGAGCACGATCCGTCGTTCGACCGCGCGGGGATCTACGGCAACGGCGGCGGCGACTATCCGGACAACCCGCGCCGCTTCGCCCTGTTCGCGTCGGCGTCGATCGAAATCGCGCGCCGCATCGGTCAAGGCAATCTGATTCTGCACGCGCACGACTGGCACGCCGCGCTCGTCCCTGTCTTTCTGCGCCGGGTGTACCGCGACGAGCCGGAGCTGCAGCGCCTGCCGTCGGTGCTGACGGTGCACAACGGCGGCTTCCAAGGCGTGTTCCCCTACCACGTGCTGCACGAGATCGGGCTGCCCGAGGAGATGTGGTCGCCGGACTTCATGGAGTGGTACGGGCGGCTCAACTTCCTGAAGGGTGGACTGCTGTACGCCGACATGGTGACGACGGTGAGCCCGACGCACGCGTTCGAGCTGCTCACCGACGTCGGCGGATTCGGCCTGCAGCACAGCTTCCGCGCCCTGGGCGACCGGCTGGTCGGCATTCGTAACGGGATCGACGTCGACAAGTGGGATCCGGCGAACGATCCCCACATCGCCGCGCCGTTCACGCCCGACGACCTCTCGGGCAAAGTGCAGTGCAAGGCCGCGCTGCAGGAGTTGTGGAGCCTGCCGCGTCGCGCCGATGTGCCGCTGTTCGGCATGAGCGCGCGGCTCGTCGCGCAGAAGGGGCTCGATCAGATCGTGGCGTCGCAGTCCCTGCGGCAGCTCGATGCGCAGTTCCTGTTTCTCGGGGCCGGCGAAGCGCAGTTCGAGCGCGCGCTCCGCGAGCTCGAGGCGCGCTATCCGACGCGAATCGCCGTCAACACGTCGTTCACCGATACGCGCGAGCACGAGCTGCTCGCGGGCGCCGATTTCCTGATGATGCCCTCGTTGTACGAGCCGTGCGGGCTGACGCAAATGCGCGCGCAGCTCTACGGGGCACTTCCCGTCGCGCGGCGCGTCGGCGGGCTCGCCGACACGATCGAGGACGGCGTGACGGGCATTCTGTACGACGCCTACAGCCCGGAAGCGTTCGATCACGCCGTGCAACGCGCGGTCACGCTGTATCAGGACCGCCCGTGGTTCACCGAGCTCGCCAAAGGGGCGATGCGCAAGGACTTTTCCTGGCGCCAGCCGGCGGAAGCGTACGCGGCCGTGTATCGCCGCGCCTCCGCCGCGCGCGCCATTCCGCAGCCCGCGGTTCCGGAAGGAGGGCGTGCGCCGCGGAAGCGCTCCTCCAGCACGAAGGGCGGGCGAGGAGTGAACGCCCGTCGCTAGCACGATGGACTTCGTGCTCACGCTGCACGGCCACCTGCCCTACGTCCTGCACCACGGCCGTTGGCCGCACGGGAGCGTGTGGCTGTCGGAAGGAGCCCTGGACAGCTATCTCCCGCTGATCGAAGTCCTGCAAACACTCGAGCGCGAGCGGGTCCCCGCGCCCATCACCCTCGGCATCACGCCGGTGCTCGCCAATCAGCTGTCGCACCCGTCGTTCGTGAGCGAGTTCGAAGCGTACATGGAGCGCCGGCTCGAGACCGCGTCGCAGGCGCCCGCCTCGCTCGCGAAGTCGGGCGACGCCCAGCTCGTCCCGATCGCCGAATACTGGACCGAGCGCCTCAAGCGCCTGTACGACCTGTTTCGCTCGATCGACGAAGATCTGATCGGGACGTTGCGGGGCTTCGAGGACCGCGGCGTGATCGAGATCATCTCCTCGGCGGCGACGCATGGATTTCTGCCGTTGCTCGCCCGCGACGAGAGCATCAAGCTGCAGCTGCGCGTCGGCGCGGCCGAGCACCGGCGGCTGTTCGGGAAAGCGCCCGCGGGACTCTGGTTGCCGGAGTGCGCGTACCGGCCGGCGGGACCGTGGAATCCCGGATTCGGAGCTCCCGCTCGAGGGGCGCGTGTCGGCATCGAGGAGCATGTGGTCGAAGCGGGCTTCCGCTACTTCTTCGTCGATTCTCATCTCGTGCTCGCAGGTCCGGCCCTCAATTATCCCGACGCGACCATGGCGAACCCCGAAGGCACGCGCACGCCATATACGGCCTACCGCGTCGCCTCGGCGGACGGCACGGTCCGCGATCTGTTCGCGCTGGTGCGCGACCCGAAATCGTCCGGGCAGGTTTGGAGCCGTGCCGAAGGATATCCGGGCGATGAGTGGTATCTCGAATTCCACAAGATCCGGTGGCCGGACGGTCTGCGGTTGTGGCGCGTCACCGGTCCGCGCACGGACCTGGGCGATAAACGCCAGTATGATCCGCAGGCAGCGCAGCGCGCCGCGCGCAACCATGCGGCGCATTTCGCGAGCGTCCTGCGCAAAACGGCGGAGCAGCGGCCCGGCAACCAGGCAAACGGCGCCGTCGTGACCGCTCCCTTCGATGCCGAGCTGTTCGGCCACTGGTGGTTCGAAGGCGTGGACTTTCTGGCCAACGTCTACCGGGAGCTGTCGCGTGACGGTGTCCGGCCCGTGACCGCCCGCGCGCACGTCGAACGGCACGCCAAGCGCGCTCCCGCAATTCAGCTCACGGCTGGTTCATGGGGAAAAGACGGCGACTTCACGTACTGGCTCAACGACCAGACGGCGTGGACCTGGAAGCGTTTGTGGGCGCTGGAAGAATCGTATTGGGACGTCGCCCGCACGGCGCTCGCGGGCGGGCGGCAGATGCGCGCGGTGCTCGCGCAGGCGACCCGCTCCATGCTGCTCGCGCAGGCATCCGACTGGCAGTTCATCATCTCGGCGGGGGAAGCGGCCGACTACGCCACGCAACGCTTTGACGAGCACGCGGGTCAAGCAGAAGACCTGGTTCGCGCGCTGTGGAGCGGCAAGATCGATGACGCCACGCTGGCCCGCGTCGAAGCGCTGGGCGTACAGGACGGCGTGTTCCCCAACGTCCTCGATACCGTTGCCGAGGTCCTGGCGTGAGTCACCAGGGGAAGGGGCAGGTCGTCATTCACGGGCATTTCTACCAGCCGCCGCGTGAGAATCCCTGGACCGGCCTCGTGGACGCGGAGGCGTCCGCCGCGCCCGATCACGACTGGAACGCGCGCATTACGCGCGAGACCTACGAGCCCCTGATTCCGCTGTACCCGCAGCTCAGCTTCGACTTCGGTCCCACGCTGCTGGACTGGATGGAGCGCGAAGTGCCGCGAGTGTATCGGGCCGTGCTCCGGTCCGATCACGGCAATGCACTGGCCACGCCGTATCACCATATCATCCTGCCGCTCGCGAGCAGGCGCGACAAGGAAACCGAAGTTCGGTGGGGCATCGACGACTTCAAGCGTCGCTTCGGGCGCGTGGCGACAGGGTTTTGGCTCCCTGAGACCGCCGTCGACCTCGAGACGCTGGAGGTGCTCGCGGCCGAGGGGATTCAATTCACGGTCCTTGCGCCCCATCAAGTGTCCAA
>DASSUS010000162.1:0-18404 GCA_035706765.1 Gemmatimonadales bacterium
CTGCTGTCGTATGAAGAGATCGGCCGCAAGATCGACGAGCTGAAGGCGATCGGCGGCGTGCAGATCCTGATGCAAGGCGGGCACAATCCCTACATCCCGTTCGGGTGGTATCTCGATCTGCTGCGCTACATCAAGCGGCACCACCCGATTCACATCCACGGGTTCTCGCCCAGCGAAGTCGACTTCTTTGCGGGGCGCTTCGGGATGAGCATCGAAGAGGTGATCAAGGAGCTGATGGCGGCGGGGCTCGATTCGATTCCCGGCGGCGGCGGCGAGATCCTCGTCCAGAACATCCGCGATCAGGTCGCGAAGAAAAAGGCGGGCGCCGATCGCTGGCTCGAGGTGATGGAAATCGCCCACCGCCTCGGCCTGCGCACCTCCGTCACGATGATGTACGGCCTCGGCGAATCCAACGCCGACCGCATCGAGCACCTGTTCCGCGTGCGCGAGGTGAAACGCCGCACCGGCGGATTCACGGCGTTCATCACGTGGCCGCTGCAGCCCGAAAACTCCGAGCTCCAGCACCTGCCCAAGACCGACGCGGTGACCTACCTGCGCACGCAGGCGATCGCGCGCATCGTGCTCGAGGACGTACCGAACATCCAGGCGTCCTGGGTGACGATGGGCATGAAGGTGGGGCAGGTGGCGCTGCGCTTTGGCGCCAACGACTTCGGCTCGCTCATGATGGAGGAGAACGTCGTCTCCGCGGCCAACACGACCTATCGCACGACGTTGAGTGAGATGCAGCGATTGATCGCCGACGCGGGCTACACGCCCAAGAAGCGGCGCCAGGACTACACCATTCTCGAGGATGCCGCCTGATGCCTGATGTGCTCGTCCTCGTGGGATCAGAATCCGACAAGCCGCGGATCGAACCGGCCTTTGAGATCCTCACCAAGGCCGGTTTCTCGTACGAGTTCCATGCGTCGTCGGCCCACCGTCAGCCGGAGCAGACGTCGAAACTGGTATCCGATGCCCGGGCTCGGGGGGTCAAGGTAGTCATCGCGGGAGCGGGACTCTCGGCGGCATTGCCTGGATTCTGCGCGTCGCTGACCGATCTCCCCGTGATCGGGGTGCCGTTCGCGGTGGGGCCGCTGAATGGGCTCGACGCGTTGCTGGCGACGGTTCAGGTGCCGTCCGGCGTGCCGGTCGCCACGGTGGGGATCGACAACGCCAAGAACGCGGCGCACCTCGCGATTCGCATCCTCAAGCGATAACGCTTGCGCGTCGGTATCGGCTACGACTCTCACCCGTTCGCCAAGGGCCGCAAGCTGATCCTCGGCGGCGTCGAAATTCGGCACTCCGCGGGCCTCGCCGGCCACTCCGACGCCGATGCCGTCTCGCATGCTCTCACCGACGCGATCCTGGGGGCGGCCGGCCTGGGCGACATCGGCCGCATGTTCCCCGACAGCGACCCGCAGTGGAAAAACGCCGATTCGATCGATCTGCTGAACAAAGCCTTCCTCAAAGTGGTAGAAGCTGGATTCCAGTTCGTGCATGCCGACGTGACCGTGATCGTCGAGCAGCCCAGGCTCGCGCCCTACCTCGACGCGATGAAAGCGAAGCTCGCCGAAGCGCTGCTGTCGGCCGCGGCGCACGTCTCGGTGAAGGCGAAAACGAATGAAGGCATGGGCTGGATCGGCCGAGGAGAAGGAATAGCGGTGTTTGCCGTCGCGACGCTCAAAGGGGGCGACAGAGTCATCTGAGCGATATCGTCGCTTTCCTGGAGCAGCTCCCCCCCGGACCTCTCTACGTCATCATCGCACTGCTCGCCGGCGTCGAAAACATCTTTCCGCCGGTGCCGGCGGACGTCGGCGTCGCGCTCGGTGCGTTCCTCGCCGGACGAGGCGTGATGAGCGTCTGGATCGTGTTCGCGTTGACCTGGCTCACGAACGTCACGTCGGCGGCGGGCGTGTACGCCTTCGCGCGCCGCAACAGCGATGCCGTGTCCCGCGGCTTTCTGGGGCGCCACGTCTTCACGCCCAATACAGTCCGGCACATCGCCGAGCAATACCAGAAGCACGGCATGTACGGCATTTTTCTGTCGCGTCTGTTGCCGGTGTGGCGCGCCGTCGTGATGCCGTTCGCCGGCATCGCCAAGGTGCCGGCCTGGCGGGCATTGCTGCCGATGGCGCTCGCCTCGGCGGTGTACTACGGCGCGCTGACGTACCTCGTCATGCGCCTGGGCGCCGATTTCGACACCGTGCTCGCGGCCGTGAAGCGTGTCAACGCGGTGCTGGCTATTGTGGCCGGCGCGCTCGTCCTAATAATTGTCGTATGGATCGTGCGCCGGCGCCGACGCCGCCAGGACCCGAGCTGAGCTTTCATCTCGAGCGCTTTCGGGAGTATCTCGCGCTCGAGGCCGGCAACAGCCCCCACACCGTCGAGAACTACCGCCGCGACATCGGCCGGCTCGCCGAGTACGCGATGGGGAAGGGTGTCAAACATCCCGAGCAGCTGTCCGCCGCGCAGCTGCGCGACTTCATCTACTTCCTGAAGGACCTCGGGCTCGCGGCTACGACGATCCGCCGCCAGATCTCGGCGATTCGCACCTACTTCAAGTTTCTGGTGGGCGAAGGGATCGCGGCGCGCGATCCGAGCGAGCGCGTCGAGTCCCCCAAGAAGTGGCGCACGCTTCCCGCCGTCCTGAGTGTCGCCGAGATGCAGAAGCTGCTCGAGGCCCCGAACACCAACGAAATGCTGCCGCAGCGCGACGTCGCCGTCCTGGAGTTCGCGTACGCCACCGGCGTGCGCGTATCGGAGCTCGTCGGCGTCAAGCTGCAGGACATTTCGTTCGCGGAGCGGGTCGTGCGGGTGCTCGGGAAGGGCGGGAAGGAGCGCCTCATCCCGTTCGGCAAGACGGCGATGGGCCGGATCTCATCGTACGTCCGCGAGGTCCGGCCGCATCTCGATCGCGGCAAGAGCCGCGGCGTGCTGTTCCTGAACGCGCGCGGCACGCCGCTCTCGCGTGTCGGCGCGTGGGGCATCATCAAGGCCAACGCGCGGCGCGCCGGGCTCCAGAAACGGGTGACCCCCCACACGCTGCGTCACACCTTCGCCACGCATCTGCTCGAGGGTGGCGCGGATTTGCGGGCCGTCCAGGAAATGCTGGGACATGCCGATCTCTCGACCACACAGATCTACACGCACGTCGATCGGGATTATCTGCGCTCGGTACACAGGAGCTATCACCCGCGCGCGTAGTGGGCGAAGCGCCGCACGATCGTCCCCGCCGGCTCCACCGCGGTAATCCCGTCGACGCTTTTTCCCGCCTGCCAGTAGTCCTTCGACGTCGCCTCGCGCGCGCCGCCCGCCAGCGAGGCGCGCTTGAGCTGCCACGCCGAGCGCAGGGCGTAGAAGGCGCGCACCCAGTGCTTGGTCTTGCGGCCGCGCAACAACCAGCGGGCGACGGGACCCGCCTTGGTACCGATGCGCTCGACGTAGGGGGTCCGGATCACGGCAAGCGGCACGCCGGTGACGCGTTCCGTGAGGACGATGTCTTCGGCGCGCGCGGCGACGATGGCCTGCTTGTAATCGTCATGGGCGCCGCATTCGGTCGTCGCGATGAACCGCGTCCCGAGTTGCGCGCCGGCATACCCCATTCGCAGCGCCGCGGCGAAGTCTTTCTCATCTCCGATCCCGCCCGCGCACACGATCGGCACGCCGAGATCTGCCAGCTCGACGTAGAGCTGCTCCGCGCTGCGCGGGCCGGCGTGGCCGCCGGCGCGGTTGTTGACGGCGATCAGTCCGTGCACGCCTCCCGCGAGCCCCTTTTCCGCCCATTTCCGCTCGGTCACGTCGTGATAGACGATGCCGCCTGACGGAGCCACCCGGTCCACGACCCAGCGTGGATTGCCCAGCGATGTCACGAAGAACCGCACCCCTTCCTCCAGGGCGACGTCCACGTACCAGCGCATGCGCTCGAGGTAGAGTTTGGAGCTTCGCTCGATCAACACGTTCATGCCGATCGGCTTGGGGGTGATCCGGCGGATCAGCCGCAGTCCTTCGCGGAGGTCGTGGCCATAGACATAGATGAAGGACAGCGGTTGCACGACGCCGATACCGCCGGCGGCGGAGACGGCGGCGACGAGCTCGGGATTGGTGCAGGGGTACATCGCGCCGCAGATCAGCGGCACCTCGATGCCGAGCTGCCGCGTGAGCGCCGTATCGAGCAACGTCACGTCTTCGGTACCGGCCGGAGCCGCCAGCGCGCGGTCGCCCGCGCGACGACATCACCCTGCGCGTCCGTCACGGCGACCTGGGCCTCGTACTCCTGTGGGGCGGTCACGTTGAGCCGCTCGGCGCGGCACTCGGCGCTGAGCAACCCGCGCGCCTTCTTGAGGTAGGTGATCGAGAACCCGGTGACGATACCCTGTACGTCGGCCGGCAACCCCACGAGCACGGCGAGCCCGCTCGCCAGCTCGGCGACGTTGGCGAGCGCCATCGCGTGAATCGAGCCGAGGTGATTGCGCACGCGGCGCCGATCGCGCAGGGTGACGCGGCAGAAGCCCGGCTCGAGCTCGGCGACACGCGCGCCGATCGATCCTGAATAGGGGGTCATCCGGCCCAGCAGGAAACTGAAGATCGCCGTGCCGCCCGGCAGGGGAGCGAGCCGGTTCCAAAGACTCCGCAGGCGCGCGCCGGGCGCAGAAAGGGAAGTAGGCACGGCTCGAATGTAACCCGGCGGGCGCTCGTGTAATATTTACCGGTCGATGCGAATGATCGCGTACGCCGTGCTCGGTCTCGTCCTGCTCCTGGGCGCCGGTTGGTACGGCTGGCAGCCGGACGTCCGGATCGTGCGGGAAGGATTGGGCAGAGACACCGCGAGGCTCAAGCCCGTCCCGATCGACTCCGTTCGCATGCTGGAAACCTTCGGTGGCCCCAATTGCGCGCCGATGCGCATTCTCGCGCGCCTGCACGTCCGGGGCCGATTGTTCGCTCCCAGCGACGCCGCCGTTCGGCGCGCGCTGCGGCGCGCCGCGGGGAGCATCGGCGCCAACGCCATCGCGTACACGCTGCCGAGCATGGAAGACCTTCCGGTCCCGGGGCTGCTCGACAAAATCTGGGATGACGGGGATGATCCGGGAGCGCTGCGCTACAGGGAAAGTCGGGCCGGCAGGGCAGCGGCGATCCGCTGCCACGCGCGCTGAGGGAGGTCAGGCGGGTGCGGTCACCACACGCAAGAAGGCTTGAAACACCGGCTCCGACCACCACGCGCGCCGGCCGTGCATGTCCTCGATGGCTTCACGGGCCGAGCGCGGTGCCAATTCGGTCCGCTTCGTCGTCAGAGAATCGAACTCATCCAGAATGCCGATGATCTGCGCCGCGAGCGGGATCGCGTTCCCCTCGAGCTTGTCCGGGTACCCGCTCCCGTCGTAATGCTCGTGGTGCCAGCGGATGATCGGCTTCACCTCCCACGGGAACTCGACGGTGCTCAGCAGCTCGAGGCCCCAGATCGGATGCATCTGCACGAGCTCCTGCTCCTGCAGCGTGAGCGGGTCGGTTTTGTTGATCGTGTCCTGCGGCACGCGCAACAGCCCGATATCGTGCAGGTACGCGCCAAGCAGCACCGCCATTTCCTGATCCTGGTCCAGCCCCAGGACCCGCGCGACGGCCACGCCGTGCCGCGCGAGGCGCTCGCAATGGCCGAACGCGCCCGCGTTGCGCCACTCCATTGACTGACCCCAGGCGCGGACCAGCTCCAGATAGTTGCGCTTCACGTCGGCGATCCTGCCCTCGACGTCCACGAGCTCGACCCGTGCGTTCAGACGGCGGAACAACCCGTACGCGACGTTGAGCCGGCGCAGACCATCGTGATTGCGACCCATGCGCTGATACAAGAGGCCCAGCTCGCGCGACGCCTCGGCCTCGTTCAGCATGCTTCCCGCAGTCGCCGCGAGCGCGATCGCGGTCTTGAACGACGCCTCGGCCAGGGTGAGTCGTCCGGTCTCGCGATGTACCATCCCGAGCACTCGATGCGCGCTCGCGGTCGGAGCCCGCGCGCCGAGCCGCGCGAACAGCCCAAGCGCGGCCTCCGTCTTGAGTCGGGCGCTGTCATATTGCTCGCGCGCGACCTCGACCTCGGCATGATTCACGAGGCACAGCCCCTGCAAATACGTGTTGCCGGTGCGCTCGGCGATCGCGTAGCTCTCCTGGAAGTAGCACGACGCGGCCTCGAGCCGCCCCCGGTCCGCGTTCACCATTCCGAGGTTGTGGTAGGCGATCGCGCACCCGGGCTCGTCGCCCGTCGCGCGGTATTCCTCGAGTGAGCGCTCGTAGTGCCCCAGCGCCTCGAGCTGATCGCCCTGGATGTTCGCGAGAATGCCGAGATTCTGCTCGACACGTGCCCGCAACGCGCGGCTCGCGTGGCCGAGCTCGCGCGCCTCGAGAAACATGCGCCGCGCCTCGTCCAGCGCCCCTGTGGCGAGGTCGATCGCCCCGAGAGTGTTGAGCGCCTCGGCGGCGACACGCGCCTCGCCCGCCTGACGCGCTACGTCGCAGCTCTTGCGGCACAAGCGGCGCGCTTCCGCAGTCTCGTTACGGTGATGGCGCGCGACCGCCAGCGCGCGCAGCGATTCGGCGAGGATCGCCGGCTCCCGTCCCGCCTCCGCCGCCGCGATCGCTGCTTCGTAGCGCACGATCGCGTCGGGCAGGCACGCCGATTCGAGCGCGCGCGCAGCCTGCAGCTCGGCGGCTCCCGCCCGAGTTTCTACAGCAGCCTCACCAGGCAATGGCATAGTCCGAAAAGTGGGTGATCCGCCCGGTGACGCGCCGGGCGAACAGGTTGTCCAGCGACGGCGACGCCTGCAGGATTTCGAGCGCGCCGGTCGTATAGACGACCTGCTTGGGGAGCAAGAGGCCCGGCCCCTCGCAGTTGGCGTAGCTGAGCCGGAGCGCGACCGGCCGTTCGAAGCTGAGGCCATGCGGCTCGAAGTGAATCCGGTTGACCGTGTCGACCGGCGTCACAGCCGTGATCGATACAGTGGATTCCACAGCGCCGCTTGGAATCGTCAGCGTGTGCGGCCCGACCCGGATGACACCGCCCTCGGGGCCGACCAACTGCGTCACTGAATCGGAGGGGAGGGGGGCGCACTTGAGGAGGGTCAGACCTCCGAGCCACGCCACGATCTCGTGGCTCGACGCAACCGCTGGGCCGGCAGGCGCCCGTGATCCGCAGCCGACGACTGCTCCCACGATGCCGGCCAGCAGCACGAACGCCCAGAGGCGTATCGGCTTCATACGATCTCTCTTTCCTGTTTAGTTAGCTGCACGCTCGTGGATTAGCCCCACGAGCGTAATCGGCCGGCGGAACTAGTGCCTTGGAGGGACGGGAGGAGCTGGGGCAGCCTGAAGGGTCGCGGTCAGAACGCCAAACATGAAGCCGTCACTCGCCCCCTCGAGACCCCTGAACACAAAGTAGAGATCGTGCCGGCCCGCTGGTGCCTGGAGCGGGACTCGCAGCTGGAGCGGCATCTGATCGGTCGTGGGCCGAATGGGCTCCGTCTCCCCCAGCAGGGCGCCTGCCACCGAATCGGCACGCACTTCGATTCGCCCTCCACGGGCCTGGTACTGCGTCGGGGCGACCACGGCCAGCGTCACGGCGGCGACGCCGGTCAGATCGATTTCCTCGAGCGTCACCGAAGATCCCGCGCGACTCACGATCGTGATTGGTACCGGGACTCCTTCCACGCTCTGGCTCGACACACCGTCCGACATTACGCCGCCGGCCAGGACGATCGTGGGCGAGCGCAGCACGACCGACTTGTCACTCGTAATCGCGGGCATCCGGTTGGCGCCACGATCGGTGTACTCGGCCCGGAACACCACGACCCCTTGCGGGGCCTCGCCGGATCCAGACGGCGGAGTGTAGGAGCCACGCACCGGCAACGCCGCGGCGCGTGCGGCGGTATCGGCAAGCGTCATGATGTAGGCGACCATCGCGGTTGCCTGTTCTTCGGTGAGCGCGGGGTGCGCGGGCATGGCGAGCTGCCCCCACACGCCGGACCCACCCGAGCGAATTTTTCTCGCGAGCCGCGCCATCGCTGATGTGTCGTTCTGGTAGCGGCGCGCGACCTCGGTGTACGCCGGCCCCGCCGATTTGCGCGTGAGCTGATGGCACGCAAGGCAGTCGCCCTCTTCGATCAGGCGCCGGCCCACGGCGACGCGATTGTTCCCCGCAGCCGCCGCGGCGGTGGGCAGCCCATCCTTCAAGTACTGAGCGCTCACCGACACGCGCCGCGCCGGGATTTTACCGCTCTGGAGCGTGCCGTCCTCGCGATCCGTCACCCGCGTCGCATAGCCGACCGGGACACCGGGAAAGAAGAACGTCTTGTTGCCGGCGACCACGTCGAGCTCGACGACCGGGGGCTGGTTGCCGGCGACGATCTCGAGCGGAACCGCACTGGCGGATGCGCCCTGCGCGTCCGTGACCGTCAACGCTGCCGTGTACGTCCCGGCGCGGGTGAACGTGAACGAGGGATTCGGCTCACTGAGCCGTTCCGACAATCCGCCGCCCCGGCGCGTGACCGTCCATTCGTAGCGCAGCGAGTCTTCATCGAGGTCGACGGTGCCGGCTGACGACAGCGCAACGCGCAGCGGCAGCGCGCCTTTCGGCTGATCGACGGCCGCGGCAACGATCGGCTTCCGATTGCCGGCGTTGTACTCGATCCGCACCAGCGCCGCATCATCGTTGCCCTGGAACCACGCCGTCCCGTACTCGAGCATGTACAGATCGCCGCTCGGTCCGAACTCCATTTCGATCGGCGCGCTGAACTTTGCGCTCGGCATGAACCGCTCGATCGAGACGAGGTCGCCGTTCTTGTCCATCGTGACGGCCATGATCCAATGCCGCATGAACTCGTAGATGAAGAGCTTGCCGTCGTAGTATTGCGGGAACGGACGCGCCGCGTTCCTGAAATCGTCACGGTAGAAGACGGGCCCCGCTTCGGCGGTGCGGCCGCCGCTGCCGACAATCGGGAACTCGCTCGACGGTCCGTACGGATACCAGATGAACGCGCTGCGCGCCGGCGGCAGCGTGTTGAGCCCGGTGTTGTTGGGTGAGTTGTTGACGGGCCGCGCGGGATCGAACTGCGGGCCGCCGCGCGTCGTCACCGAATCGATGACGGTTGTCTTGTGGTACGCCTTGTTGTTACCCACGAAGTACGGCCAGCCGTAGTTGCCGGCGGTCCGCGCCTGTCCGATCTCGTCGTAGCCGCGCGGGCCGCGCCCCACGGAGTCGACATCGGCGTCCGGACCGACGTCGCCCCAGTACAGGAAGCCGGTGTGCTTGTCGACCGAGATCCGATAGGGGTTGCGATGGCCCATCGTGTAGATCTCGGGCCGGGTCTTGGCGGTCCCGGGCGGAAACAGGTTGCCCGCGGGGATGGTGTACGTGCCGTTCGGCTCGGGATGAATGCGAATGATCTTGCCGCGCAGGTCGTTGGTGTTGCCCGACGACTTTTGCGCGTCCCAGGGCATGCGGCCCGGGCGCTCGTCGATCGGCGCGTAGCCGCTCGCGAAGGGATTCGAGTTGTCGCCCGTGGACAGAAACAGATTCCCGGCGCCATCGAACGCGATCGACCCGCCGGTGTGACAGCACGCGAGCCGCTGCACTCCTACCTCGAGAATCACCTGCTTCGAGCCGAGGTCGATCGAGTCGCCCGTCATCGTGAAGCGCGCCAGCACGTTCTTGGGCTCGGGGCCGGCGGGCGAGTAGTACATGTAGAGCCAGCCGGTGGTCGCGAAGTTCGGATCGGCCGCGAGACCGAGCAGCCCGTCCTCCCCCTGGCTCGAATCGGCGTACTTGTTGCTGACCGGGATCGTCGCGATCCGGCGCGTCCGCCCGTCCGCCGGCGTATACAGGTTGACGTAGCCGCGCCGCTCGATGAACACCACGCGCTCGTCCGGGAGCACGGCGAGCTCGATCGGCTCCTCCAGCTTCTCGGCCAGCACGATGCGCGTGAAGCGATTTTCCTCGGGACGGGCGCGAGAGAAGTCCACGCTTCCCGTTCCCATCGCATAGCGCAACCCGCCGAGCAGGTGCTGCAGGAACAGCGGCTCGGTGTACGTCGCCTCGGTGTGGCCCATGTTGGTGTACCACGCCCGCCCGCCGTCGAACTCGTGGTACCAGCTCATGGGGTGATGATCGCCGTTGGTGCCGCCTTGATAGCTCGTCTCATCGATCTCGATGAGGACGCGCATCGTCGGGTCGATCGACTTGAAGTTGTAGAACTCGTCTTCGCGCTCGAAGCGGGGAGGAAAGCCTTTGGTGGAAACGTGCGTCGTGTCGAGCGTCCGGTAGCTGCCCTTGCGCACGTTGGGATCGTTGGGGTGGCTCGTGAAATAGGCGCCCGCCAGGCGGCCGTACCAGGGCCAGTCGTACTCGGTGTCGGCCGCGGAATGGATGCCCACGTAACCGCCGCCCGCCTGGATGAAGCGCTCGAAATCGTCCTGCTGTGCGGCGTCCAGTACGTCGCCCGTCGTGTTGAGAAACACGACCGCGCGGTAGCGCGCCAGGTTCTTCGCGGTGAAAGCGCCGGCATCTTCGGTCGCGTCGACCGCGAATCCGTTTTCCCGGCCCAGTTTGCCGATCGCGGCGAGGCCGTTGGCGATCGAATTGTGCCGATAGCCCGCGGTCTTCGAGAAGACCAGCACGCGCGGTTCCTGGGCCTGCGTGGCGGCGATCGAGAGCGAGCCGAAGAGCGCGAGCGACGCAACCAGTCTGGGCATAGGCAGCCAATCTGTAGCGCGCCGGGCATCGGGGATAGAGCTTCTACTGATGCTCATTGCCGTCACGCGCGCCGTCAGCCCGACACTCGCCGAGTGCGAGCTGACCCATCGGGCACGCGAGCCGATCGACGTCGCGAACGCGGTGGCGGAGCATGCCGTCTACGAGCAGACGCTCCGCGCCCTCGGTGCGCGAGTCGTGCGCGCGCCCGCCGAACCGGACCTGCCGGATGCGGTCTTCGTGGAAGACACCGCGGTGGTGGTGGATGAAGCGGCAGTGCTGACGCGTCCCGGGGCTGCATCGCGCCGCGCCGAAGTCGATTCCATCGCCACGACCCTCGGCGCCTACAAGCCGCTGCTCCGGATCCAGGCGCCCGGTACGCTCGACGGCGGGGACGTCATGCGCATTGGACGGCGCCTCTTCGTCGGGCTCACGACCCGGACCAACCGCCACGGGATCGCTCAGCTCGGCTCATTGCTGAGCGAATGGGAGTACGAGGTCATTCCCGTGCCGGTCACGGGATGCCTGCATCTGAAGAGCGCGGTCACACCGGTCGGGGAGGGGGTGCTGTTGCTGAACGAGCACTGGGTGAGCCCGGCGTGCTTCGGCGACATGAAGACGGTTACCGTCGCGCCCACCGAGCCCGATGCGGCGAACGCGCTGTTGATGAAGGATGCGGTGATCTACCCCGCGCACCATCCCGCCACCGCCGAGCGCCTCGAGCGCGCGGGAGTGAGAGTCGTATCGATTCCCAGCAGTGAAATCGCCAAGGCTGAAGGTGGCGTCACGTGTTGCAGCGTGTTGTTCGAGGTGCGGAGTTAACACCGCCAGCGCTCTGGATGTATTTCGGCGCGAGGCCGAATCCGGCGCGCTCGGCCGGTGTAGTTGATCCCATGCGCTGGAGCATAGGCAATCGCAGTTCCAATCTCGAGGATCGCCGCGGCCAACGCTTCGGGGGCATGGGCCTCGGCCGTCTCGGCATCGGCGGGATGGTGCTGCTGCTCGTCCTCAGTCTCCTCTTCAAGAAAGACTTTTTCAGCATCGTTTCCGGAGGTGAAGCATCCACCGTCGGGACCGTCGCGAGCACGCCCGAAGAAGAGCGCCTGGTCGATTTCGTCTCGTTCGTCTTCGACACGACGCAAAGCACCTGGGCGCGCATCTTCGAGCAGGGAGGCCGGCGCTATCAGGACGCCAGGCTCGTGCTGTTCCGCGACGCCGTTCAATCGGCGTGCGGATTCGCGCAGGCCGCTACCGGCCCCTTTTACTGCCCGGGCGACGGGAAGGTGTACATCGATCTCGGTTTCTACGACGAGCTGCGCAGCCGCTTCGGCGCGCCGGGCGATTTCGCCCAGGCCTACGTGCTGGCGCACGAGGTCGGCCATCACGTGCAATCATTGATTGGGGACCGGTTCGGCACGTCCAACGAGGGCTCCGTTCGGCGCGAGCTGCAGGCCGACTGCTTCGCCGGGATCTGGGGCAACTACATGAGCCGCGAAGGCGTGCTCGAATCGGGCGACGTCGAGGAAGGCCTCACGGCGGCGGCGGCCGTGGGCGACGATCGGCTCCAACAGATGAGCACGGGGACCGTCAGCCCCGAATCATTCACCCACGGCACGTCGGCGCAACGCGAAGCGGCATTTCAACGCGGCTTCGCCTCCGGCCGCGTGGAGAGCTGCCGGGCCTAGCGTCCCGTCGCGGCGGTCCGCTCGCCGGTTAGAAACGTCGCAATCGCGCTGACCTCTGCATCGCTCAACCCGAGGTCCGGCATCGTCTGCGACGCGGGAGTCTTGACCTTCGCGATCACGTAGTCGCGCGCGAGCCGATGCCCACCCAGCGCCGGCCCCACCTTGATCTGCTGGTTGTCGGGCCGGTCGATCAAGTCCGAGTTCTCATGACAGGCGTTGCACCCCTTCGCCACGAACAGCGCGCGCCCGCGATCGGCCGCGGCGATCGTCGGCGCCGCGTCGCTCGCCGCGATCACCAGGGCGGGGTAGAGGCGCAGATTACTGGCGCCGAAACCGCTCTTGATCGTGAGATACAGTGGGCCGCGGGCTGGTGCCGTAAACGTCGCGGCGTACGTGCCCTCGCTCGCGCGCGCCTTGGCGGGGACGTGCTGCTCGTTCGCGCCGCCCAGCAAGCCGCCCAGCCGCGGTGCGGACGTGCTGACGATCAATTCGGGGTTCAAGTCGTTAACGAAATTGCGTCCGTGCTGGCGGATCTTGAATTCGATCGTGTAGGACCGCCCGGCCACGAAATACTCCGGGAGATCCTGCACCGTGACGACCGCCCAGCCACCCATCGTCGCGAAGCCCGCGACCACCGCCGCTGCGAGTTTCAGCATGAGTTGCCTCCCTCGGACTTTAGTGTATCTCCAACGCTGTCCAGGGTGGGATACCGGCGGGCGTCCAACCGTTTAGATCACGAACAAGGAGTCGTTCATGCTCAAGGGATTCCGCGACTTCGTCATGCGGGGCAACGTGCTCGACCTGGCGGTGGCGGTCATCATCGGGGCAGCGTTCACCAGGATCGTCAATTCGCTGGTTGACGATATCATCATGCCGCCCATCGGGTTGCTGCTGGGCAACGTCGACTTCACCAATCTCTTTGTGGTCTTGAAGGACGGCGCGAAAGCGGCGCCGCCGTATGCGACGCTGGCCGAAGCCAAGACCGCGGGCGCGGTGACGCTGAACTACGGCCAATTCCTCGGCAGCATCGTCACCTTCCTGATCGTGGCATTCGTGGTCTACCTCTTGATCCGCTCGGTAACGCGGCTCGGGCCGAAGAAGGCCGACGCCCCGGTGACGACGAAGGAATGCCCCTATTGCCTGTCCAAGATTCCCCTCAACGCGAAGAAGTGCGCCTACTGCACGGCCGACCTCGGGAGGGCATAGCCCGATCACCCATCCGGATTAGTCCCGCGATTCACCACTTGGACTGATGCAGTCTGGCGCCGGCGCCTCGTAGGCTTAACGCATGCGAGATGCCCCGAAATCCCACCTGGTGACCGAGAACGCGGGACGGCTCCAGGGGCGGACCGCGGTCCATCTGGACGGTCCGGCTGCCGAGCGTCAGCGTCGCGAGCGCGCGCTCAAGACATCGGAGATTCGCTACCGCCGCCTGTTCGAGACGGCGCCCTACGGCATCCTCGTCCTCGACGGGGAGACCGGCGTCGTCGTCGACGTGAATCCGTGCATGACTGAGATGCTGGGCTACGGGCGGAAGGAAATCATCGATGAGCCGTTGTGGAGCGTGCCGGCCTTCAGGAACGCCGCGGCCACAAAGGGTCACTTCCAGGAGCTCGTACGCGAGCCGCACGTCCGCTACGACAGCCTGCCGCTCGAAACCAAGGACGGCCGGATCCGGCACGTCGAGCTGGTCGCGACGCTGTTTCTGGCCGACAACAAGCAGTTCGTCCAATGCATCGTGCGCGACGTCACCGAGCGGGTGCAGCGCGAGCATGCCGCCGTGGAGCGCGCGCAGGACGAGAGCGCCAGCCGCAGCAAGCGCACGCCGCGCCGCAGCACCGACCAGGAGACTCACGACGCCGAAACCGGCCTTGTCAACCGCTGGTATCTCGAGCAGACGCTGCCGCGCGAGCTGCATCGTGCCGAGCGCGCCAAAGCGCCGCTCACGGTGAGCGTGCTCGCGTTCGACGAGGAACAGCCCGTCGCGATGCTGCGGGAAGTGGGGCGCGTGATCCGCGAGCACCTGCGCAAGAGCGATATGGCGAGCCGGATTTCCGGCACGGAGTTCGTGTTCGTGCTCGAGTCGTCTCCGGACGCGACGCGCGAGCGCCTGGATCAGATCGGCGCCGCGATCCGCCGGCTCGAGGTGCATCACGGCAAGCAGCGGCTCGAGCCACCGGCGCTTCGCCCCGGCATCGCCCTCGCCGGCCGGGACGGGACGACGTGCCACGAGCTGCTGGACGCGGCGATCGCCGCCGCCCGCCAAGCCCGATAACACCACACAGGAGAGAAAGTCGATGACGCGCAGCGCAGTGACGTGGGTGCGGGGAAGCGTGCTGTTGGTATTCGCCGCGCTCGCCGTGATGTCGTGCAACGAGAAGACAACGAAGGTCAAGGACCTGCTGGCGGATCCGGGGAAATACGACGGCCGCACCGTGCGGATCGCGGGCGAAGTGGAGAACGCGATCGGCGCGCTCGGCTACGGCGCGTATGAGCTCAACGACGGTACCGGGACGCTGCCGGTCGTGACCGAGGGCGGCGGGGCGCCGACCCGCGGCGCCAAGGTGGGCGTCGAGGGAACGTTCCGCGCGGCCTACACCCTCGGCGTGCAGAGTCGCGCCGTGGTCGTGGAGAAGAGACGAGTCACGAGATGAGCAAACTCCTGCGCGGCCTCGCCGCCGGCTGGGGCGCGAAAAAGCTGGGCGGCGGTTGCATCTCCACCATCATCATCTTCCTGCTGCTGTGGTGGCTGCTGGGCCATTTCAAGGTTTTCCAATAGATTGCTGAGCATGCTGTTCGTGCTCGACAATTACGACTCGTTTACCTACAACCTCGTCCAGTATCTCGGTGAGCTGGGCGAGGAGCCGGTCGTCTACCGCAACGACGCGATCAGCGTCGCCGACGTCCAGGCGCTCAAGCCCACCGCCGTCGTGCTGTCCCCCGGTCCCAAAACCCCCTCACAGGCCGGCATCCTCGTCCCGCTCGTGCGCGCGCTCGCCGGTGAAGTGCCGATCCTCGGCGTGTGCCTGGGGCATCAGGCGATCGGCGAGGCGTTCGGCGGGAAAATCGTGCGCGCCCCGCGCCTGATGCACGGCAAGACCTGTCCCATCGTGCACAGCGAAGACGAGCTGTTCGACGGCATTCCGAGTCCATTCACCGCGATGCGATACCACTCTTTGGTCGTAGAGCCCGCGTCGCTCCCGCAATCGCTGGTGGTCACGGCGATGAGCGCCGATCCACCGCGCGGCGCCCAGGGCACGGGAGATGCATCGGAGATCATGGCAATGAAGCATCGTGATCATCCGACCTACGGCGTGCAGTTCCATCCCGAGTCCATCGGGACGGAGCATGGGAAGCGCATCCTGGAGAACTTCCTTCGCGTCGTCCGGTCCACTAGCGCGCTGACATGATGGCGGGAGTAGCGGGGGTGCTGCTCGTTGCTGCGCTGCTGCAGCAACGAGGGGCGGCGCCCGCGCGCTCGCCCGACGACGTGCTGGCGGAGCAAATCCGCCTGCGCGAAGAAGCCTCCGGGATCCGGCTCGCGCGGCGTGCCACGCTGCTGGGCTTCTACGCGCGGCGCGCCTTCCGGCCGGCGTGGAATCACGAGCACGGCCCCAACCGCCTCGCCGACGACCTCGTGGCGGCGCTGAACCGCGCCGACCTCGAAGGCCTGAATCCCGCGGACTATCACGTCGACGCAATCGGCTCGCTGCTCGCGTACGTGCGGCTGGCCGCCGCGAACGGCCGGACTCCGGAGCCGGCGCGCCTGGCTGATCTCGACTTGCTCCTGACGGACGCGTTCCTGCTCTACGGATCGCATCTGCTGGGCGGGCGCGTGGATCCGGAATCGCTGTATCCGCTCTGGAACGCGACGCCGCGCCGCGCCGATCTCGGCACGCTGCTCGAGGACGCCCTGCAAACGCGCAGGATTGCGCGCGCGCTGCAACGCCTGGCCCCCACGCACGAAGGGTATCAGCGCCTGCGCGCGGCTCTGGCGCGGGAACGCGCCTTCGCCGAATCGGGCGCATGGCCCGTGCTGCCCAAAAATCCGAGCGTCGCGCTGCTCCGCGAGCGCCTGTACGCCGAGGGCGATCTCGAGAAGAAGGAAGGCGCCGAGTTCGATGACGATCTCCGCTACGCGCTGCGGCGCTTCCAGGCACGCCATGGACTCGAATCGACCGGCGCACTCGACCCGGAGACGCTCGCGGAGCTGAACGTGACGGCCGAGGAACGCGTCCGTCAGATCGCGCTGAACCTCGAGCGCTGGCGCTGGCTGCCGCAGGACCTCGGCCGCCGCCGAGTCGAGGTGAACATCGCCGCGTACGAGCTGCAGCTGATCGAAGACGACGAAGTCGCGATGCGCATGCGCGTCGTCGTGGGAAGGGAATACCGGCGCACGCCCGTGTTCAGCGACACGATCCGCTACATCGTCCTCAATCCCAACTGGTACGTGCCCAAGACGATCGCGCTGGACGAGCTGATTCCCAAAATTCGCGGCGATTCGACCTACCTCGAGCGCTTCGGCATGCATCTGACCGATTCCGAGTCCAGGGCAGTGGATCCGCGCGAGGTGGATTGGAATGCCGTCACGGTCGACAACTTTCCGTTCCGGCTGCGCCAGGAGCCCGGACGTCTCAACGCGCTCGGCCGGATGAAGTTCATGTTTCCCAATCGCTACGATGTCTACCTGCACGACACGCCCTCGCGGCACCTCTTCGCCGAAGCACAGCGCGACTTCAGTCACGGCTGTATCAGGCTCGAAAAGCCGCTGGACCTCGCTGTGCACCTGATGAAGAAGAGCAAATGGGATCAGGAGGCCATCGAGAGCGCGCTCGACGAAGGGACCGAACGGACGCTCTATCTGCCGCGACCAACGCCGATTCATCTTCTCTACTTCACCGCGTGGGCTGACGCCGACGGGACGATTCACTTCCGTGAAGACATCAACGGCGCCGATCAGCCCCTGTCACGCGCGCTGGCAAAAAAGCATTAATCCCTTGCGCCGTTCGGGAATAGCCCCGTACGCTGTGAGGCATGAAGTCGCTGCCAATCGCGTGCGCGGCCCTGCTGTTCGTCGCCCGTGCCCCCACGGATCGTCGCGTCGTCGTCGACGCGCGGATCAGCACCCTGACCGCTGTGCCGGGGGAGCGCGTCACGCTGGAAGCTTCCGGACGCAGTTTCGACTGGACCGCGCCGGCAAAGCCGGGACTCTATCCGATCCGCGTCGATTCGATGGTCATCCAGGCGTTCGTACTGGTACCGTACGCGCGCGTACGGGGCGAGCATCTGAACGGCTATCGCATCGGCCGCTATCCCGCGGTCGCGCTGCGCGGGCTCGCGATCTACCGGCCTCCAGCCGGATTCATCGAGGTCACGCGCGAGAACGCCGAGACGCTCGTTTCGCCGCACTTTCGTCTCAAGCAATTTGTCTGCAAGCAGGCGGGCGGATACCCGAAGTACATCGTGTTGAACGAGGCGTTGGTGCAGCGGCTCGAGCAGCTGCTCGCACTCGCCAACAGCGCCGGATATCCCGCGTCCACGTTCCACGTGATGAGCGGCTACCGGACCCCCGCCTACAACCGCGCCATCGGCAACGTCGCCTACAGCCGCCACACCTGGGGCTCGGCAGCCGATATTTTCATCGACGAGGATCATGACGGCCGGATGGACGACCTGAACGGCGACGGGCGCAGCACCGAGGCCGACGCCGAGGTCTTGTACCGACTGTTTGACGACGTCCAAAGCTCGGGCGGGATGGGAAAGTATGCCGCTACCGAGGCCCATGGACCGTTCGTCCACGTGGACCTAAGAGACCGCAGGGCAAGGTGGTAGCCGAGGGCTAGACCGGGCGGCACGAATTTTGTATGTTCCCCCGTGCCCGTCCTTGGCGTGATTCCTGCACGGCTGGGCTCGACCCGGCTCCCACGCAAGCCACTCCTGCCGCTGGCTGGCGAACCCCTCATCACCTTCGTCACTCGCCGCATCGCCGATCT
>DASSUS010000163.1:0-9803 GCA_035706765.1 Gemmatimonadales bacterium
CGAGCGCGCCATCGAAGACCGCGAGGCGGCGCTCAAGCAGAGCGCGACGTCGCTCGCGGACGTCGATCTCACGATGCCGGCGCGGCGCCAGTGGCGCGGCGGCGTGCACATCGTCACGCAGATCGTCGATGAGATCTGCGAAATCTTCAAGGAGCTGGGCTTCACCCGCGTCGTCGGCCCCGAAGCCGAGACCGAGCGCTACAACTTCTACGCGCTGAACTTCCCCAAGGATCATCCAGCGCTCGACGCCCAGGACAGCTTCTACCTGGGCGGTGACGTGCTGCTGCGCACCCACACCTCGCCGGTGCAGATCCGCACCCTCGAGAGCTACCCGCCGCCGATCCGCATCGTCGTGCCCGGCCGCTGCTACCGCCGCGATCCGTTCGACGCCTCGCACTCCCCCGTGTTCGAGCAGATCGAAGGATTCGCCATCGACGAAGGGATCACGTTCGTCGACTTCAAGGCGACGCTCGCGACCTTCGCGCGCAGAATCTTCTCGCCCACGACGAAAGTCCGCTTCCGCCCGTCGTTCTTCCCGTTCACGGAGCCGTCCGCCGAGATGGATGTGCAGTGCCAGATCTGCGGCGGCTCGGGGTGCGCGGCCTGCAAGGGGACCGGCTGGATGGAGATCCTGGGATCCGGCATGGTGCATCCGGCAGTGCTCGAGAGCTGCAACGTGGACAGCGAGAAGTACACCGGGTTCGCCTGGGGCATGGGTCCGGAACGGATCGCGATGTTGCGCCACGGCATTCCGGACATCCGGTTGTTTTTCGACTCCGATGTCCGGTTCCTGGAGCAGTTCGCCGGGCCAGCCGCCGGCGGCACGCCCCACGCCGAACGCCGCACGCCGGCCGCAGGCCCATGATCGTCTCCCGCCGCTGGCTCGAAGCCCTGCTCGGCCGCCCGCTCGAAGGCCAGGACGTCGCCGACCGCCTCGCGCGCCAAGTCGCGCCTGTCGACGGCGTCGTGCCGATCCATCAGGACCTGCGCGATGTGCTGATCGCGCGCGTGCTCGAGGTAAAACAGCACCCGAACGCCGATCGGCTGTCGCTGTGCCAGGTGGACGCCGGCAACGGCGTGCTCGAAGTGGTGTGCGGCGCGCCCAATGTGCAGGCGGGGAAGACCTATCCGTTCGCGCCCGTCGGATCGACGCTGCCGGGCGGCCTCAAGCTCGAGCGTCGCAAGATCCGCGGCGTGGAATCGAACGGGATGCTCTGTTCGGCCAAGGAGCTGGGCCTGGGCGTCGACCATGCCGGAATTCTGGAGCTCAACACCGACGCCCCCCCGGGGACGCCGTTTCTCGAGGCGATTCCCGTGGCCGATGAGCAGATCATCATCGATGTGTCGGCCAATCGGCCGGATTTGCTCTGTCATCGCGGTGTGGCACGAGAGCTGGCGGTGAGTCTGGGAGCGACGGTGAAGCTGCCGGAACTGCCGCTATCGGCTCTCGGCTATCGGCTATCAGGAGCCAAAGGAAAGCGCCCCGATAGCCGAAAGCCGGTAGCCGACAGCGGGGTTGTCGACGGAGTCACGGTCAAGCTCGAAGATCCCGAGGGCGCCCCCCGCTACATGATCGCCGTGATCCGGGGCGTCAAAGTCGGGCCGAGTCCCGCCTGGCTGGCCACGCGGCTTCAGAGCGTCGGCCAGCGTCCGATCAACAACATCGTCGACGCGACCAACTACATCCTGTTCGAGATCAATCAACCGATGCACGCGTTCGATCTCGCGAAGCTGCGCGGGCCGGCGGTCGTGGTGCGGCGCGCGAAGCCGAACGAGCCGATCGTCACGCTCGATGGTGTGGCGCGGCAACTGAGCGCGGAGATGACGGTCATCTGCGACGCCGAGCGTCCTCAGATCGTGGCGGGCGTGATGGGCGCCGCGGAGTCCGAAGTCACGCAGAGCACGACCGACATCGTGCTCGAGGCGGCGTACTTTCAGCCCACCCGAATTCGGCGCACGCGGCGCGCGCTCGGCATCTCGAGCGAGTCGAGCTACCGGTTCGAGCGCGGGATCGACATGCTCGCGCTCCCCGACGCGATGGCGCGCGCGATCGACCTGATCGTGGCGATCGCGGGCGGGGAAGTGCGCGAGCCGCCCCTCGATCTCTGGCCCGAGCCGCAAAAGCCCCGCTCCGTCTTCCTGCGCGAAGCGCGCGTCAGCCACCTGCTCGGCGTGCCCGTGCCGCGCAAGGAAATCGAACAGCTGCTCTCGGCGGTGGGCTTCGTGGCCGCGCCCAAGGACGACCGGCTCGCGGTGCAGGTCCCCGGGTGGCGCCCCGACGTCACACGCGAGGTCGATCTGATCGAAGAGGTCGCCCGCCTGCGCGGCTATGACTCCTTCCCGGACGAGGTTCGGCCCTATCGGCCGGGGACCGTCCCGGACGCGCCGTCCGAGCTTACCCTTGCGAGGATCCGTGACGAGCTGGTCCGGAGCGGCGGGGGACTCCTGGAAGCGCGCACCCTTCCGCTCGGGCCGGCCGACAGTCCCGACGCCATTCCGGTGCTGAACCCGCTTTCGGCGGAGGAAAGCCACCTTCGCACGCGGCTGTTGCCGGGGCTCATTCGGCGCGTAGAGCACAACTGGGCTCAAGGCAACCGCGACATTCGCCTGTTCGAGGTGGGGACGGTGTTCAGACGGCCGGACGGCCAGACGGCCGGACGGCCTTCCGAGCACTTGCACCTTGCTGTCGTCCTCACGGGCGCCCGGCACCCGGCTCATTGGGCGGACGGCGCCGAGGCTGCGAAACTACCTGATATGGACATATGGGACCTAAAGCGCCACTTTGAGTTAGCTGTAGGGGTGGCTGCCCCCTCCTGCGACGTGCAACCGGCGGCTAATGGCTCCGGTTGGGTCGCGGTCCCATCAGGTGGGGGAGAACCCGTCGGAACGGCCACACCAGTCGAAGCGGATGCGCCAAAATGGGCGGCGCCGCTGTACGGGCTGGAAGTGCGCATTGCCGTACAGCCCAGGGTGCTCACCCGCTATCAGCCACTCCCGACGCAGCCTCCGGTTGTGCGGGATTTGTCGTTGGTGCTTCCGGGCGGGGTCAGCGCCGCGCAGGTGGAAGGGGTATTGCGGCGCGACGGGGCCGCGTTGCTCGAGCGGCTCGACGTGCTCGATGAGTACCGTGGGGCCGGGTTGCCTCCTGGGACGCGCGGCGTGACGTGGCGCTGCACGTTCCGCGATCCAAGCCGGACGCTCACCGAGAAGGAAATTGACGCGCTGCTCAGCCGGATGCTGAAAGCGCTGGAGGGTGAACTTGACGTACGGCGGCGACAGGCCTGATGTCCGCGATTCGCTCGATCAGCTCGAGGCGATCCTCCGCGAGGTGGCGGAGGAGCTCGCGGGCTGGCGGTCGCGCGCGCAAAAGGCCGAAGCCGAGCTGAAGCTGCGCGGCGGCAGCAGCGCTCCCGCGGCGCGCAACTCGGACCTCGAGTCGGAGAACAAGGCGTTGCGCCAGCGCGTCGAGGGGGCGAGAACCCGCGTGCACGACCTGATGCAACGGTTGACGTTTCTCGAGGAGCAGGCGCGCGAGAACGGTGGAGGGAATCACAAGTGACGGCGAAGAAGCACGCCGTCCGCGTGATGATCGGCGGGGAGGAGTACACCGTCCGCTCCGATCTCGCGCCGGAGTACACGCGCGAGGTGGCCGCGTATCTTGACCAGGCCCTGAAGAAGGTGCTGAGCCAGGGGCCGTTGGTGGAAACGCATAAAGCCGCCATCCTGGCGGCGCTCGACATCACGAACGAGCTGTTTCAGGCGAAGCAAACAGAGCGGGAAGTCGCCGCGCGCCTCGCGGCCGTGACCGACGACCTCGCGAAAATGCTGCCACCGGCAAAACGGAAGGCGCTCAGCGCGAGCTGAGTCGGGCCGGTCGGCTGGAGATAGATCAAATGACGGAGCTGTCGAGTATCATCGCGGCCGTGCTCAGCGGCGTGCTCGTCGCGGCACTGGTCTTCTACGTGTGGGGCCGGCGCGTCGAAAAGCGCGCTACCGATCAAAGCCAACGCCTGGTGCTTGCGGCCAAGGAAGAGCTCATGGCCGTGCGCGAACAACTCCACAAAAGCCTCGACCAGAAACTCGCGAGCGTGGACCGGCGCGACCAGGACCTGCACAAGCTCGAGCGTGAGCTGCAGGAGCGCACCCGCGCGCTCGCGAAGCGCGAGGGAGAGATCGGCGCCCGGCTCGAGCAGGTCGCCGGGCTCACGGCGCAGGAAGCGAAGCAGGAGCTGATCGGCCGGCTCGAGAACGAGGCGCGCAGCGAAGCGGCGGCGCTGCTCCGCAGCATCACCGAGCAGGCGAAGAAGAACGCCGACCGCGAAGCCAAGAAGATCGTCGCGATGGCCATCCAGCGGATCGCCGCGGAGCAGACGGCCGAGTCGAGTGTCTCGGCGGTGGTGCTGCCGTCGGACGAAATGAAGGGGCGCATCATCGGGCGCGAAGGCCGCAACATCCGCGCGTTCGAAGCCGCCACCGGCGTCGACGTGATCATCGACGACACCCCCGATACCGTCGTCGTGTCCTGCTTCGAGCCGGTGCGGCGCGAAATCGGCCGGCTCGCGCTCGAGCGGCTGATCGCCGACGGGCGCATTCATCCCGGGCGGATCGAAGAGATCGTCAAAAAGGCCAAGGACGACGTGGACCGGGGCATCGTCGAAGCGGGCGAGCAGGCGGTGTACGACATCGGCATCCGCGGCATGCACGCGGAGCTCGTGAAGCTCGTCGGCCGGATGAAGTACCGCACCTCGTACGGCCAGAATATCCTCGAGCACTCGAAGGAAGTCGCGCACCTCGCCGGGATGATGGCCGCCGAGCTGAAGCTCGACATCCATCTCGCCAAGCGCGGCGCGCTGCTGCACGACGTCGGCAAAGTGCTCACGCACGAGCACGACGGCACCCACGTGCAGCTCGGCGTCGAAATGGCGACGAAGTACGGCGAGCACCCGGTCGTGATCAACTGCATCGCGGCGCACCATGACGACGTGCCGCACGAATCGCCGGTGAGCGTGATCGTGCAGGCCGCCGACGCGATCTCCGGCTCGCGTCCCGGCGCGCGCCGCGAGGCGTTCGAGACCTACGTGAAGCGGCTGACGCAGCTCGAGACGCTCGCGTCCGAGTTCAAGGGCGTGGAGAAAGTGTTCGCGATCCAGGCGGGCCGCGAGGTGCGCGTGGTAGTCACGCCGGACACGGTGGACGACGCGGGCGCGACGCGGCTCACGGAGGAGATTGCCCGCAAGATCGAGCGGGAGCTGCAGTACCCGGGCCAGATCAAGGTGGTCGTGATTCGGGAGACGAGGGCGGTGGGTGTTGCGCGCTGATCCGAAGACCGCGCCCGCGGCCGGCGCCAGGCTGATCGACGGAAATGCGATCGGAGCAGAGATGCGGGCGGAGCTGGCCGGTGAGATCGCCGCCCTAAAGAAGAAGGGAATCACTCCCGGGCTGGCCGTGGTGCTCGTCGGTGACAATCCCGCGTCCCAGGTCTACGTGCGCATGAAGGGAAAGGCGTGCGAGGACGCGGGGATCTACCACGAGACGATCAACCTCCCCAAGGACACAAGCGAGGCCGATCTCATGGGCCTGCTCGAGCGTCTGAATGCCAATCCGAAGATCCACGGCATTCTCGTGCAGCTGCCCCTGCCCAAGCAGATCGATACCAATCGCGCGCTGCACCGGATCGATCCGCGCAAGGACGTGGACGGCTTTCACCCCGAAAACGTCGGCAAGGTCGCGGTCGGCGATCCGAGCGGGTTCCGGCCCGCGACGCCGTACGGCGTCCAGCAGCTCCTGATTCGCTCCGGCGTGGAGACCAAAGGCGCGCACGCGGTGGTCGTGGGACGCTCGAACATCGTCGGGCGCCCGATGGCGTCGCTGCTGTTGCACGACGCGCCCGGCGGGAACGCGACGGTGACGGTGTGCCACTCGCGCACGCGTCACATCGAGCAGCACACGCGTCAGGCCGACATCCTGATCGTGGCGATCGGCAAGCCAGAGTTCGTCACGGGCGATATGGTGAAGCCGGGCGCGGTCGTGATCGACGTGGGCGTGAACCGCGTCGACGATCCCTCGCGCAAGCAGGGCTACCGTCTCGTGGGCGACGTGAAGTTCGATGAAGCAAAGCAGATTGCCTCGGCGATCACGCCGGTGCCGGGGGGCGTCGGTCCGATGACGATCACGATGCTGCTGTTCAACACCGTCCAGGCCGCCAAACAGTGGGCCAATCCCTAGACCTGTTCGCGGCCGCCTCGGCCGAGGGGGCGTGGACCGTCGGTGAGGTCACCAGGCGCGCGCGCACGGTCATCGAAGCCGGGCTGCCGCCGCTGTGGGTGCGCGGTGAAATCACCGGCTTCAAGGCGTGGCGCAGCGGCCACTGGTACTTCTCCCTGCGCGATAAAACCGCCCAGCTCCGCTGCGTGATGTTCGCGAAGCAGAACTACATGCTCCCGGCGCCGGTCGACGGGATGCAGGTGTTCGTGTTCGCGCGCCCGTCCGTGTACGAAGAAAAGGGCGACTTCCAGCTCACGGTCATGGAGCTGCTCTCCACCGCGGAGGGCGGGCTGTGGAAGCTCGCATTCGAAAAAGCGAAGGCGGCGCTGCTGAAAGACGGGTTGCTCGATCCCGCGCGCAAACGCCGCCTGCCGCTGTTCCCGAGCCGCATTGCGGTCGTCACGAGTCCGGACGGCGCCGTGCTGCGCGACATCCAATCGGTCGTGGGCCGGCGCTGGCCGCTGGCCGAGCTGATCGTCGTGCCCGCGCAGGTGCAGGGCGCCAAAGCCGAAGCGTCGGTGTGCTCGGCGCTGAATCGCATCCGCCGGCTGCCGGTGGACGTGCTGATCGTGGCCCGGGGCGGCGGCTCCGTCGAAGATCTTTGGGCGTTCAACACCGAGCGCGTGGCGCGCGCCGTTGCCGCCATGCCGATGCCGGTGATTTCGGCGATCGGCCATGAAACGGACGTGACGCTCTGCGATCTCGTCGCCGACCTGCGTGCGCCCACGCCGTCCGCCGCGGCTGAAGCAGCCACCCCCGATCGCTCCGAGGTCTTGCAGCAATGCGGTGTGCTCGGCCAGCGACTCGCGCGCGCGCTGCGCATCGCGTCGCGCCACGTCGTCGAGCGTCTCGATCGCACCGGTGACCGGCTCGTGCGCTCCATCGACAATCGCCTGGAGCGGTCCCGCGCGCTGCTGGCCACGCACAGCGCGCGGCTGGACGCGCTCAGCCCGCTGCGCGTGTTAGGTCGCGGTTACGCGGTGGCGCGAGATGTAGACGGCAACGTCCTGAAACGCGTGGCGCAGCTGCCGTCCGGCAAGGAGTTCCGCCTGCGGGTGACCGACGGAGAGGTGAATGGCCGAGTTCAGTAAGCAGCTGGAACGATTGGAAGCCATCGTCCGGAGACTCGAATCGGAAGATCTCGATCTGGACGAAGCGCTCAAGCTGTTCGAGGAAGGAGTCGAGCGGCTGCGCGTCGCGCGCGAGCAGCTGGCCCAGGCCGAGCTCAAGGTGAAAAAAGTCCTCGAGATTGAAAGCCCTAGCTAAGTACCTCGCCGACGCCCGCTCCCGCGTGGACCGGGTCCTCGAGGCGGTGACCAGCGATGACGAAGTCGTGCGGTACAGCCTGCTTGGCGAGGGCAAGCGGCTGCGACCCACGCTCGTGTTCGCCGCGCATGAGGCGCTGCACGGCGAGTCGTCGGACGGTGTCGCCGAGCTCGCCGCCGCGGTCGAAGTGGTGCACGCCTACTCACTGGTGCACGACGATCTCCCCTGCATGGACGACGACGATCTGCGGCGCGGCCGGCCTACGGCGCACCGCGCGTTCGACGTCGCGCGCGCGACGCGCGCCGGCTACGAGATGGTCGCGCTCGCGGCGCGCGTGCTCGATCACGGACTCGCCACGCTCGAGCTGCCGCCCGAGCGCGAGCGCGCGATTCGGCTCGAGCTGTTCCGCGCGGCGGGCGCCGGCGGGATGATCGGCGGCCAGGCGCTCGATCTCGAGGCCGAGGCGAAGGCGTTGCCGATCGACGCGCTCACCGAAGTGCATCGGCGCAAAACGGGCGCGCTGATCGCCGCCTCCTGCGTCATCGGCGGGCTCTCGGCCGACGGTGTGAAGACCCAGGTGGAAGGGTTGCGGGCCTACGGCGAGGCGATCGGCCTGGCGTTTCAGATCGCCGACGACGTCCTCGACGCGACCGCGACGTCCGATCAACTGGGCAAAACAGCCGGCAAAGACGCGGCGCACGCCAAGGCGACGTTCGTGACGCTGCTGGGCGTCGGCGCCGCGCGGGCCGAAGCGGAGCGCCTCGCCGCCAAGGCGGTAGACCATCTGCGGGATGCGGGGTTAGTTTCTCCCATACTGGTGGAGCTGGCTCACTACATCGTGACGAGGCCGAATTGATTCTCGAATCGATCACGGGTCCGAAAGACGTGCAGGGGCTGGAGCCCGAGCAGCTGCAGCAGCTGGCCGACGAGGTGCGCCAGCGGCTCATCGACGTCGTCTCGCAGACCGGCGGCCATATCGGGGCGGGGCTGGGCGTCGTGGAGCTCACCGTCGCGTTGTGCGCGGCCTTCGACTCGCCCCGGGACAAAATCGTCTGGGACGTGGGCCACCAGGGTTATCCGTGGAAGATCCTCACCGGCCGCAACCCACAGCTCCACACGCTGCGCCAGGCGGGCGGCATCTCCGGGTTCCTGCGCAGGACGGAGAGTCCGCACGATCAGTTCGGGGCCGGTCATGCCGGCACCGCGCTGTCGGCCGCGTTCGGCATGGCGACGGCGCGCGACCTCAAGGGCGAGGACTACCAGGTGGTCGCGGTCGTCGGCGACGGCGCGATGACGTGCGGCCTGCCGTACGAGGCGCTCAACAACGCCGGGGACTCGGGGCGCGACTTCATCGTCGTGCTCAACGACAACGGGATGTCGATCGCGCCCAATGTCGGCGCGATCAGCAAATACTTCGGCTCCATCGTGGCGAGCCCGTTCGGCGTGCGGATGCGCGAGCGTGTCAAGCACGTGATCGAGCGCGCCTCGCACTTCGTGGGCGGCAAGAAGCTCGTCGACTTCGCCAAGAACGTCGAAGAGAGCATCAAGAATCTCTGGTCGCCGGGGATGCTGTTCGAGGAGCTCGGCTTCCGCTATTTCGGGCCGATCAACGGGCACAACATCGAGCAGATGCTGAGCACCTTCGAGATCGTGAAGTCGCTCGACGGCCCGCGCGTCGTGCACGTGATCACGGAAAAAGGCAAAGGCTTCCCGCTTCCCGAGCCGGACACCGAGAAGTATCACGCGCGGGCGCCGTACGATCCCGTCACCGGCAAGCTCAAGCCCGTCAATCCGGGGCCGCCGCAATGGACCAAGGTGTTCGGCGACGCGCTGACGCAGCTCGCCGCCGAAGACTCGAGCTTCGTGGTCATTACCGCGGCCATGCCGTCGGGAACCGGCACGAACATCTTCCAGAAGAAGTGGCCCGAGCGCTTCTTCGACGTCGGCATCGCTGAAGGCCACGCGGCCACGTTCGCGGCCGGTCTGGCGACGCAGGGCGTGCGCCCCGTCGTCGCGATCTACTCGACCTTCCTGCAGCGCGCCTATGACTCGATCATCCACGACGTCGCGATCCAGAAGCTTCCGGTGATCTTCGCGCTGGATCGCGCCGGAATGGTGGGCGAAGACGGCCAGACGCACATGGGGCTGTACGACATCGCGTACATGCTCGCGGTGCCGAACATGACGATCATGGCGCCGAAGGACGGTGCGGAGATGCTTGCACTGCTGCGCCTCGCCGTACAGCGTGCGGACGGGCCGTACTCGCTCCGCTA
>DASSUS010000164.1:0-25716 GCA_035706765.1 Gemmatimonadales bacterium
GGCGATCGCCCGCTCGGCTTCGAGCTCCCTGATCTGCCGCTCGAGCGCAGGCGCGATCTGCTGTACGGCGATGCTGCGCGCGCGGCCACTCCAGTCTCCAGGAATCTGCTTCGTGCGACGCGCGATCGATTCCACGAGCGATCCGCCGGCTCGCGCGCTCTGCGCCGAGAGACTCAATTGCGCGAGCGCTTTCTCGAGCAGGAACCGCGGCGGGACGAGGCCGAGCGCGCGTGCCGCCTGCAGACGTCCCAGCTCGCCGTCGAGCTGCCGCGCGTACGATTCGAGGCGGGCGAGATAGGCGGAGGCATCGGCCGCATTCTCGACCGGGTGATCGCTGTCGAGAAACCGCGGGACGTCGAGATAAGCCCCGACATTCTGAATCACGACGTACGGCGTGTTGCGCCAGCTGCCGACCGTGATGTCGCCGTACGGAAGCGCGAAGCCTTCGAGCGCCGTCGTGAATGCGCTTCGGACCACCGCGACGCTGGTTCGCATCGGTTGCGACAGCTGGTCCAGCGCCAGCGCGTCGAGACGGTCGCGCGCGCTGCTGACCGCCTGCCGGACGCGTTGCGCACCGCCGCTCGAGCGGTCGCCAAGCTGTGATCTGAGCCCCGCGCGGGCGCCGGTATCGATGCCGAGCGAGGTTGCCGTCTCCGGGAAGAGACTCAGAAGCTCCGCGCCGATCTGATCCAATAGCGCGCCCGCCTCGGCGTCGCCGGGTTGCGCCGGTGTTGCTCGACCTGGGGCGGCGCTGCCCCCGCATGCGGACAACAACGGCATCGAGGCGGCCGAAAGCAGGGTCGCCAGCAAATCACGTCGACTCATGCGTCCCATCAACGAATGACCTTGTTCAAGGTGACGATCTGTCCGGCGTGGCGCGACGAATGTTCGGCCGAGTGGAATATGAGTCCGAGTGTGGTCGACGGCAGACGTCTACGACCCACTTCGCGCGGGACGAGCAGGCCGTCCTCCGGCACCGTCCTGAGATAGCTGATGGCCGAGTCGATGTGGCGCGCAAACCGCGACAACAGGTCGCCAAGCGCCGGCCGGTCTTCGTGAACGGTGCGCTCCGCGGCGAGCTCGCGCAATTGTTCGGGATTCAACACCGCGCCGCGCGAGTACGTCAGGAGCCGGTCCAAACTGCCCGGCAGATGCAGCAGATGAAAGCCGATCGCCGCGACTCCGCCGGGGCGAGCCCAGAGCAGTTCCGGGGTCAAATCGGCAGCGATCGGCGCGACGTCCTCGGCAACCTGGAGAATGGCGTGCGCCGCGGGCTGCAGAAGCGGATGGATTCCGGGCACGGGACCGCGTAGCCACACCTCGGCCGGGGTCGTCATCTGTTACTCATCGAGGGGGACATCGCATCAATCTACTGGGTTGCTGAGTCGGTCGGCGCCGGGCACCTCATTCGGGGGTGTGCCAATAGAACGAGTCTCGCGCGCGGTAGACCACGTCCCCACGCGCGCTCGTGACGGTGATCAACGCGCTCAGGACCGGCATGTCGAGCTTGCTCGTCGCGTAACGCGTGGGGAACCGGCCGTCGATCGTGACCACGCCATACGGCTCGAGCGTGCAGCGCAGCCGCACGGCATCCCGGTCGATTCTCGCATTCTCACAATCCACGTCCTGACGCGTGCCGGTCCGCACGAAGGTCACAAAGGCGCGCGGCCGGAGGGTCAGGCGGGTGAAGCGCCGGTCGAACACGGTGAACTTGTAGTTCGGCTCGTAGTAGCCCTCGACTTCGGCCTGAAGCGGGCGCGGTGGCGGTGGCGGCTCGGCAGGCGGAGGCGGAGGCGGTTGCTCGACCACGGGCGCGGGCGCGGACAGGCGCAGAACGGCGAACGATCCGGCTCCAACCAGCGCCAGAACGACAAAGCCCACGATCAGCGCCCCGCGCCGCCCACGAATGAATGCCCAGACGCGCTGCAGGCTCGGTCCAATACGTCTCAGGACCGGCTGGAGCGCGGCGAGAACGGGCCGCAGCCGTTGCGAGAGCGGCGTGCGCGCGCGGCGCACTTCGACCGTCGGTTCGGCCTCTTCCGCCGGAGCGACTTCGACCGGCGCCGGCGCGATATCGGCGGGCGGCGGAGGAGGCGCGTAGGCGGGCGGGTCGTAGACCACCGCGCGCGGCGGAAGACTGGCGCGAGGCGACGGAGCCGCCGGACGCGGAGCAACCGCGGCACGAGCAGCCGGTCTGACGAGTTTGACGTAGCCGGGTTTGCGCGTCAGACGTGACCAGATCGCGAGCACCAATGCCATCCCCAATGCACCGGCTGCCGCCGGCACGAGGTCACGTAACCGGCAATGGCCGCCCTTCATCATGCTTCCCGCGACCTCGACCAGGGCTCCGCCGACTACTGTGGTCCCGAATGCCCAGACGCTGCGCAGCCGCGCGCGCCGGAACTGGGCCCACGAGATCCAGCAAAAACCGGCGAACAGCGCGACGACGACGTAGTTCTGCAGCCCGTGCAGAAGCACCTGCTTCGTCGGAAGCAGGAGATCGCATTTCGGGATCTGCGCGCGAAACTGCGGTTGCAGCGGGAAGTAGGCGAGCCCGAGGAGCACGAACGCGAAGTAGGCCCAGCGCTTGCCGCGCAGGGCGATGAGGGCGAGAACGGCGAGAACACCTGCACCAACTTGAACGACGAGTGGTGACATGTGCCGAGACCGCCTGACGGTGGTGGCTTAAGCTAAGCGCTCAAATCAACGCGGGGGGGTGATGTCCGACACACTGCGCGAATCTGTCGGCTACGACTTGGGCTCCCACAACTCGACTTTATTGCCGTCGGGGTCGACGATCCATGCGAACTGGCCGTTCTCATCCGCTTCCGGTCCCTTGAGGATCTGGATGCCGGCCGCCCGGAGGTTGGCGAGCAGCCCGGTGAGATCATCGACGCGGTAGTTGATCATGAAGGACGCGTCGCTGGGCGCGAACCATTTGGTGTCCGGCGCGGCCACGTGCCAGGCGGTGACCCCCTGATCCCTGCCCTTATCCTCGGCCCAACGCAGCGCCGCGCCGCCCCAGGGCTCCAGCGGAATCCCCAAATGCTTCTGATACCACGCGGCGAGGGCCTTGTGGTCGCCTTTGCTCTTGAAGAACACGCCGCCGATTCCGGTGACTTTCGGCATCCGCCATCCCCTACAAAACGGTTTTTGGATCCGTGAGCGGCAGGCCGAACGCCTCCGCAACACCGGGATAGACAACCTTTCCTTCCACCACGTTCAATCCCAGGGCCAGGCTCTGGTCCTTCTTGCACGCCGCCGTCCAGCCAAGCTTGGCGAGCTTCTTGGCGTACGGGAACGTCGCGTTCGTCAGCGCGAGCGTCGACGTCCTCGGGACTCCGCCCGGCATGTTCGCCACCGCGTAGTGGATGATCCCGTCGACGACGTACGTCGGATTCTCGTGCGTCGTGGGCTTGATCGTCTCGATGCACCCACCCTGGTCAACGGCAACGTCCACGATCACCGAGCCCGGCTTCATCAGCTTCAGATCGGCGCGCTTCACGAGGTGAGGCGCCTTGGCCCCGGGCAGCAACACCGCCCCGATCACCAGATCGGCTTTGGTCAGCTGCTCGAGAATATTGTGGCGGTTCGAGTACAGGGGATCGACGTTGGATGGGAGCACATCACTGAGATAGCGCAGTCGATCGAGCGACACATCGAGCAGCGTCACGTGCGCGCCGAGTCCGGCGGCCATCTTGGCCGCGTTCGTGCCGACGACACCGCCGCCGATGATCACCACTTCGGCGGGCAACACGCCCGGAACGCCGCCGAGCAGGATGCCGCTGCCGCCGAACACCTTCTCGAGATACTTCGCCCCCTCCTGCACCGCCATCCGCCCCGCCACTTCACTCATCGGAGTGAGCAGCGGCAGCTCGCCCGTCGGCAGCTGCACCGTCTCATACGCAATCGCGACCGCCCCGCTCTTGATGATCGCTTTCGTGAGCGACTCGGAGGCGGCAAAATGAAAATAGGTGAAGAGCACCTGGCCTTTGCGGATTTTCCCCCACTCGGGCTCGATCGGCTCCTTCACCTTCATGATCATCTCCGCCTTGGACCACACGGCGTCGGCATTCGGCGCGATCTGCGCGCCCACGGACCGGTACGCGTCGTCGCTGAACCCCGAGCCGAGCCCCGCCCCCTGCTCGACGAGCACTGTGTGTCCGTCGCTCGCGAGCGACTCGGCGCCCGCCGGCACCAGCGCAACCCGGTTCTCGGCCGTCTTGATTTCCTTCGGCACGCCGACGATCACGCCTTGCCTCCGTTGGGTCCCAGGGACACTACCGTTTGCCGCTCCGGTGCGAAGAACTCGTGCGCCAACGCCGAGACGTCGTCGGCCGTCAGCGCCTCGACCGTCTTCAGCACGTCGTCGAGACTCCGGTACGGCTCGTTGTAGACCGCGGTGCTCGCCAAACGATACATCCTGGAGGTGGGGCTCTCCAGCGACAGCATCAGCTGCCCCAGCGTCTGCTGTTTCGCGTCCTCCAGCGCCTCGCCGCGCAAGCCCTCGCGCGCCATGCGCGCGAATTCGGCGCGAATCGCTTCTTCGGCCTTGGCCGCGCGCTGCGGCTGGCTCCCGACGTACACGCCCGCCATTCCCACGCCGCGATAGAACGACGTGAAGCTGTAGATCGCGTAGGCGAGCCCCAGCTCCTCCCGGACGCGCTGGAACAGGCGGCTCGACATTCCGCCGCCGAAAATGTTCGAGATCACCAGCATTCCGTACTTGCGCCGGTCGGCGTACGGGATCGTGTCGGTCGCGAACACGATGTGCGTCTGCGCCGTGTCCTTGTCGAACGCCTTGCGCACGCCCCGGATCGCGGGCGGGACGGGCAGGACCGCCGGCGCCGAGGCGTGCGTGGCGGCTCCGCCGTTGAACCAGCCCTGGCGCTCGACTTCCTCGAGCAGCGCGTCGTGCGTCAGATTGCCCGCGGCGGCGATCACGCAGTTGCCCGGGAAGTACGCGCGCGAGTGCAGATGTTTCAGGTCCCCCGCCGAGAGCGCGCTCACGGTCTCCCGGGTGCCGAGGATCTGGAAGCCGTAGGGATGGCTCGGCCACATCGTCTCATAGGCCAGGTCGAACACCTCGTCGTCAGGGGTGTCTTCGACCGTGGCGATCTCTTCGAGCACGACCTGCCGCTCGAGCGAGAGGTCGCTGTCGCGCAGCGTGGGGCGCCGCACCATGTCGGTGATGACGTCGAGCGCGCGCGCCAGATCGGCATCGAGCACGCGGGCGTGATAGGCGGTGGAATCGCGGGAGGTGTAGGCGTCGAGCGAGCCGCCGCGCGACTCGAGCGACAGCGCGATCTCCTGCGCCGTGCGCTTCTCCGTGCCCTTGAACACCATGTGCTCGAGCAGGTGGGAGACGCCCATCTTGGAGCGCTGCTCGTGCGCGCTCGCGGTGCGCACCCAGACGCCCACCGCCGCCGACCGCACGCTCGGCACGCGCTCGCTCAGGACCGTGATCCCGTTCGGCGCGGCCGTGCGGTGGATTTCACGGTCCAGGCGGACCGTGTCTAGCGTGGTGACCACGCTAGTTCTTCTCGATGAGCGCTTTCCGGGAAAGCCGCATCCGGCCCCGCTCGTCTACCTCGAGCAACTTCACCTTTACCTGGTCGCCCTTCTTGACCACGTCCTCGGTCTTCTCGGTGCGACCGTGCTGCAGCTCGGAGATATGGAGCAGGCCCTCGACGCCGGGGATGATCTCGACGAACGCGCCGAACGCCGTCGTGCTCTTCACGACGCCCTCGTACACCTTCCCCACTTCGGGCTCCTGCACGATTCCCTGCACCATGTCGCGCGCGCGCTCGGCCGCTTCGCCGACACCCGCGATCGTGACCAGGCCGGAATCGTCCACATTGATCTCGGCACCCGTCTGCTCCTGGATTCCGCGGATCGTCTTGCCCTTGGGACCGATGAGATCGCCGATCTTGTCGGAACGGATCTGCACCGTGATGATGCGCGGGGCGTACTTGGAGAGCTGCGAGCGCGGTTGCGGCATCGCCTGCTGCATGATGTCGAGAATGTGGGTCCGCGCCTTCTTCGCCTTCTCGAGCGCCTGACCGAACACGCTCCAGTCGAGCTTCTCGATCTTGATGTCCATCTGAATCGAGGTCACGCCGTCACGCGTGCCGGCAACCTTGAAGTCCATGTCGCCCAGATGATCCTCGGTGCCGAGAATGTCGGTGAGGATCGCGGTGCGCGAGCCGTCGGTGATCAGCCCCATCGCGACGCCCGCGCACGCCGCCTTGACCGGTACGCCGGCGTCCATGAGCGCGAGCGAGCCGGCGCATACCGTCGCCATCGACGACGAGCCGTTCGACTCGAGCACTTCCGACACCACGCGAATCGTGTACGGGAACTGCTCGTACGGCGGCAGCACCGCCTGCAGCGCCCGCTCGGCCAGCGCGCCGTGTCCGATCTCGCGCCGCGAGGTGCCGCGGACCGGCTTCACCTCACCGGTCGAGAACGGCGGGAAGTTGTAGTGCAGCATGAACGACTTCGTCGTTTCCTGCGCGACGTCGATCGAATCGATCCGCTGCTCGTCGTCGGTCGTCCCGAGCGTCACCGACGCGAACGCCTGCGTCTGGCCGCGCGTGAACAGCGCCGAGCCGTGGGTGCGCGGCAACCAGCCGACCTCGCAGCTGATCGGCCGCACGGTGTCGAGATCGCGTCCATCGACGCGCTCGCCGGCCGTCAGCACGCGCTCGCGCATCGTGTTGTACTCGATCCCTTCGATGACTTCGACGATCTCGCGCAGCTTGTCGGGAAACTCCTGGGCGAGCTGCTCGGTGATCGTCGACTTGATCGCGCTCAGCGCTTGCGTGCGCTCGGCCTTTTCGGCGAGCGTCAGCGCTTCGCTCACCTTGCTCTCGGCGAGCTCCTTCACGCGCGCGACCAGCTCGGCGGGCGGCTCCGCCTTCGTCCATTCCATCTTGGGCTGGCGCAACGCCTCGACCACTTCGTCGGAGACGTCGAGCAGCTCCTTGATGCCCTTGTGCGCGACCTCGAGCCCCTTGATGATCTCCGCTTCGGTCAGCTCCAGCGCGCCGCCTTCGACCATGACGATCGAATCGCGCGACCCGGACACCGTGAGATCGACGTCGGAGAACTCGAGCTGCTGGAACGTGGGATTGAGAATCCACGCGCCCTCGACCCGGCCCACGCGCACCGCCGCGATGGGACCGTTCCAGGGCACGCGCGAGAGCGAGAGCGCCGTCGATGCGGCGACCACCCCCAGCACGTCGGCGTCATTTTCCTGATCGGCCGAAAGGACGTAGACGAAGACCTGCACCTCGTTCTTGAATCCTTCGGGGAACAGCGGCCGGACCGAGCGGTCGATGACGCGCGCCGCGGTGATTTCGTCGTCGGAGGGACGTCCTTCGCGCTTCAAAAAGCCGCCGGGAATCTTGCCGGCGGCGTAGGACTTCTCGCGATATTCGACGGTGAGTGGGAAGTACGGCAGGTTGGCTTGCGTGTCGGAGACGGTGACCGCGGCCAGCACGACCGTTTCACCGAACTGCACGAGACATGAGCCTGCGGCCTGCTTGGCCAGTCGCCCCGATTCGATCTTGAGTGGGCGGCCGGCAAAAGTGGTTTCTACGCGCTTCACTGCATTGCCTGTCTAGAGCACTTGAAAATGTGCCGGACGTCCCGGTGCTCTCGCCGGGACGCCCAGCACGACGCCTTGTGCGACTTAATGTCGGAGACCGAGCTCGTCGATGAGCTGCCGGTACTTCGCGAGATCGGTGCGCTTCAAGTATTCCAGCAGGCGGCGCCGGCGGCTGACCATGCGCAGCAGGCCGCGTTGCCCGTGGAAGTCCTTCGCGTGGACCCGGAAGTGCTCGGTGAGGCTGTTGATGCGCTCGGTGAGCAGCGCGACCTGGACCCGGCTCGATCCGGTATCCTTTTCGTGCAGCCCGTGTTTCCTGACCGGCGTCGTCTTGTCGTACATCGTCCCTGTTCCCTAATCGTTGGAAGCGCCGTAGGTTAACCGGCTTACCCCCCTTTGTAAAGTGGAGCCGTGACGAACGCCGCTACCGACCTCGTCGGCCAGATGCTGGGCAGCTACACCCTGGAGCGACTGCTCGGCCAGGGGGGATACGCCTTCGTCTTCGCGGCCCGGCAGCCCGACGGCACCCCGGTCGCGATCAAGGTCCTGAAGCCCCGGTATGCGGGCGATACCCAGTTCGAGTCCCGGTTCCGCAACGAGAGCGAGACTGCCGCCAAGCTCGAGCATCCGAACATCATCCGGATTCGCTCGGTCGCGAAGACCGGCGAGCACGTCTATTTCGCCATGGACCTGTGTGCCGACAGCCTGGGGGCCCGGATCGCCCGTGAAGGACCGCTGGCCGAGCAGGACATCCTGCGGATGGCGCGCGACATCGCCGGCGCGCTGGAGTTCGCCCACAGCCAGGGACTGATTCATCGCGACCTGAAGCCGGATAACGTGCTGATCCGCTCCGATGGGACGGCGGTGTTGACCGACTTCGGGATCGCGCGCGCGGTCTCGGGCTATGTCGCCTCCACCGGCGTCAACATGACGATCGGGACGCCGCACTATCTCTCCCCCGAGCAGGCGCAGGGCCGCGCGCTCGACCAGCGCGCCGACTTCTACGCGCTCGGCGTCACGCTGTACAAGGCGGCGACGGGCGAGGTGCCGTTCAGCTCGAACGATTGGTTCGAGCTGGCGCGGATGCACGTCGAAGACCCACCGCCCTCGCTGCGCAAGAAGCACCCGGAGCTGTCGAAGCGGTTCGAGCGCGTGGTCATGAAGTGTCTCGCCAAGCACCCCGACGACCGCTACGCCAACGCGTCCGAGCTGCGGGCCGATCTCGATGAAGTGGAGGACAAGAAGCGGCCCACCATCACGCTCGGCACGGCGCCGATGGGAACGACGCAACGGGTCGCGCTCAAGGATCCGGAGTCGCCGCGCCGGAAATGGCTCGTGCTGGCCGCCGTGGGGGTGGGGCTCGTGCTGCTGGTTGGTCTCGTCGTGAAGCTTATGCGCTGAAGACGCGCCGGATCGCCCGAAGAATCCTGGCCAGCAAACCGGGACGGCGGGTGGGGGCCGGCGTCGGCGAGGCGGGACGGGGGATTTCGCCGTTCAGCGCGGATGATACGGCGGTCCGCAACTCCGCTTCGTACTTCTTCGGAAACGGTCGCTCCGCAAGCCGCACCGCGAACCCGGGCTTGTCCGGTACGCTTGCAAGCTCCACCACGCCGGGATGGGCCCGCTCGATGACTTCGACGATCGGTCGCAACCCGTCCCGCGTCCCGCGTCCGCCATTTCCATAGTAGGCGGCTACCACGACACCGACCAGCTGTTGCGCCGTCACGCGGCCGGCGGCGTAGCCAGCGAGCGCTTCCTCAACGGACATTGCGGATCACATCGTTCGAGATCGCGAGAATCATGATCGCGAACACGATCAGCATGCCGATTTGCGTCAACCGAAGCCGGAGCTGAGGCGACAGCGGTTTGCGCCGCACCGCTTCGATCAGGAGGAACATGGCGTGTCCCCCGTCCAACACCGGGATCGGGAGCAGGTTCAGCACCGCGAGGCTCACCGAGAAGAACGCGAGGAAGTTCAGGAACCAGTCGAGCCCGAGCCGCGCCGCCTGGCCCGACATCTGAGCGATCGCGATCGGGCCGCCCAGCTCCTTGGCCGACGCCTGGCCCGTGACGAGCCGTTTGACGGACACGACCACCGTACCGACCTGGCCGACCGTCTGGCGCACGCCGATGACGAAGGCCCGTCCGATCGGCACGCGCTCGCGCACGATCGGTGGGTTGGCATAAGCGCCCATCATCCCGTAGCGCCGGCCGCCTGAGTCCACGACCTCGGGGGTCACGGGGATCTGCAGCACCTGGTCCTTGCGCTGCACGGTAAGCACGAGCGGCTTGCCTGGATTCTCGCGGATGCGGCGCACCATGTCCGACCAGGCGATCACGGTGTCGCGATCGACCTTGAGCACGACGTCGCCCGCCTTGAGTCCCGCGCGGTGCGCGGGCTGGCCGAGATTCACCGGGCCGATGCGCGGCGGAATCATCGGCGTGAGCGCGCGCAGCACGTCGCGACGCACGCCCGTGTCGGCCGGGAGGCGCAGCACGAGCGGCTCACTCCGCCCCGCGACGCGCAGCCGCAGCTCCTCGGGGCCCTCGACGACTTTCTCAGCCAGCTCTTCCCAGCTCGTGAGCGAGTCGTCGTTGATGTGCGTGATCAGCTCGCCGCGCTTCACGCTCGCGAGCGGCTCGGCGCCGGCGGGGAGCTGGGCGACGTCGATGGAATCGACCGGCGTGATCGCGGGGCGCGGCTCTCCCGCGATCCCCGCGAGACCGGTGTAGATCGCGAACGCGAGGAACAGATTCATCGTGACGCCCGCGAGAATCACCGCGAGCCGCGCGCCGAGCGGCTTGCTGTCGAAGGTGCGGTTGGGATCGATCGCGACCGACGCCTTGCCGCCCTCGAGCTCGCCGACCATCCCCTCTTCTTCGAGCCCGGCCATCTTCACGTAGCCGCCCAGCGGAATCCACGAGACCCAGTACTCGGTCTCGCCGCGCTTCCATTGCAGCACGGGCCGCCCGAAGCCGAGCGAGAAGCGCAGCACCTGAATGCCGACCGCCTTCGCGACCAGAAAATGGCCGAGCTCGTGCACGAAAATCAGGACACCGAGGACGATTACCAGCGAAAGAATCGTTACGAGCATGCGACCTCATGTGCGAGTCGGCGCGCTTCGGCGTCGGCGGCGAGCACACCCTCCAGCGACGATCCGAATTCCGGACCCCGCGTTCCGAGCCCCAGGACGGTCTCGATTACTTCGGCGATGCGGCCAAACTGGATCTTCTCGTCCAGAAAGAGCTGCACGGCGACCTCGTTCGCCGCGTTGAACATCGCGGGCGCCGTCCCGCCCGCGCGCGCGGCTTCACGTCCCACAACGTACGCCGGAAACCGCTCCGGCTGCAGCGCCTCGAACGTCAGGGTACCGGCAGCGACGGGATCGAACCTGCGTACCCCCTGATCCGGAACGCGGTCGGGGTAGGTCAGGGCGTACAAGATCGGCAGCTCCATGGTTGGAAAGCCGACCTGCGCGAGCACCGATCCATCGACGAACTCCGCAAACCCGTGCACGACCGATTGCGGATGGATGACGACCTCCACCCTCTCGTACGGAACGTCGAACAGGAAATGGGCTTCGATCACCTCGAGTGCCTTGTTCACCAGAGTGGCCGAATCGACCGTAATCTTTTTACCCATCGTCCAGGTGGGGTGCTTCAACGCTTCGGCAACGGTCGCCTTGGATACGCGCTCGGGCCCCCAGGTCCGGAACGGGCCTCCCGAGGCGGTGAGGATCAGCCGCGCCAGCTCGGTCGGCCTGCGACCCGCGACGCACTGAAGCACCGCGCTGTGCTCGGAGTCCACCGGCACGATTTCGCCGCCCCCCTCCCGGGCCGCCTGCACCACCAGCTCGCCGGCCATGACGAGCGTTTCCTTGTTGGCCAGCGCGACGCGCTTCCCCGCCCGGAGCGCCGCGAGCGTCGCCTCGAGACCCGCCGCACCCACGATCCCGTTCACGACGATTCTTACGTCGGGATGCGTAGCGGCTTCGACGAGACAGGCAGTACCCCTCCCCCGTCCCGCATCCGCCTTCCCGTTTCCATTCACGAGCCCGACGAACTGCGGCTTCCACTCCCGTTCCTGCTCGGCGAGCAGATCCTGGTTCGAGTGCGCGGTCAGGGCGACCACGCGGAAGCGCTCGCGCTGGCGCGCCAGCACCTGGAGCGTCGAGCGCCCGATCGAGCCGGTGGAGCCCAGTACGGCGACGCCGACGCTCATATGACGCCGAACATGCGATAGAGTCCTGCTGCCGCCGGGATCACGAAATACAGAGAATCGAGCCGGTCCAGGACGCCACCATGCCCGGGGATCAAGTCGGATGAGTCCTTCACCTGGACTTCACGCTTGAGCAGTGATTCCGCGACATCGCCGATCTGGCCCACGACCGACACGACGAGCCCGAACAGCAGCAGCTGCCCGTCCGTGAAGTGCCAGCCCTGGCGGTTGAGCACGAACTTGCCGACGGCCAGCGCGGTCGCGATCCCCGCGAGCGTCCCTCCCACCGCGCCCGAATGCGTCTTCTTGGGGGAGAGGATCGGGGCGAGCTTGGGTCCGCCCAGCGTCGATCCGGCGGCCATCGCGGCGGTGTCGCAGATCCAGGTGATCAAGAGGGGAAACAGCGTGAGCATGAAGTAGGGCCCCGGCCGCACGACCGCGATGCCGCCATGGCGGATCGCGATCAGAAATGACAAGAGCCCCGACGCGTAGAGCGTACCGAACACCGTGACGGCGATCGCCCCGAGCGGCCGCCCCGCGGGTCCGCGGCGCCACATGGCCACGGTCATCACGAGCATCAGCCACAGCGCCGCCAGATAGAGCGCCGGCTCGGCCCAGTGCAGCTCGGAGCCCTTCGCCCAGTACGCGAGCAGCGGAATCGCGGCGGCCGCGATGTACCCGGCGCGCGCGAGCGGCTCGATCCCCTGGCGGCGCGCAAAATCGTACACCTCGCGCGTGCCGAGCACGCCGAGCAGGGCCAGCGCGCCGGCGAGCGGCCACCCGCCGAGCCAGATGATCGCCGCGACGGCGGGAATGGCGACCACCGCCACGAGAATGCGCTGCACCAGGTTTTTCGAAGGCATCAGGACGACGCGGAGACTTTACCGAAGCGCCGGTCGCGGCGCTGATAATCGAGGATGGCGTCGAACAGCGTGCGCCGGTTGAAGTCCGGCCACAGCACCGGCGTGATGTAAAGCTCGGTGTAGGCGAGCTGCCAGAGGAGGAAATTGGACAGGCGCTGCTCGCCGGAGGTGCGAATGAGCAGATCGGGATCGCCCCACGGCGCCGTGTAGAGCTTGGCCCGGAGCGCGTCCTCGTCGATTTCTTCGAGCTTCCTCGTGCCTTTGAGCACCTCCTCGGCGAGCAAGCGCGCGGCGCGCGCGATCTCACCGCGCGAGGAATACGAGATGCACAGGTTCAGGTGCAGCTTCTCGCCCTGCGCCGTCTCGCGCTCGACGCGCTCCACCGCCGCCCGCCCCCCGGGCGTGAGCCGCGAGCGATCGCCCAGCACGTGCACCTGGACGCCCTGGTCGCGGAGCTCCGCCACTTCTCTGGCGATGTATTCCTCGAGCAGGTCCATCAGCGCCGAGATCTCGAGGGCCGGGCGGTTCCAGTTCTCCTCCGAGAACGCGAACAGCGTCAGCGCCTCGACGCCGGCTTCGATCGCCCCCTCCACCGCTTCGCGCACCGCCTTCATTCCGGCACGATGACCGAAGGGCCGCGGCAGCCGGCGTTCACTCGCCCAGCGGCCGTTGCCATCCATGATGATCGCGACATGACGCGGAATGGGACCCGGCAACATCAGACTTCCATGATCTCCGCTTCTTTGGCCTTCACGGCGGCATCCACGGCTTTCAGATGCTCGTCGTGCTGTTTCTGCACTTCCTTCTCGGCGTGCTTCTGATCGTCGGACGAGACGTGTTCGGTCTTCTTGATCCGGCTCATCGTCTCGGTACGCGCGTGCCGGATCGCGACCCGGCCCTCCTCGGCGAACTTGTGAATCACCTTGACCAGCTCTTTGCGGCGCTCTTCGGTGAGCGGGGGCAGCGGAATCCGGATCACGTTGCCGTCGTTCGAGGGCGTGAGCCCCAGGTCGGACGCGAGGATCCCCTTCTCCACCGCTTTCATCAGACTCTTATCCCACGGCTGCACCGTGAGCAGCTTGGGCTCGGGGGCCGCGACGCTCGCCACCTGCGTCAGCGGCATCTCGTTTCCGTATGCTTCGACGCGCACGAGATCGAGCAGCGCGGTGGTGGCCTTGCCGGTGCGCACGGTGGTGAATTCGCGCTTCACCGCTTCGACCGCCTTGTCCATCAGCTGCTTGGCGTGCTTGACGTGATCCGACAGTGATGCGGCTGGACCAGGGGCGGGACTCATTGGACGATGGTGCCGACGCGCTCACCGGCCAGTACCCTGGCCGTCGCGCCGGGCTGGTTGATGTTGAATACCACGATGGGGAGCTTGTTCTCTTTGCACAACCCGAAGGCGTTGGCGTCCATCACCGCATAGCCCTTCACCAACGCTTCCTGGAACGTGATCGACGGCAGGAACTTCGCGTTCGGGTCCTTCTTGGGATCCGCCGTGTAGATGCCGTCGACATTAGTGGCCTTGAGGATCACGTGGGCTTCGATTTCGAGCGCGCGCAGCACGGCGGCGGTATCGGTCGAGAAGTAGGGGTTGCCCGTGCCGCCCGCGAAGATCACCACGCGGTTTTTTTCGAGGTGACGGACGGCGCGCCGGCGGATGTAGGGCTCGGCCAGCTCTTCCATCCGGATCGCGGTCATCACCCGCGTGTCGACGCCTTTTTTCTCCAGGATATCCTGCAGCGCGAGCGCGTTGATGATCGTCGCGAGCATGCCCATGTAGTCGGCGGAGACGCGATCCATCCCCTGCTGGCTGGCCGTCGTGCCGCGCAGGATGTTGCCGCCGCCGATCACGAGCCCGAGCTGCACGCCGGTCGCGACGACGGCCTTCAATTCATCGGACAGCCGCTCGATGACGCCGAAATCGATACCGGAGGCTCGCCCACCCGCGAACGCTTCGCCCGAGAGCTTGAGCAACGCGCGCTTGTAGGCGAGCCCCTTGGCCACCTAGTTGCCTCCGAGCTCGAAGCGGGCGAAGCGGCGCACTTCCACCTTTTCCCCCGTTTTGCCCGACATGGCTTTGACCAGGTCGCCGACGGTCTGCTTGTCGTCCTTCACGAACGGCTGCTCGAGCAGCACGTTCTCCTGGAAGAACTTCTTCAGCTTGCCCTCGACGATCTTCTCCTTGACCGCGTCGGGCTTCTTCTCCTCGGCGACCTGAGCCCGATACACCCGGCGCTCCCGCTCCACGACGTCGGCGGGGACATCCTCGACGCGCACGGCGATCGGCTTCGCGGACGCGACGTGCAGCGCGATATCCTTGGCGAGCTGGCGGAATTCGGGCGTGTTCGCCACGAAGTCGGTCTCGGAATTGAGCTCGACCATGGTCGCCACCCGGCCGTTGAAGTGCAGGTAGATCTCGATCACGCCCTGGCCCGCGGCGCGATCGGCGCGCTTCTCGGCGCGCGCGGCGTACTTCACCCGCAGCAGCTCCTCGGCCTTGGCCATGTCGCCGCCCGATTCCTCGAGCGCCTTCTTGCAGTCCATCATGCCCGCGCCGGTCTTGGCGCGCAGCTCGGCCACCATTTTTGCCGAAATCTCTTTCACAGTCGTCATGGGTCCTTTCACTTCCTCATAAAAACGCCGCCCTCGCGCCAGAAAGCCCGGGGGCGGCGATGGGTGTTCAGTGTCAACGTTACTCCGCCGGCGGCGCCTGCTGCTCTTCGCCTTTGAGGCGCGCGGCGATCGCCTCGGGCTTCGGCCGCCGCTTGCGCCGCGCGGGCCGCTTCTTGCGGTCGCCGTCCACGTCCGCCTCGCCCGTTTCGGTCGAGTAGGTCGTGCCTTCACCCTCTTCCGTGCCCGACTCGCGCATCGGCATCTGGCGCCGCGCCTCGGCGATCACGTCCGAGATCGCGTTGGTGATCAGCGAGACCGCGCGAATCGCGTCGTCGTTGCCGGGGATCGGCACCGTGATCAGATCCGGATCGGCGTTCGTGTCCACGATCGCCACGACCGGAATGCCGAGCTTGTTCGCTTCGGCGACGGCGATGCGCTCCTTCTTGGCGTCGACGACGAACAGCGCGCCGGGGAGCCGGCCGAGGTTCTTGATACCCGCGAGGTTCTTGTCGAGCTTCACGCGCTCGCGGTCGAACAGCAGCTGCTCCTTCTTGGTGTAATTGCCCCAGTCGCCTTCAGCCTGATTCTGCTCCAGCTCTTTGAGCCGCTTGATCTGCTTCTTAATCGTCTGGAAGTTCGTCAGCGTCCCGCCCAGCCAGCGCTCGGTGACGTAGAACGCGCTGCAGCGCTTCGCTTCGGCTTCCAGAATCCCCTTGAGCTGCTTCTTGGTGCAGACGAACAACACGCCTTCACCCTTGAGCACGACGTTACGCAGCAGCTCCTGCGCGGACTCGAGCTGCCGCATCGTCTTCTGAAGATCGATGATGTAGATGCCGGAGCGTTCGGCGAAGATGAAGCGCCGCATCTTCGGATTCCAGCGGCGCGTCTGATGGCCGAAATGGACGCCTGCTTCCAACAATTCCTGCAACTGAGGCTGTGGCACTTCCTATCCCTTTCTTTGGGTTTGTCCGCCGTCACCGTCTTCTCTCAGATCCACCCCGAAGGGACCCGGACTGAGATCGGATGACGTGTGTGTTTTGGCTCTGTGCTGTCGGCTACCGGCTATCGGCTATCGGGTAGCTGATAGCTGATAGCCGAGAGCTGATAGCGGTTTATCTCTTGCTGAACTGGAACCGCTTCCGCGCGCCTGCGCGACCCGGCTTCTTCCGCTCCACGGCGCGCGGGTCGCGCGTCAGGAGGCCCTGCTCTCTCAGTTTCTTGCGATGGCGATCGTCGGCCATCACCAGCGCTCGCGCGATGCCGAGACGAAGCGCACCCGCCTGACCCGTCATCCCGCCGCCGGTGACGCGCGCCTTCACGTCGAACGCGCCCAGCGTGTCGGTCGCGGTGAACGGCTGCTGAATGTGCGACACGAGCGACGGACGCGGGAAATAATCACCCAGCGTACGACCGTTCACCGTCCACTTGCCCGATCCCGGCGTCAGATAGACGCGCGCGATGCCCAGCTTGCGACGACCGATCGCATGCCAGCGAAGCTCCGGCGCAATCGCGCTGCTCATTTGGCCTCCAGGAAGGCGAGCGGCTGCGGCTGCTGCGCCGCGTGCGGGTGCTCGGCCCCGGCGTAGACCTTGAGCATCTGCTTCACATGCTGGCGCGACAGCGTCGTCTTGGGCAGCATGCCCCAGACCGCCTTCTCGATCACGCGCTCAGGAAACTTTGCTTGAACCTTTGACACTGGCGTAAACCGCTCGTGGCCCATGTACCCGGTGTGCCGGAAGTAGCGCTTCTGCTCCTGCTTGCGCCCGGTCAGCTGCACCTTCTCGGCGTTGATCACGACGACGAAGTCTCCGCCGTTCGTGTGCGGCGTAAAGGTGGGCTTGTGCTTGCCGCGCAAAACCTGCGCGATGCGACTCGCGAGCCGGCCGAGCGGTTGCTCGGTGGCATCGACGAGCCACCAGCGGCGCTCGATGTCTGCGGTCTTCAATGTGAACGTCTTCACCCGACTTTTGTCCTGGAAATTTGACAGACGCGAACTCTAACCGGGCCGTAAGCGGGTGTCAACTCTGAGGTTGGGAGAGTGTCACGAGTGCCGCGCCCTTTTCCACGCGGTCGCCGGCCTTCACGTGGACCTGTTCAACCACGCCTCTGAACTGAGCTTTCAGCTCGTTTTCCATCTTCATTGCCTCGACAACCACCACACCCTCGCCAACCTCCACAACCTTGCCTTTGCTCACCTCGACCCGAACCACGAGCCCCGGCATCGGTGCCTTGATGACGCCACCGACGGCCGCCTTCCGCCCCTGTCCCGTAAGCGCCTCGATCTGCCTGGCGCGATCGTCCTGGACCTCGACCTCGAACCGCTCCCCGGCCGCCCCCAACGCCCAGCGGCCGGCTTCGAGCGCCTGCCAGGCGATGGTCCACGAGTCCTTGCCGAGCAGCAGATGGACGAGCGGCGTCCCGGGGATCGCGGCCCAGTGCGACTCGAACCGTTCGCCGTCAACCGTCACCGAGCTGCCCTGGACGTCGACGACGTAGGTGCGCGAACGCAGAGTAACGTGGTACTTCATGCCGCCTCGAGCACGGCCACGGTTTCCACATGCGCCGTCTGCGGGAAGAGGTCGAACGCGCGTACGGCCTTCACGACGTAATTCACGTTGAGTCGCGACAGATCGCGGGCGAGCGTGGCCGGATCGCACGAGATGTACACGAGCTTCGCGACCGGCTCCGACGTGAGGCGCAGCGACACGTCCCAATGCAGCCCCCCACGGGGCGGATTCACCACGACCGCGTGCGGCACGGGCAGACTGGGAAGCACATCCTCCGCCTTGGCCGCGATGAAGCGGGCGTTCGGCAGCCGCGTACGCCCCCAGCTCACCGCTTTCTCGTCCGCATCGACGCTCACGACGCTCGCGCCTTTGTCGACGAGCAGCGCCGCGGTGTCACCCACCCCGCCGTAGAGATCCCATACCGTTTGGCCTTTCACGTCGCCGAGCTGTTCGACGGCCCATTGGCGCGTGAGCGTCCCCATCCCCGGGTTGACCTGCTCGAAGGCGGTGGCGGGAAAACCGGTGGCCGGTCCGGCGACGACACGGGCCGCGCCGTCGACCGGCTGCCACCAGCACACGACGTCGCCGTCGACGAGACCGGCGAGCGCGCCCCGCAGCTCCTCCGCGTCGAGCCACGGCTCGCCGGCCGATTCGGCGATGATGTGACGCCGTTCCTCGCGATCGAGGCGCAGCGTGAGTCGCGTGAGCGGTTGCGGCAGCAGCGCGAGCCGGGGGCGCAGCTCGCGCCACAGCGCCATCAGCTTGAAGTCGGTGATATGACAATCGGCGAGCGGAAATACGAAGTTGGGACGATCGTAGGGGTGCAAACCCACGGTCGGACGGCCGGACGGCCCGACGGCCTTGACCGCCAAAGAGATCTTCGATCGGTAACGCCACTCGTCCAATGATTCCACGATCTCAGGATCGGCGACGTCCAGTTTGCCGATGCGCCGCAGCGTGTCGCCGACAATCGCGCGCTTCGCGCTGAGCTGCGCGTCGTACGCGAGATGTTGTAGCTGGCAACCGCCGCAGTGGTCCTGCGTGTAATGCGGGCACGGCGGCGTCACTCGATCGGGACTTGGCTCCACGATGTCACCGGCTTCGGCCCGCGCGAAGTTGCGGTGCCGTTGCACCGAAGCCTCCCGCGGCCGAACGCGATCGCCGGGCGCGGTCCGCGGCACGAACACGACGCGGCCGTCACTGAGTCGTCCCACGCCGTCTCCGCCGACGGCGATCCCGGTGATGGTGACGATGTCGCTCACTCGAGACCATCTCGCAATCCTAATCGCCGGGCTTCGATGAGCCACGGCGACGGTCGGACGGCCTGACGGCCTGACGGTCCCGCCTGGTCAGCTTCACTGACCGTCCGGCCGTCTGGCCGTCCGGCCGTCCTTTGCTCGTCCGCCACAACCGCAGCCGCCACGGCGAGCGCTCGTTCGAGGCCCGGCCGTGGGGCTGCAGCCAACACCTGCGCCCCCACGCGCTCCAGGTAGGTGATGTCGATGTCGCCTTTCAGAAACGCCGCATCGTCCATCACCCGCAGATGAAACGGCTGGCTCGTCGGCAGTCCGACGATCACGAGCTCGCTCAGGGCGCGGCGCATGCGCTGGATCGCGCCGTCGCGCGTCTCGCCCCAGGCGATCAACTTGCCGAGCAGCGGATCGTAGAACAGGGTGACCTCGTTTCCGGCCTCTACCCCCGCGTCCCAGCGGATCCCCGGCCCGCTCGGCACCCGCAGGTACTGCAAGACGCCGGTCGCGGGGAGAAAATCGTTGAACGGATCCTCGGCCGTGATGCGGCATTCGATCGCGTGCCCGCGCGGATGGAGCTGCCCGCCCGGACCGGTCGCGCCGTGCACGCGCATCGGCTGGCCGGCGGCAATCCGCAGCTGCTCCCGCACCAGGTCCACGCCGTACACCAGCTCGGTGACGGGATGCTCCACCTGAATCCGCGTATTCATCTCGAGGAAGTAGAACTCGCCGGTCTGGGCGAGCAGGAACTCGATCGTCCCCGCGCTCACGTACCCGACCGCGCCGGCGGCTGCCGTAGCCGCTTCGGACAGGCGGCGTCGCAGCGCGGGTGACACCGCCACGGACGGCGCTTCTTCGATCAGCTTCTGATGGCGCCGCTGGATGCTGCACTCGCGCTCACCGAGCGCCGCCACCCGCCCGCGGTGGTCGGCGAGCACCTGGATCTCGATGTGCCGCGGCCGCTCGAGATACTTCTCGACGTAGACGCCCCCGTCGCCGAATGCCTTTTGCGCCTCGCGCTTGGCCGCATGAAACGCGCTCTCGATCTCGCTGTCGCTCGCGACGAGCCGCATTCCCTTGCCGCCGCCCCCCGCCACCGCCTTGAGCAGCACGGGATAGCCGAGTCGCTTCGCTTCGCGCCTGGCATCGGCCGGATCGCGCAGCGGCGTCGCCGTGCCCGGCACCACCGGGACCCCCGCGGCCTGCATCCGGCGCCGCGCTTCGGTCTTGTCCCCCATGGCGCGAATCGCGCTCGCCGGCGGGCCCACGAAGATGAGCCCACTGTCGACGCACGCCTGCGCGAACGCGGCCCGTTCGGACAGGAATCCGTATCCGGGATGGATCGCCTGGCAACCAGTTTCTCTGGCCGCGGCGATCAACTTGTTGATGTTGAGGTACGATTCGCTCGAGGGCGCCGGGCCGAGCAGCACCGCGGCGTCGGCGTTACGAACGTGCGGCGCGAGCCGATCGGGCTCGGAGTAGACGGCGACCGCTTCGAGCCCTTCCTCGTGGCAGGCACGAATCACGCGGACCGCGATCTCGCCGCGGTTCGCGACCAGCACTCGTTTCAGCACCCCACCTCGGACGAGAGCCCGAAGGTCTTGATGGCGCTGCAGAGTCCGCCGACGTTGTCGACGGCGCGCCGGTACAGCGCGAGCACCGGATCGGTCCAGGTCTCGTGCTCGTCGATCGCCAGCTTCAGCGCCGCGAACACGAAGTCACGCGGCGGCACCCGGTCGCTCTTCGACTCCCGGCCGGTCACCCACACGAGGGGCCGCTTGTTCCACTTGACCGACGGGCGCAGCTCGGGCGCTTTCTCGAAGCCCATGCTCGCGCAGACCGCGCGCGTCCGGGACAGCGCGCGGATCGTGACGTCGCGGACGCGCAGATCGCGCAACATGCGATTGCGCAGCACGCTGTCGCCGCGCCACCGCTCGAGCGGCGCCACCACGAGGTCGGGCCGCAGCCCGCGGCCAAAGCGGAGGTACCAGGCTGCCTGCGTGTCGAGCTCTCCGGCCGTCAACAGCAGCCCCTGGTGCGGGCAGGCGCGCAGCAGGTTTTCGCCGAGCTCTTCGAGCACAGGGGGGAGCCGAGTCGATTCGGGAAGCATGTGCCAGGCCAGCGTTGCGGCCGCGGCGCCGCCGCTTTCCCAATCGACGAACGCTTTCTCGCCCACGGCGTAAACGCGAAACACGCGCGCCGAGTCTGCCGTGCGAGTGCCGGGGCTCCAACGCAGCGCGCGGTCGAACGCCAGCTGCGCCGTATCGAGCGTGGCATGCGCGGCGACGGTGTCGACGGTCACCGGACGCTTGTGGGTGTGATACTGCGTGTTGCGATCGAGGTAGAACCGGCCCAGCTCGAGCCACGCGGGGCCGTCGGTCGAGTCCGCGCTCACGCGCGCCCACAGCTCGTCCCGCACTGAATCGGCGGGCTGCGGGCTCTGTACGAGCAGCAGCCCGGCGAGCGCCTTACAGAGGAATGTTGCCATGCTTCTTGGGCGGATTTTTGGCGCGCTTCGTCTCGAGTGTCAGCAGCGCTTCGATCAGCCGCGGCCGGGTGTCGCGCGGGTCGATGATATCGTCCAGATACCCGCGGGCCGCCGCCTGATACGGATGGGCGAACTTTTCCCGATACTCGTTCGTCCGTTCTTCGCTCGCCTCTCCTTTATATAGGATCTCGACCGCACCCTTCGGTCCCATCACGGCGATCTCGGCCGAGGGCCAGGCGACGTTGTAATCCCCGCGAATGTGCTTCGAGCTCATGACGTCATACGCGCCGCCGTACGCCTTCCGCGTGATCACCGTGAGCTTGGGGACCGTCGCCTCGCAGTAGGCGTAGAGCAGCTTGGCGCCGTGCTTGATGATGCCGCCGTGCTCCTGCGCGACCCCGGGCAGGAACCCCGGCACGTCCTCGAACGTCACGAGCGGGATGTTGAACGCGTCGCAGAACCGGATGAAGCGCGCCCCCTTGAGCGACGCCGCGATGTCGAGCACCCCCGCGAGCGCCGCGGGCTGATTCGCCACGATTCCCACCGGCCGCCCGGCGAGGCGCGCAAACCCGACGATCAGATTGTTGCCGTAGTCGGGTTGCACCTCGAGAAACTTGCCGTTATCGACGACGTGCTTCAGCACGTCGTGCATGTCGTAGGGTTTGCTCGGCTCGTCCGGCACCACGTCGAGGAGCGCTTCCTCGCGGCGATCGGACGGATCGTCGGCCAGCCGTACCGGCGGCGAGTCGAGATTGTTCCCGGGCAGAAAGCCGAGCAGCGTGCGGATTGCGCCCAGTGATTCGAGCTCCGAGTCGTGCACGAATTGCGCGATCCCGGACGTGGCGCCGTGGATGTCGGCGCCGCCGAGCTTCTCGAAGTCGACCTCCTCGTGAGTGACCGTCTTCACGACGTTGGGTCCCGTCACGAACATGTAGGAAATCCCGCGCACCATGAAGATGAAATCGGTGATGGCGGGGCTGTAGACGGCCCCGCCGGCGCAGGGCCCGAGGATCGCGCTGATCTGCGGGACGACGCCGGACGCGAGCGTGTTGCGGAGGAAGATGTCGGCGTAGCCGCCCAGTGAGGCGACACCCTCCTGAATCCGCGCGCCGCCCGAATCGTTCAGCCCCACCACCGGCGCGCCGTTCTGGAGCGCGAGATCCATCACTTTGCAGATCTTCTCGGCGTGCGCCTCAGAGAGCGAGCCGCCGAACACCGTGAAATCCTGCGAGAAGACGTACACCAGCCGCCCTTCCACCCGGCCCCACCCGGTTACGACGCCATCGCCGAGCACCTTCTGGTCGGCGAGCCCGAAATCACTCGCGCGGTGGGTGACGAAGCGGTCGAGCTCGACGAAGGTCCCCGGGTCGAGCAGCACGTCGAGCCGCTCGCGCGCCGTCATCTTGCCTTTTTTGTGTTGGGTCTCGATGCGCTCCGAACCGCCGCCCTGCTCTGATTCGGATCGCTTTTGCTGTAGAAGTTCGAGTTTCTCGCGCATGGACATGGGCAGAGAATCTAGAGCGAGTACCTGCAACGGCTAGACGCACAGACGCACAGCGGGTTACAGGAACTGAAAAGGGGACAGGAAACCCTGTCCCCTCAAAACTGTTCACCGCTGTGCGTCTACGCGTCTAGTTTTTGCTCGTCCTCGATTACCGGCACGGGTGCCGGCGTCGGCGGAATGATGTCGTCTTTCGGGAATCCCGTCGCCGCGAGCACGATCCGATGATGAATCGGGTCCACCTCGAGCACCTTCAGCTCGACCGCCTGACCCTCCTTCACCGCGTCGCCCGGCTGCTGGATATCGGGAATTCCGAGCTGGGACATCGGGACGAACCCTTCGATGTCGCTGCCAAGATCGACGACGACGCCCTTGTCCATCAGCCGCATCACCCGGCCGCGCAGCTCGGTGCCGACGGGGTACGTCTCGCCGATGCGGAGCCACGGATCTTCCTGCGCCTGCTTCAGCCCGAGCGAGATCCGCTTGTTCTCGGCGTCGACGTTGAGAATCAGGACGTCGACTTCGTCGCCCTTCTTCACGACTTCGGACGGATGCTGCACGCGCTTGGTCCACGACATGTCGGAGATGTGGATCAGCCCGTCGATGCCCGGCTCGATTTCGACGAACGCGCCGAACGACGTCAGGTTGCGGACCTTGCCGCGCAGCCGCGTGCCGACGGGATACTTCTGCGGCAGCGCCATCCACGGGTCCTGCTCCGTCTGCTTCATGCCGAGCGAGACTTTCTCTTCGGTCTCGTCGACCTTGAGCACGACCGCTTCGATCGACTCGCCGATCGACACGAGCTTCGACGGATGGCGGACGTTACGCGTCCAGCTCATCTCGGAGATGTGCACCAGACCTTCGATGCCGGGCTCGAGCTCGACGAACGCACCGTAGTTCGTGATCGACACGACCTTACCCTGCACGCGCGTGCCGACCGGATACTTGGCGGCCACGTTCTGCCACGGATACGGCTGGAGCTGCTTCAAGCCGAGCGAGATGCGCTCGCGCTCCCAGTCGATGTCGAGAACCTTGACCTCGAGCTCCTGGCCGATCTGCACCATCTCGGACGGGTGCGACACGCGGCCGTAGCTCATGTCGGTGATGTGCAGCAGGCCGTCGACGCCGCCGAGGTCGATGAACGCGCCGAAGTCGGTGATGTTCTTCACGACGCCCTTGCGCACCTGATTGACCGACAGCTCCTTCATCAGGACGTCGCGCTTGGTCTTGCGCTCGGCCTCGAGCAGCACGCGGCGCGAAACGACGATGTTGCGGCGCCGCTTGTTCAGCTTGATGATCTTGAACTCGAAGCTCTGGCCGAGCAGCTCGTCGATGTTCGGGACGCGCCGCAGCGCGATCTGGCTGCCCGGGAGGAACGCGTCGACCCCCATCAGGTCGACGACGACGCCGCCCTTGATCTTCTTTACCAGGGTACCGGTGACGCCTTCGTCCTTCTCGTGCGCTTCCCGGATCCGCTCCCAGACGCGCATGAAGTCGGCCTTCTTCTTCGAAAGGACGACTGCGCCTTCCTGGTCCTCGAGGTGCTCGAGGAACACCTCGACCTCGTCCCCTTCCTTGAGGCTCTTGGGATCCTTGAACTCGTCGATCGGCACCGCGCCTTCCGACTTGAAGCCGACGTCGAGGATGACGGCGGTGTCGGTCACGCGCAGCACTTTCGATTTGACGATCTCGCCTTCTTCGATATTGGAGAGCGTCCCCTCGTACAGCAGGGTCATCTTCGCGATCTCGTCGGAGGAATATTCCTCGTCGAGACCGGAGCGGACGCGGAGTTGCGACTTGGGGGCTTTGCGAGTGGGAAGATCTTCTTCGAAATCTTCTACGTCACGTGCTTCTACGAGCATTCGGCACACCGGTTTGGTTATGAGTTTGAGGTTACCTCGTCATTCATTGTCCTTTCGGGACAGTGTTTGCCGAGCACACCCGTACGGGGTGTGAAAATACGGGCGGAAACCTACCCAGGGAAGCGTTGGCGCGCCAGTTCAACTACCTGTGCCACCTGCTGTTCCAGCGTCAGGGCCGTCGTATCGAGCACGAACGCGTCGTCGGCGGGCTTGAGCGGGGCGACCCGCCGGTTCGAATCGGCCGCGTCCCGGGCCGCCAGAGCCCGGCTCTCGCGCCGCACCAGCTCCACATCGACCGCCTGCCCCCGCTGAAACAGCCGGCGCCGGGCTCGTTCGTCGGGGGTCGCCGTCAAAAAAATCTTCAGTGGAGCCTCGGGAAACACCACCGTCCCGATATCCCTGCCATCCACCACCACACCTCCAAACCCTCGAAACCCCCGACCGTCCTCGACCGCCCGTCTTTGCCGGGTATTCACCCAGGTCCGCACCTCAGGAATGGCGGCCAGCACCGACACGTAGCGCGTGACGCGCTCCCCACGGATAGCCTCCTCGACGTCGGCTCCAGCGACCTCGGGACGGAATCTGTTTCCGACCAGTACCAATCGAATCGGCAGCCGCTCCGCCAGATCGAGGATCTGCTGCGCCGGCCACTCCTCCCCCGCACGCCGGCCGCCTTCGCCGAGGTTGTCGATCGTGGCAAGCGTCAGCGCCCGGTACAAGGCCCCCGAATCGAGATGGGCCCAGCCCAATCGCTCGGCCACGCGGCCGGCGGTTGAGCTCTTGCCCGATGCTGCCGGG
>DASSUS010000165.1:0-4849 GCA_035706765.1 Gemmatimonadales bacterium
ATGGGGCGCCGTACTTCACCGATGGCCTGGTCGCGGTAGCGATACACCACTTCGCGCGTGAGGGTCACCGGATCGCCGGCGATCGTGAGTCGCACGCGCGCGCTCACCGGTGGCGGCTCGAACGGGAGCCCGCGCACGTCGGGAGCAGCCGCGGACCAATCGTACAGACCACCGCGATTGATCAGCGCCCGGCGCAGGAAATACGGCTGCGTGCGATCGGCATCGCGCGCGACCGTCAGCACGAAGCGCCGCGTGAGCAGGGTGCCGGGCGCGAGCGCTGGAGCGCCGGGCTCGAGCCGCTCGAGACTCCACCCGGCGGGCGCCACGACCGCGATGCTGTCGACGCGCACGGCACTGTCGCCGGCGTTCCATACGTTGACTTCGATTTGCAGCCGCTGGCCCGGGGTGACGATGCCATCGTCGGACGTTGCGTCGATCGACACGCCGGCCGCTGTCGCGATCGCGCGCTCGAGCAGGGCGCGTTGCTCCTGATCGCCTGTGCCGAGCGCGCGCAGCGCGCGCGAGAGAAAGGGAAGCGTCGCATCGGGGCGCCACGGTGTGAGCGAGCCTCGCGCTGAATCGAGCACGGCCGCGTAACCGGGAACGTGAATCGCGGTGTCGACCCCGGCGAACAACGAAGTCTCCGGGCGGATGCCGGCTCGCGACGCCAGCAACGCCACACCCGATGTCGCCGGGCCGGGCCGCTGCGGCGTACCCATGTCCTGCGAGCGGTGCCGGCTCCGGCTCGCCATGGCGATCTGGAAATACGATTGTCCGCTGATCGGATCGAGCGTCCCCACCGGCAGCGTCAGGGTCGTGGCACCGGGATCGCCGCGCGTGGAGCGATAGAGCTTCTGCGGCCCCCATGTCGAGTCGCGCAGCAGGTCGAATGCCTGGCGCGCCAGGATCGCCGACGCCTGATGATGACCGTGGCCGTCCGCGGGGGTCCCGGAAAAAACCGCGATGATGACCTGAGGCCTGAACCGGCGAATGACGTCGACGACGTCCTTGAGCAGCGAATCGCGGGGCCAGAACCGGAACGTTTCCTCGATCGTCTTGGAGTAGCCGAAATCGTAAGCGCGGGTGAAGAACTGGCGCGCGCCGTCCAGCTCGCGCGCCGAGAGTAGCTCCTCGGTCCTGATGATACCGAGCTCGGGCCCAAGCTCGGGACCGATGAGGTTCTGCCCGCCTTCGCCGCGGGTGAGCGACAGATAGGCCGCCTGCGCCCCCAGGCCGCGCGAGAGCAGAACCAGGAGCTGGGTGTCTTCGTCATCGGGATGCGCGCCGACCATGAGCACGCGCTTGTTGCTGCCGAGCTGACGCAGGGTGGCGGCCAATGCGGCGACGCCGCCGGTCCCCGCCGGCGCCAACTGCGCCGCGACGGCGGGGGCGCCCGCGGCGCCGATACTAAGGAGGAAGGTGAGTCCGAGTAGAGGTCGTCTCACTATTGAGAAAGGTAAACCGAGCCACCCTTCATAACGAACTTGACCCGTTGCAGTTCCGTGATGTCGCGCGTGGGATCACCGGCGACCGCCACGATGTCAGCGTACAGTCCGGGCGCGATGGCGCCGATATTCTGCTCCTGCCCCAGCAGTGCCGCCGCAACCGAAGTCCCCGATTGAATCGCCTGCATCGGCGTCATCCCGTACTGGACGTAGTACTCGAATTCCTTCGCCTGATTGATCTCGGTCCACGGGAAGCCGCCGACGTCCGTCCCCATCGCGATCTTGACGCCCTTGCGGACCGCCCGGCCGAATGCGCGCCGCTCGAGCGCGACCAGCGCCGGCCACACCCCGCCGCGCGGCATCACGTGCACTCCCACCGTGACGGTGGGCACCCAGTAGACGTTGTTTCGGATCATCACATCCATGAGCGAGTCGGTGAGCCCGTCGCCGTGCTCGATCGAGTTCACCCCGGCGCGCAGCGCGGCGGCGATGCCGTCGGAGCCGATCGCGTGTGCCGCCGCCTTGCGCCCCAACCGATGCGTCTCGCTGACGATCGCGCTCGCTTCTTCGTCGGTGAAGTTCACCCAGCTGCGCAGCACGCTGTCCGGCGTGAAATAGTAGCGGCGATCGCTGTAGTACTTGATCCAGTCTGCCCCGTGCTGCACCTGCTCGCGCACGGCGAGCCGCGCGTTGTCCACGCCGTCCACGGGCTGCACGCCATGCGGCAGCTCGATCTCCCAGTTCGGCGTGCCGATGGGATACATCCCCGTCGGCGCCATGGCGCGCGTCGACGCGAAAATTCGCGGCCCGGGGACCTCGCCCCGATTCACCGCCAGCTTCACGTCCACGTCAGCGTACATCGCCCCCTCGGTTTCGACGTCACGAATCGTCGTGAAGCCGTGCTCGAGCGCGAGCCTCGCGTTGCGCGCGGCGAGAATCGCGCGATAGGGGATCGATTGCTTCAGCAGCTGGTCTTCGTATTCCTGACTCGTGATGTCACCCTGGAGCAGCAGGTGGGTGTGCGTGTCGATGAGGCCGGGCAGTACCGTCATCTGCGACAGATCGATCACGCGCGCGCTCGGCGCCTGCGCCTGCACCTGCGCGAGCGGCCCGACCGCCCGGATGCGCTCGCCGACGATCAGGATGCCGGCGTTCGTCTGCACCTGCTGGGAGCGTCCATCGACGAGACGACCTGCTTTGATCAGTACGGGTTGCGCCTGTGGCGCGGGCGCGGCCGGCGCCGGCGTCTGTGCGAGGACCGCTACCAGAGCGAGTGTGAGCGCGTGCACGGGATCTCCAAAAGGAAAACGGGACGGGAGAACTTACTCCCGTCCCGCATTCCTGTCCTCACCCCCCGCCTGGCCCGCTCCCTGTTCCGGATAACGGACCCCGGAGCCCTAGTCGCGTGACGCCAGCGGCTTGCCGTCCGCGTCCAGGAACCGGATCTCGCCCCAGCCGAGCTCGCGAATTCCCGGTTCGATCTTGGAACGATCGCCCACGACGACCCACACGAGGTGATCGGGCCGCACCGTCTCTTTCGCCGCGGCCGTGGCGTCGGCAATCGACAGACTGCGCACGCGCTGCGCGTACGTCTCGAAGTAGTTGTCGTCGAGCCCGTACATCACCATCTGCTCGAGCGAGCCCTGCACCGCCGCCATCGTCTCCCAGTTGCCGGGGAGCGTGAGGGTGAGATTCGCCTGCGCCTTGGCCAGCTCGTCGGCGGTCACCGGGCGCGGACCGAGAATGCCGCGGAGCTCGCGATCGACCTCGATCATCGACTCCTTGGTCTTGTCGGTTTGCACCGGCGCGTACGCGATGAACGGCCGCTGGCCGCGCGCGTCCCACACCAGCGTGAACGCGCCGTACGACCAGTGCTTGTCCTCGCGCAGGTTCATGTTGAGCCGCGAGATGAACTGGCCGCCGAGCAGCGACGTCATCGCCTCGATCGCGTATTCCTTGTCGTTGGCCTTCGGCGCCGCCAGGTTGCCGGCCAGAATCGTCGATTGCTCCGAGCCCGGCCGGTCGAGGATGTAGATCAGCGGCCTCGGCTGATCGGCAACCGTCCCGATGTTCTTCTTCGGCACCTCGCCGCGCTGCCAGCGCCCGCCGCCGAACACGCGCTCGAGCTTCGGCTGGATCTCGGCGAGCGTCACGTCGCCCACGATCACCAGCGTTGCGTTGTTCGGCCTGAACCAGGTGCGGTGGAACCGCATCAGGTCCTCGCGCGTCATCTGCGACACCGACTGCTCCGTGCCGGAGCCCGTCAGCGGGTTGCCGTAGGCATGATTCGCGCCGTAGAGCAGCTGCGGGAAGACGCGCAGCGCCATCTGCACCGGCTGGACCTTCTCGCGCTGGATGCGCGCGAGCCGCTGGCGCTGCTGGCGCTGGAAGTCGGCCTGCGGGAACGACGGATTCAGGATCACATCGGCGAAGATGTCGAGCGACGGATCGAGCTTGTCCTTGATCGCCGAGAGGAAGACGCGGGAGCCGTCGAGCTGCGATCCGGTCCCGAGCTGCGCGCCGAGCTGCAGCAGCGTGTCGCTGATCTGCAGGGCGTTCAGCCGCGTGGTGCCTTCGTCCATCATGTCCACGGCGAAGCTCGCCGTGCCGGGCGAAGCGAACTGGTCGGCCGCGTAGCCCGCGTCGACGAGCAGCGTCACGTTGACCTGCGGAATCGAATGCCGTTCCGCGAGCACGACCTTGAGACCGTTCGACAGCGTGGCCCGCGCGACCGCCGGGAACCGCGCTTCGGGAGGCGTGCCCGGCGTCGGGACCTTCGAGCGATCCACGCCGCCCGCCACCGTCGCGAACTCGGGGTACGGATGCACTTCGAGCACCCACTGCCCGTCGCTCAACCAGCGCTGCGCCGCCAGGCGCAGATCGGCCGCCGTGGCCGCCGCGACCCGGCGCTGCGTCACGAGATAATTGTCGGCGTTGCCGCGGAATACTTCGTTCCGCGCCAGCACGTCGGACTTGCCGCCGAACCCGCCGATCCGCTCGATCCCGCGGATGAAGTTGGCGCGCGACTGCGTCTTGACCCGGCGCAGCTCGGCGGCCGTGGGGCCGGTCCGGATGAAGCGCGCGAGCTCCTCATCGATCGCCCGCTCGATGCGCGTGAGGTCGCCGCCCGGCCGCGCCGTCGCGCGAATGACGAGCTGGCCGCCGATCTCGCGCAGATCCACGTACGCGATCACCTCGGTCGCGATCTGCTCGTCGTACACGAGCCGCTTGTAGAGGCGCGACGACTTTCCCTGCGCGAGCACATCGGTCACCATGTCGAGATAATCGGCGTCGGCCGCGCCGAACTCGGGGATGTTCCACTCCTTGTAAATCCGCGCCTGCGGCACGCGATCCTGCATGACCTGGCGATGCGTGCCGGTGCGCCGCGCGATCCACGTGTCCTG
>DASSUS010000166.1:0-15370 GCA_035706765.1 Gemmatimonadales bacterium
CAAGCGGGTTTAAAGACGCAAGCTAGCCCTAGCTCAAACAACTAGGCGCGGCAGCTCGTCAGCTACCGCGCCTCGTCGCTCTCCGAGTTCAGCGCTGACCATCACGCCGCCTTCGGCGCTTCACTACCGCCCGCCCCGGACTCAGGCTCGTTCGTGGTGTTGAACGGCCCAGCCAGATTGCGGGCACTCTCCCACGCGCCCATCAGCTCGGGACTATCCCCGAACCGATAGCGGACCACCTTGTCCAGCCTCGCGCAGCGCCATCGTACGCCTTCAGCGCGGCGCGCGGGATCTGCTGTTGAGGCCTGCTTCAGCGCGCTGCGGGGGATCTGCTTTCGTTCGCCACCATCCTTCGACTGATCTCCACAGCCCAGCCCTCCGTGTAGCTTCCGGCGTGGCCGCCAAAACAGCACTCATCACCGGAGCGAGCCGCGGCATCGGCCGCGAAGTCGCCCGCACCCTCGCCTCCGAAGGCTGGCACGTCATCGCCGCCGTCCGCGACCCGAGCTCGGCACCTCCAGAAACCGAGGCCGAAATCGTCGACATGGCCGATCCCGCATCGATCGACGCCCTCGCCCAGCGGCTGCGCGAGAAAAACCGCCAGATCGACGCGCTCGTCAACAACGCCGGCATCTACAAAGGCCCCTCGCCCGACATCTGGGCCGTCAACGTGCTCGGCCCGCTGCGGCTCACCCGCGCCCTGGAGCCGCTGCTCGCGCCGAACGGCAGCGTCGTGATGGTGACCAGCGGTCTCGGCGCCCTCAGCGCGCAGCCCAGGAGCCTGGCCGAGCGGCTGTCGGACCCCAAGCTGACCCTCGACGATATCGAGCGCCTCGCCACCGAAGCCCCCAACGGCTACGACGGCAGCAAAGCCGCGCTCAACGCCATGGCGCGGCTGTTCGCCGCCCGGCTCGAGCCGCGCGGCATCACGGTCAGCGCCATTGATCCGGGCTGGGTGCGGACCGAAATGGGGGGGCGCAACGCCCCGCTCTCGGTCGCCCAGGGCGCGGCGCGGGTGCTGCGCGGCGTTCGCTTGACTTCCCCCGCCCATTGAGCGATCATTCGCGCGAGCGAAAAAGCCAGTGACCGAAACGAGGACCTGGGGCAACGCCTCTAGGCCTCTTTTTTTTTGCTGGAACGCTCAGCCGGCGTCGGCACCACAGTTCGCGAGCGCGCCTTCGGGCGACATTCGCGCGGCGTCGGGAACAGTTCGTAACAGGAGTTCCATCAGATGGCACGTATCACCGGTACCGTGAAGTGGTTCAACGATGCGAAGGGGTTCGGCTTCATCACGCCCGAGAACGGCGAGAAGGACTGCTTCGTGCATCACACCGCGATTCAGGCCGAGGGCTACAAGTCCTTGACCGAAGGTCAGCGCGTCGAGTTCGACGTCGTGCAGGGCCAGAAGGGTCCGGCGGCGCAGAACGTCGTCAAGCTCTAAACCCACCGCGGTACCAGCATGACAACGGCGGCCTCATTCGAGGCCGCCGTTTTGCTTGACAACCATGCGCCGAATCCGACTATCCAATACAGGCATGCCCACCACACCCGTCTCCCACGGCCGCACCCGCCGCGCGATCACCGTCGGACCTTACACGGTGACGGAAGCGGTCTACGCGCCCGGCCAGCGCGTCAGTCGCCACGAGCACGGTTGGCCGAGCTGGACGCTGGTGCTGGCGGGCGGCTTCGAAGAGCGCTTCTCGCGCGCGAGCGTGGTCGCTTTCGCGGGCGCCGTCCTCACGAAACCGGCGACCGCCGATCACTCCAACGAATACGGCCCGCAGGGCGCCCGCTGTCTCCTGATCGGCAGCCGGGACTCGGGCTACGGCGACCTGGGCGATCCGGCGCTGCACCCTGCCGGCCTCCTGCCGCTGCTCGCGCGCCGGATCCACACCGAGCTTGGCGAAGCCGATTCCCCGATCGGCCGCTTCTCCCTCGAAGGAATCCTGATCGAGCTCGCGCTCGCCACCGTTCGGTCGCGGCCCGAGCGCGCGTTCGGGAGAGCGTCGTGGCTCGACGACGTCCGCGACCAGCTCGAAGCGGAGTTCCGCTCGCCCCCCTCGCTCACCGAGCTGGCTCACAGTCGTGGAGTGAACCCCGCGTATCTGTGCCAGGCGTTCCGCGCCGCGTTCGGCACGAGCATGGGCGAGTTCGCGCGCCGCGTCCGATTCGAGTGGGCCCGCGCGGCGCTCCGGACCAGCGACGCGCCGTTGTCGGACATCGCCCTCTCCGCCGGCTACAGCGATCAGACTCACTTTTCGCACGACTTCAGGAAGCGTACGGGAATCTCGCCGCGACACTACCGCCGCACGGCGACCTAAACGGCGTACAAGACCGGCCTGCCCGGCTGCGCGTAGGTTTCTGCTTCACCTCGAGGAGCAGCCAATGCGCCGACTGATGTCCGTGACGCTGCTGGCAGGCGCGGCGTTGTCCCCCGCGCTCGCCTGGCAGCAACCCGCCACCCGCAGTTACATCGTCCGCAACGTCCAGGTCATCGCCATGACCGGGAACGACTCAGCGCGGACCGCCGATGTCCTGATCCGAGGCCGCACGATCGCGCAGATCGTGCCCGCGGGAACGGCCGCGGCGCGAGGCGCGACCGTGATCGACGGACGCGGCCGGTATCTGATCCCCGGCCTGATCGATTCGCACGTCCACGTGAAAGCACAGGACCCGCTGTTTCTCTTTCTTGCCGCGGGCGTCACCACCGTGCAGAACATGTCGGGCCGGCCGTTCCATCTCGACATGCGCGCGCGCATCAACGCCGGCTCGCTGCTCGGGCCGCGGTTGATCACCGCCGGTCCGACGACCGCCGAGGCGGGCGTCAACACGCCCGAGGAAGCGGAGCGGCTGGTGGGCGAGCAGAGCGCGCGCGGCTACGACATGATCAAGATGTACGGCGGCCAGGGCGGCAACTTCACGCCCGAGACCTACCACGCGCTGATCGTCGCGGCGCACGCGCGCGGGATGCGGGTCGTGGGCCACGCGCCGCGCAATCTGCCGTTCGACGCGGTGCTGAGCGAAGGGCAGAACTCGATCGACCACATGGAAGAGGTCGTCTACACGCACCGGCCGTTCCGGCGGCTGATCGGTCCCTACATCGATCTGCAGTTCGGCCGCTCGAGTGACGCGGCGCGCGATTCGCTCGCCCGCGTGCCGGTGCCGGATGTCGCCCGTGAGCTGCAGCCGGAAATCGCCGAGCTCGCCCGCGCGGTGAAGCGGGCGGGGCTCGCCGTCACCCCCAATCTCGTGTTCTTCCGCAACATCTACTGGATGACGAACGACAGCATCCAGGCGCTGCTGCGCGCGCCCGAGCTGGCATACGCGTCGCCGCAGCAGCGGCTCACCTGGTCGCCGATGCTGAACCGCTATGCCACCGCATGGAGCGATCGCCGGCCCGCCGTCTCCCGCTGGCTCGGCGCGGCGTTCGAGCTGGAACGCGCGACGACGCTGGCCTTCTACAAGGCCGGCGTGCCGCTCATGGCCGGCACCGACGCCGAATACCTCGGCGCGCAGCCGGGGTTCGGGGTGCTCACGGAGCTCGAGCTGTTCGTCGATCTGGGGATGACGCCGCTCGACGCGCTGCGGGCCGCGACCGTCACACCGGCCACCGTGATGCGCATCGCCGATTCGGTCGGCACGATCGCTCCCGGAAAGGTGGCCGATCTGGTGCTGCTCGCGGCGGACCCGCGGGTCGATATCCGCAACACGCGCCGGATCAGCGGCGTCTTCCGCGCCGGCCGCTGGCTGCCGCAAGCGGAGATCGGGACGATGCTCGATTCGCTTCAGAGATCGTATCAGCCGGTCCAGACGGCGCTCAGCGCGTTCATGCGGGCGCTCGAGACGAACGGCGCGGCGGCGGCGATGGAGGTGTACCGGCAAAGCCCGCAGCGCGTCCAGATCGCCAAGCCGGTGGAAAACGTGATCAATTCCTACGGCTACCGCGTGCTGGGCGAGAAGCGGATCAAAGAAGCGATCGACATCTTCCGGCTGAACACGGAAGCGTTCCCCACGGAGTACAACACGTGGGACAGCCTTGCGGAAGCGTATCTCGCCGACGGGCAGCGCGATCTCGCGATCAAGTATTATCGCAAGGTCTTGGAGCTCAGGCCTGGAGACGAGAACGCCACACGGATGCTGCGGCAGATTTCGCCGGAATAAGAGAGAAGCTAGCGGCTATCGGGTATCAGGCTATCGGGCCACAATCGATAGCTGATAGCTGATAGCCGGTAGCTAGCCAATCAGCCCATGCGTCGAAGCAGTTGCGCATTGATCGCAACGATCACCGTGCTCACCGACATGAGCACCGCCCCGACGGCCGGCGAGAGCACGATCCCCCACGGCGCCAGGACTCCCGCTGCGAGCGGAATCGCCACGATGTTGTAGCCCGCGGCCCACCACAGGTTCTGAACCATTTTGCGGTAGCTCGCGGCCGACAGCCGCACGACGCGCGGCACGTCCCGGGGGTCGTTGCGCACGAGAACGATGTCGCCGGCTTCCACGGCAACCTGCGTCCCCGCGCCGATCGCGATTCCCACGTCGGCCACGGTCAGCGCGGGCGCGTCGTTCACGCCGTCGCCGACCATCGCGACCTTCTTTCCCTGCTGCTGCAGTGCTTCGATTTTCCGCGCTTTGTCTTCGGGAAGCACCTGCGCAAACACGGTATCGATCCCGAGATCGCCGGCCACTGCCCTGGCGACCTCCTCGGCGTCGCCGGTGATCATCACCACTTCGATGTTCTCCTCATGCAGTCGTTGCACGGCCTCGCGCGACTCCGGCCGGACCGCGTCCGCAACCGCGAACGCGGCGATCACCCGGTTGTCGGCAATGAGATGGATCGTGGTCTGCCCGCGAGCCGCCAGCCGGAGCCCGGCCGGGGACTCGAGCCCCAGATCCGCGAGCAGGTTCGGTCCACCCACGGCCAGCTGTTTTCCCTCGACGATCGCGCTGACACCGCGGCCGGGCCGATACCGGAACTCGCTCGCCGCCGGCACGGACAAGCCGCGCTCCTCGGCGCTCTTCACGATCGCGCGCGCGATCGGGTGCTCCGAATTGCGCTCGACGGCGGCCGCGAGCCGTAGCGCGTCGTCCGCGCTCACGCCGGCCACCGTCGCGACGTCCACCACGCGCAGCTCGCCGAGCGTGAGCGTCCCCGTCTTGTCGAATACGACCGTGGTGAGATTGCGCGCCTCCTCGAGGCCGCGCCGATCGCGCACGAGCAGGCCGCTGCGCGCGCCGAGGGTCGTCGAGATCGCGATGACGAGCGGGACCGCGAGTCCCAGGGCGTGCGGGCACGCGATCACCAGCACCGTCACGGCGCGCTCGACGGCAAAGGCAGGGTCCCCGGCGCGCAGCGACAGCCAGACCAGGAGTGTCACGATCCCTGCCGCGACCGCCACCACGGTGAGGATGAACGCGGCCCGATCGGCGACGGCCTGCGCGCGCGAGCGCGACGTCTGGGCCTGCTCGACGAGCCGCATGATGCCGGCGAGCGCCGTACGCTCGCCCGTGCCGGTCACTTCCATGCGCAGGGCACCCGACAGATTCACGGTCCCCGCGATCAGCTGCGCCCCCCTGCGCTTCGAGACGGGACGGGACTCTCCCGTGAGCATCGACTCATCGACCTCACTCGACCCCTCGCGGACGACGCCGTCCGCGGGGATGCGCTCGCCGGGCCGGATGAGCAGGAGGTCGTGCTCCTTCAGGTCGGAAATCGCGACGGTGACTTCGCGATCGCCTTCGAGACGGGTGGCGCGGTCCGGCAACAGTTTGGCCAATTCCCGCAGCGATCCCTGCGCCTGCGTGATCGAGCGCATCTCGATCCAGTGGCCCAGAAGCATGACCACGACCAGCGTGGCGAGCTCTTCCCAGAGCGGCATCCCCGGATATCCGACCGTCACGGCCGCGCTGAACAGAAACGCGACCGAGATCGCGAGGGCGATCAGCGTCATCATCCCCGGCAGCCGAGCGCGCAATTCCCGGACGGCACCGGCCAGGAACGGTTGACCGCCGTACACGAAAACTGCCGTGCCGAATGCGGCGGGAATCCACGCGGAGCCGGGAAACTGCGGCGCCGTGAACCCGAGCGCGCTTTGCAGCATGTGACCCCAGATCAGCGTCGGCAGTGTCAGGAACAGCGAGATCCAGAAACGGTCGCGGAACATCGCGACGCTGTGACCGGCGTGTTTGTCGTGCGCAGCGTGATCGTGGTGACGAGCGGGCGCGGGGTGATGCGCGTGGTGAGGGGCGCCCATGATCAATGCTCTTTCATGTCGGTCGTGGGCATCCGCATGCCCTGCATTTCCCGCAGCGGTCGCAGCCGCAGGAGCAGAAACACTCCGGCCGGTGTGCGCGAGCCATAGATGGCCCGCAGGTCCGCCGGGACTACATTCACGGTCCCTCGAATGCCGACGCCGATGGTGGTCCCCGCCGTGCGTGCAACCTCACGAGTATACCCCAGCGAAATGGCGGCGACTGAAAAGGTCTGGTCGGGCGGGACGCTTCCAGGGAGCTGCAGATCTTCCGCGCTCTTCTCGACGAGCTCCGCGCGGGCGAGCACGGTGTTCGTCCGGTCCAGGATCGCTTCCATCTCGAGCAGCGCCGAGTGGGTGGCTTGACCCGCGACGCGATTCGCGCCCCAGACCGCGGCGGCCGCCAGCTGCCCGTCTGTGCCGAGAGGCTGTCCGTAGAGCGCCGACGCGGAGAGGCGATGCAGTGATTCGCCGGGGTGCAGCACTTCCGGGCGCTCGAGGAAGCCGTAGCCCGCTGTGAAGCTCCAACGTGCGCCGGGGTTGAACGTGAACCGCCCCGCGTACGAGTTCAGCCGGATCGGGTCGAACCCCCAGCGCTCTTCGTCCGGCTCTCTTCCATTGAAGATCGACCCTTCGAGCTTCCAGCGGCGACCGAACAATCCGGCCGTGACCACGCCGAAGCTGATGTGGGTGGCGTCCTGCCAGTGATGGCCGAGCGGTGCGACGGGATCGTCCATCGCGGACGGCCGGTGCATGAAGGCCACGGGTCCGAGCGCGGGCTCGCCGGACGGTGCCGCGTAGAGCGACACGCCGAGCGACGAGGAGAGCGCGCGCTCGTACATCACCGCCAACTCCATCCAGAAGTCGTGAGGATGTTGCCGGTCCACGAGCGGCCGTCCGCGGTAGGACTCGCCGCTCTGCAGCAGCAGCGGGTAACCGCGATCGGACACCGTTGCGGGATCGAGGCTGAGCATCGTGCGTGCCTGGAACCGTCCGCCGGCGAGATTGCGGCTCGCCATCAGCATGGCCCAATTGAGCGAGCCTAGCTGTTCTTCGCCGCGCGGACCGCTTTGCCGCTCATAGTGCCCGAACAGGAATCCGTGCAGCATCAGCGACCAACTGCCCGCCTGGGTTTGCCGCGACGGCAGTGAAACCGCGTCTGGAATCCAGGTCGTGCCCGAGCCCAAACGCTCCATCGAGACGCCGAGTGGCGCAACCATGTGGGCTTGCGCCATCGTCGCCACAAAAAGCAGTGGCAACATCCGTTCCTCCTAGGCCTGACGTTTGTGTGCTGCGAGAGCGGGTGGAGCGGCTAGGCCTTTGGAGGCGGGGCTTCCGGTGCAGTGGTGCGGGAACTGTGCGAGAGGATGGAAAGAATCACGAACCTCGTCGCCGGGACACCGGCGAGCGGGGGCCCATCGAGGCGCGCGACCGTTAGCACGGACGAGCACGACGTGAGGGCTTCACAACAGACTGGAACCGACGGCGCGCGCGAGTGCTGCTCGCCATGGTGACGATGCTCCGTCGATTGCGCCGGCGGCGCCGACGTTTCACGCGTGCACCTGGATTCGCTGGCCGCGAAACCCAGGTGGAGGACCAGCGTGGCCAGCGACAGACTCACGAGGCGGGTGGCGAACACGCCTGATAATTAGCCGGACGACCGCCCGAGGGGAATCCGCCGCAGCATCGAGGCCATGAATGGACCCGTTTTGCGTTCGCCGCGAGCTCGATCTGCTCACGCAGTCAACAATTACTCACCGGCCCATGCGAGCATCTGCCTAACTGCCCATCCGCCCGTCAGTCACCAAAATTCGCCAGCCGAACCTCCACCACATCCGGCAGCGCCTGGAGCTTGTCGAGCACGCCGTTGGTGAGCGCCTGATCCACGTTGATCGCCGCCAGCGCGTCGCTGGGGCCGCTGCTCCCCTGCGCCGAGCGTCGCGCCTGGTGATACGACGCAATGTTGATCCCGGCCTTCCCGAGCGCCGACCCGACGTTCCCGATCACGCCCGGTACATCCTTGTTGCGCACCACGAGCATCCACCCCACGGGCGAGATGTCGACGTGATAGTCGTCGATCCGAATCACGCGTCCGCGGCTGTCGCCGATCAGCGCTCCCGCTACCCGCACGCGCCCGCGCGCGGTATCGACTTTGACGCCGATCGAAGTCTCGAACCCCGGCTCGGGCGGGCCCATCTTCGTGGCGAGTTGGATCCCCTTCTCTTCGGCGAGCACCTGAGCGTTGACCAGGCTCACCGGGCCGGCGTTCATCGCCGCGAGCAGCCCCTCGAGCGCCGCCACGAGCACGGGACGCTGCGCCGCCTCTTCCCTGCCGCCGTAGGCGACCTCGACCGCCTTCACCGGGCCGTCGGCGAGCGCGAGCGCCAGGCGGCCGAGCCGGCGGGCGAGATCGAGCAGCGGCGACAGACGCCGCAGCAGATCGCCGCCCATCCCCGGGACGTTCAGCGCCGTCGATAGATCGCCCGCGACCAGCGCTTCGCGCACCGCCACGCAGATCTCGGTCGCGACGCGCTCCTGCGCCTCGGCCGTGGACGCGGCGAGGTGCGGGGTGAGAATCACGCGCTCGAGCCCGCGCAGCGGCGACTCGGCGGGCAACGGCTCCTGGGCGAAGACGTCGATTGCCGCGCCGCCGATCCGTTTCTCCTTGATCGCGTCGGCCAGCGCCGCTTCATCGACGAGCTCGCCGCGGGCCGTGTTGATCAGCACCGCGTTCGGCTTCATCAGCTTGAGCCGCGCGGCGTCGATCAGGTGATGTGTCTGATCGGTGAGCGCGACGTGCAGCGTGACCACGTCCGCGCTGCCGAGCAGCTGCTCGATCGAGACGAGCTTCACGTGCAGCTCGGCGGCGCGCTCGGGCGGCAGAAACGGATCGTGGCCCACCACCTGCATGCCGAAGGCGCGCGCGAGCTGGGCGACGTGCGCGCCGATCCGGCCGAGCCCGATCACCCCCATCGTCTTGCCGCGCAGCTCGGTGCCCTCGAACCGCTTGCGATCCCATTCGCCGCGCTTCATCGCCGCCGCGGCGTCGGAGATCCGGCGCACCAGCGCGAGCAAGAGGCCCAGCGCGTGCTCGCCCGCGCTCACGGTGTTGGCGCCCGGCGTGTTCATCACGGCGATCCCGCGCCTCGTCGCCGCGGGGACATCGATGGTGTCCACCCCGGTGCCCGCGCGCGCGACCACGCGCAGATGGGGCGCGCGCGCCATGAGCGCCGCCGTCACCCGCGTTTCGCTGCGCACGATGAGCGCGTGGGCGCCGGCGAGCGCCTTCTCGAGCTCCGCCGGCTTGCCCGCCACATCGACGACTTCGATGTCGCCCGACTGGGAGAGAAGATCGAGACCGCTCTTCGCGACGCGGTCGGCTACGACCACGCGCCAGGAAGCGGTCATCGCAACGCCTGCTCGATCAGCGGCAGCAGCTCGTTCAGCGCGTCGACGGTGTGGTCGCCCATGTGGCCGATGCGAATCGTCGAGTCCTTGAGCGCGCCGTAGCCCGAGCCGATCGTCCAGCCCTGCTGCTTGAGCGCGCCGACGACATCCTTGGAATGCTTGCCGTCGGGCAGTCTGAGGCACGACACAGTCCAGCTGTGGCGGCCTTCCTTCGGCAGGAACTTGATGCCGCGCTCGGCGCCCCAGGTCTCGACGCGGCGGCGCATTGCGTCGTGCCGTTTCCAGCGCGCTTCGATCCCGCCTTCGCGCTCGATCCGGTTCAGCTGCACGTCGAGCGCGTACAACAGCGAGATCGCGGGAGTGTTGGTGGGCTGAAACTTGGTCGTGGCGGCGAGAAAGCTGATCACGTCGAAGTAGGCGCCGCGCTCCTCGAGCGTTTTGGCGCGCTCGATGAGCCGCTCCGACGCGACACCGAGGGCGAGCCCGGGCGGCAGCGCCAGCGCTTTCTGCGAGCCGGTGAACACGAAGTCGAGATTCCAGCGGTCGGTCTCGACCGGCGACCCCGCCATCGACGTCACCGCGTCGACGAGCAGCAGCACGTCGTCGAACTCCTTCACCACCTCGGCGTACCCCGCGACGTCCTGGAGCACGCCGGTCGAGGTCTCCGAGTGCACGCAGGTGACGGCGTCGACCGGCGTGCGCTTGAGCGCGTCGCGCAGCATGTCGGGCTCGACCGCGGCGCCGAGCGGCACGTCGAGCCGGATGCACTCCTTGCCGCACGCGCCCACGATCGCGGCGAAGCGCTCGCTGAACGCGCCGTTCACGAGCGACAGCGCGCGCCGCCGCACGCCGTTGCGCACCGCCATCTCCATGAATCCGGTCGCCGACGTGGTGCCGACGAACACCGGCCGCGCGGTGCGCGCCACGGCGCCGAGCTTCGGCGCCATGCTCTGGAGCAGCTTTTCCATGCCCGAGGAGCGGTGCCCGATCATCGGGCGAATCATGGCCTCGAGGACTTCGGGGTGTACGTCGGTGGGGCCCGGAAGGAAGAACTTGCCGAAGGCCGGCGGCGCGGCGGTGACCGTCATGCGCTGGCCCGCGCCAGCTCGTCCACCAGACCGCCCATCACCACCTCGCTCGTCTTCACCAGGCGCACGCCCTCCTCACCCCATTCTTTCAGAAGGTGCTCCGCCACGTCGCGCACGATCGGTTTCATCGCGTCGACGACCGCAAACAGCCGGATGTTGGGCCGATGTTGCAGCAGTCCTTCGATCGCGTATTTGTCGCACACATCGAGCGCCACCCCGTACAACACGATGTCGTGCGGATTCAGCGCGTCGACGACGGGGAGGACATTTGGGTTCGAGAACACGTCGAAGCGGTGCTTGTGAAACAGGATGTCGCCGCGATGGCTGCGCACGCGGGCGGCGAGCGCGGCCGGATCCTGCGGCTCGGGCTCGATCACGAGCGGGTCGCGCAGCGCGGTTTCGGGAATCTTGCGCTGCCCCGGAGTGCCGCGCAGGCAGTGCGGCGGGAAAGTCGTCCGGAAGTCCGGGTCGGCCGAAATCTCCTCGTGCTCGCGGACGTGATCGTCGGCGCTGGCGATGATGCGGATGCCGTGCCCGTGCGCGTAGTCGGTGAGCTTCTTGAGATTCGGAATGAGCTGCTCGGCGTCGGGCACGTACAGCTTGCCGTCGGCTTTCATGAAGTCGTACTGGGTATCGACGTCCCAGAAAATGACGCGTGAATTGGCCATGGGACGAGAAATCTAGACGGGGGTGGCCTAAAGCGTCAGCGCTACCGCCACCTCGTCGCAGGCCTGCTGGCGCGGACAGCGGGCGCAGTCGGCCCAGACCTTGAGCGGGAACTGCTCCTTTTCGGCCACCCGGAAGCCCAGGCGCAGGAAGAACAGCGGTTTGCGCGTCAGGCCGAAGACCTCGCCGAGACCCATCGCGCGGGCGTCGACGAGCAGTGCTTCGACCATCGCCTTCCCCACGCCGCGTCCCTGCTGATCGTCGCGCACCGCGAGACCGGCGATCTCGGCGAGACCGGTGCTGTAGACCTTGAGACTGCCGCAGCCGACGATCGTGCCGTCCGGCCCTTCCGCCACGACGTACTCCTTGATGTGCCGGCACAGATCGTAATTCGACCTGGGCAGCAGATCGCCGGTGGCCACGAATGGCGCCATGAGCACTTCCATCCCGGCGACGTCGCCGAGTGTGGCCGGGCGCAGCCGGAGGGCGGTCTTCACGGACAAGCTGGTCACGCGAGCACCTCTTCCAGGATCGTCGCCCCACGCTCGAGATCGTCGCGGGAGATGGTCAACGGCGGCACGATGCGAATCACGTTGGGACCGGCGGTGAGGACGAGCAGATGGCGTTCACGCGCGGCAGCAACGGCCGGCGCCGCGGCCTCATTCAGCTCGAGGCCCCACATGAGGCCCCGCCCGCGCGCTTCGCGCACGCGGCTGGAGCGAGCAGCGATCTCACCGAGCCGGGCGCCGAGCAGCGCGCCTTTGGTTTTGACGTCGGTGAGAAAGTCGGGATCGGCGATCGTCTTCAGTACCTCGAGCGCGACGGTCGCGACGAACGGCCCGCCGCCGAAGGTCGTCGCGTGATCGCCGGGCGCGAGCGTCGCGGCGATCCGATCGCTCACGAGGATCGCGCCCATCGGCAGCCCGCCGCCGAGCGGCTTCGCCAGCGTGTAGATGTCGGGCACGACGCCCGTCTGCTCGGCGGCAAACAGCGATCCCGTGCGGCCGAGGCCGCACTGCACCTCATCGAAGATCAGTGCCGCGCCCGCCGAATCGCACAGCCCGCGCAGAAATTCGAGGAACTCGGCCGGCACGGGGCGCACGCCGCCTTCACCCTGCACCGGTTCGATGATGACCGCGCCGGTCCGCTCGGCCGTGATCGCGCGTCGCGCGGTTTCGCGATCGCCGAAGGGAACGATGTCGACGTTGGGGAGCAGCGGCTCGAATGGCCGGCGATAATCGGGGCGATCGGTGGCCGCCAGCGACGCGAACAGGCGCCCGTGGAACGATCCGCTGAACGCCACGATGCCGGGCTTTCTCGACCATTTGCGCGCGAACTTGAACGCCCCCTCGTTGGCCTCGGCGCCCGAATTACAGAAGAAGACGTGGCCCGCGAAGTTGCGGGTCAGCTCGGCGGCGAGGCGCTCGCCCGGCTCGGTGCGATAGAGGTTCGAGACGTGGACGAGACCCGATTCGAGCGCGCGCAGCACCGCGTCGCGGAACACGGGGCTGTTGTAGCCCAGCGCGTTCACGGCGATGCCGGCGACGAAATCGAGGTAGCGCGTCCCGTCTTCGCCGATCAGCTCCGATCCTTCGCCGGCGACGAAGAGCGGCCCGACACGCCCGTAGACGCCCAGAAGCGCATCGGAAGCCGCGGGGGCCGCGGCCGGTGTTGGGAACGGAGTTGTCACGCCGGTTGAACCGCGGGCGGGGTCGCAAGCAGGCGGGTGCCGGCGGTAGCATCCCCGAGCATCTCGAGATCGCCAATCCGTACGGCCCGGACACCCGCCCGCAAAGCTTGCGCGGCGGCGCGCAGCTTGGCGGCCATGCCGCCGCTCGCGACGCCCGCTTCAATCATCTGCTCTATTTCGGCCGCCGCAAGGGTGGGCTGTGTCACGCCGTCCACCGTCACACCGGGCACATCGGAGACGAACAGGAGCTCTTCGGCACCCGTCCCGAGCGCCGCGGCGATGGCCGCAGCCGCCTGGTCGGCGTTGACGTTCAGCGGCCGCACAGGGCTGGTCGCACTGGGCGCGACCGGAGCCACGACGGGGGTCAATCCCGCGAGCAGCAGGCTTTGCAGTAGGGACCCGCGCACGTGCGCGATCTCCCCGACTTCGCCGAGGCCGTCACCCTGAATCGGCTGCGCGGTCAGGAGCCCGCCATCCACGCCGCTGAGACCGATCGCATCGAGACCGGCCTCGCGCAGCGCGGTGACCAGGAGCCGGTTCACCGGGCCGCCGAGCACCATTTCGACGATCTGCGCGATCTCGGGGGTGGTGACGCGGAGCCCGTCTTTCTTCTCGACGGGGAGGCCGAGCCGGCGCGACCAGTGGCTCACCGCCTGGCCGCCGCCGTGCACGATCACGGCGGGGCCGATGCCCCGCAGCGCGCGCGCGCACTCGGCCACCCACTCGGGGCGATCGAGCTCGTTCCCGCCGACCTTCACGACTTTGATGTTCAGCACGAGAGCCCCGCCGTTTCTGGCAACCCGAGCATCACGTTCATGTTCTGGATCGCCTGCCCCGCAGCCCCTTTCACGAGGTTGTCGATCGCCGCAATCACGGTGAGCCGCGGGCGGCGCACGTCGAGCACCTCGGAGACGCCGATCGCGACGCGATTGCGGTACACGACGTCCTTGAGCGACGGCAGCGTGCCGTGCATGACCTGAATGCAGGGCTCGTGATCGTACGTCGCCGTATACAGCCCCTCGGCGGTCGATTGATCGAGCACGCGCGTCAGCGGCACGTGGATCGTCTCGAGGATGCCGCGCTTGACTGGCAGCAGATGGGGCGTGAACACGAGATCGCCGGTGAAGCCGCCCTCGCGCGCGAGCGACTGTTTGAGCTCGGCGAGGTGGCGGTGCGTGTTGCCGATGGCGTAGGCGCGGTAGTCCTCGGCGACTTCGCCGAACAGCAGCTCGCGCTTCGGATTGCGGCCGGCGCCGGTGACTCCCGACGCGGCGTCAATGATGATCTCGCGCGAAGGATCGATGAGCCCGAGCTGCGCGAGCGGAATCAGCGCGAGCAGCGCGGCGGTGGGATAGCACCCCGGATTCGCGACGAGCTCGGCCTCGGCGAGGCGCGGGCGCGTGAACTCGGTGAGTCCATAGACGGCATCCGGCGAGAGCCGGAAATCGGCCGAGAGATCGACGGCACGCTTCCCGCCGGCGCGCGCCTCGTGCACGTAGCGGCCGGACACGCCGTGCGGCAGCGCCGACAGGATGATCTCGGCCTCGGCCCAGGGCGCGTCGTCGGCCTTGATCAGCTCGACGCCGTCGACCCATTCGCCCGCCGCCGATTCGGCGGTGGCGAACGCGACGGTCGCGCCGGGGTGGCCGTGGAGCAGGCGCAGCAATTCCTGACCCACATAGCCGGACGCGCCCAGCACGCCGACCGGGACGAATGCATGATTATTCATTGTGGCGGAAAATTATGCACAGTCCCGGGACAGTGCAAGGGTGGCTTCAGCCTGTGAACGCTTAGTCGACGATCTCCAGTCTCGGATTTGGCCGGTAGGAGCGGCCCACTTTCGCGCACGGCTTCCCTTCCAGCATCACGACGTCGGCGGTGAAATCGAACCGGCCCTGGAACAGGCTCGACCCGACGCCGTACGCGTCGACCGGCACGCCTTCTTCTTCGAAGTGGCGGATCTTGTCGACGGTGAAGCCTCCCGACACCACGATCTTCACGTGCTGGAAGCCGTTCGCGTCGAGCGCGCCGCGCACGTTGCGCACGAGCTGCGGGTTCACGCCGGTGGGCTTGAACGTGCCCATCTGCGGCACCACCGAGCGATCGACCAGCGTCTCGCTGGTGTCGAGCCGCACGCCGTACAGCCGCGGGCCGAGCGCGCGCGCGACGGCGAGGGAGGAGCCGACGCAATCGTTGTCGAAGTCGACGAGCGTGATGAGCCGGATCGAGGGATCCGAGAGCTCCGCGAACTTGCGCGACGCGAGCAC
>DASSUS010000167.1:0-7647 GCA_035706765.1 Gemmatimonadales bacterium
CTTCACTTGTAACCTGATCTTCACCTCACCGTGAAGCTCTAGTCTTTGTAGGGATCGAACTCGTCCGCTCCCGCCATCACCACGATCAGCGGCCGCAGCGTGTGCAGCACCTCCACCGTCGCACCTTGCGCCTTCAGCACGTCCGGCAGGCGGCGATACACATGCGGGCTCTCGTCCGTGCCGCCACCGCGCAGCAGTACGCCTTTCTGCTTGATCCAGTCGTTCATCATCTCGCGCGAGATCGCCCCCGGTTTGAGCACCTTGCCCCTGCGCGTGCGCTTCCCCGCCGCGGCGGTACGGCTCATCACGCGGCCCGCCCCGTGGACCGTCGAGTAGAGCGCGCGCGCCTGCAGCTCGCGCGTCTCAGGATTGGCCGGCGTCGCTCCCTGGAGAATCACGGCGTTATCGCCCATGGAGCCGCCGACGAATCCCTTCTGACCCGGGAACGCCGGGGTCGCGCCCTTGCGTACGACGTACAGCTTCTCGCCGCCGTGCTCCTCGATCCAGGCGAAGTTGTGATGGTTGTGCACCAGCTCGAGCTCGCGCGCGCCGAGGATCGAGACGACCTTGCGCGCCACCCACTCGCGGCCGGCGTACGCGTAGCGGCCGGCCAGATTCATCAGCTGCCAGTATGCGTCGCCGATCGGCGCATGGACGTCGAGCAGCGCCTCGCGCTCGGGCGCGCGCTCGCCCCATTGCTTGTTCTGCGACAGCGCGAGAAACCCGTGCGCCACGCCGTAGCCGAAGCCGCGCGAGCCGAAGTGCACGCCGACCCAGATCGAGTCCGCTTCATCGGCAAACACGTCGACGTAGTGGTTGCCCGAGCCGACGGTGCCGAGCTGCTCGCGCGCCTTGGCGCGCAGACGATCGCGCTCGTGGCGGTCGGGCACCGCTTCCCACGCCGGATCCTCGAACAACGGGTCGCTCGTCGGCGCATCCTGCGCGCGATTCTTGAGGCCCACTCCGAACGACAGTGAGGCCTGAATCTCATCCGCGAGGTCGCGGATCTTGCCCTGGATCTGGGGCAGCTTCAGGTCAGTGCGGATCGCGGCGTTGCCGCAGGCGATGTCGAATCCCACACCCACGACCGAGACTTTGTCTCGATATGCCGCCACGCCGCCGATCGGCATGACGTAGCCGAGGTGGCCGTCCGCCATGAGCGCGGCACGCTCGGCGCGGCTCGCGACGTCGCGAAGCTGCTCGAGCGTGTTGGATTCGTGAGAGCCGAAGATTTCGATGGTGCTCATACGTCCCCTACCGTCGTTCATCAAGACTCAGTCATCTTCCCTGAGCTCGACCAGAAGTTCTCGAGCACGCTCGGCGTCTTCCTTTATCACGCGGATCCTTGGAGGGCCCGTCACGAGACTATATCCGGTGCCCAGGCGGCCTAAACCGAAGAGATCCTGCACGCCCTCGCCCTGTACGATGTACCGGATCCCCGCCCCATCCAGTGCCGCTCTGGCCATCGCAAACAGCGCGAGATCGGCCGACTCGAAGACCGTGACCAGATCGCTCATTGTCGCAACGGATCCTCGCGCGACGTCTGCTGCCCGAGCTGCTCGGCGAGTCCAATGAGAATTCCTTCAGGACCCCGGATGTAGCACAGCCGATACAGCTTCTCATATTGGACCACGTCGCCCACGAGCTTCGCGCCGAGTTTCGCGAGCCTGACGAGCGTATCGTCGATGTCGTCGACGGTGAACATGACGCGGAGGTACCCGAGCGCGTTCACCGGAGCGCGGCGGTGATCGGCGACCACGGACGGCGCGAGGAAGCGCGACAGCTCGAGCCGGCTGTGGCCGTCGGGCGTGCGCATCATGGCAATCTCGACGCGCATGTCGCGCAATCCGGTGACGCCGTCTGCCCACCGGCCCTCGACTGGGGCGCGCCCCTCGAGCTCGAGACCGAGCTCGGTGAAGAACTGAATCGCCGCATCGATGTCTTCTACCACGATGCCGACGTTGTCCATACGCTTGATTGTCATGAAGGCAACCCTACGGGGATATGACCTGACCGCTCGCCGTCCCTTCGACGCTGCCGACATAGGCTTGCGCCACCTTGGCGGCCGGCAAGCCGCCCTCGAGCGGCATTCCAAGGGCCTGCAGGGTCTCGGTAACCCAGGGCGGGCTCACGACATTGATCCGAATACCTCGCGGGGCCTCGAGCGCAGCCGCTCGCCCAAAACCCTCGAGGCCTGCGTTCACCAGGCTGACGGCGACGCTGCCGCGAGTTGGCTGCTGGGCGAGAATGCCGCTCGTAAGCGTAAACGACCCTTTGTCGGCGACAGATGCGAGTCCATATCTGACCACGTTGACCTGGCCCATGAGCTTGTTGTCGAGGCTGAAGCGGAAATCGGCATCCGACAGCTCGCCCAGGGGTTTGAAACGGGCCTGACCAGCCGCGCTGATCACGGCATCGACCTTCCCGACCTTCGCGTACAAACCGCGGATCGACGCCGGGTCGGCAATGTCGACGTGCAGCGGCGCCCGCTGGCGACTCGCGAGCAGGACTTCATGACGACCCGCGAGCGCAGCGGCGATGGCTCTACCGATGGTGCCGGTGGCACCGATGAGGAGGATTCGCATGGCGACTCCTAAAGAGGCTAAACCGCAACCGGGCTGAAGCGCGCACCAAGCTCCGTGGTGCAGACATCGCCAAAACCGAGGTCCTTGCAGCTCCCGGCAATGAGGACGACGGCTGCGATGAGAGCGCGTGTCATCGAGACTCAGTCCTTCATCTGTTTTCGCAACTCCTCACCAAAAACATCCAGAACTGCATCGCTGCAACTACCGCTCCCCGTAATCAGCAATGATCGTTGGTAGAGCTCGATGAGCTCTTCCCCGCCAACATTCATCGATTCGGGCGATTGCTGGTGTCGTGTGAAGTCCAGGAGTATGGAGCACGCCTTTTCGGCGAGCCCCGCAGGGGCCTTGAATCCGTGGCGCGCCCATTCACGCTCCAACGTCGCCACGCAAATGGAGAACTCGGCAAATAATGGGTCCAGCTTCAAGCGCATGTTAGGGCGCTCAGCGAGCTATTCGTCAACGAACTGGTGTCCCGCGGCGCTGGGCGATGGATATTCGATCCGACCTCATGATTCCCCAACCTCTACGCGACCTTCCACAATCACGTCCGATTGACTGCTCTGGTAATGCTGCTGAACCTCGACCTCGTACACACCGCCGGGCACGTTCGAGACGATTGCCGTATAGCGGCCCGCAACCGGGGCGAATGGGCACGAGCCAAGGGGACGAAGCGTGATGACAATAGTGAGTCGCGCATCGAGGAGGCTAGCGCGGCCGCTCGCCGACGCTATTCCGCAGGTGAGTCCCGGTCCACCATCAACCACGACTGAGCCAAGGCCACCGCTCACCTGAACCGGCGAACCATCTCCCCCAACAGTCCGCGCCGACATGGCGACCGGCAGGTTGCTTTCTGGAGCCAATCCGTCACCGCAACCGCCCGCGAGTGCGATCACTAAAACGAACGCGACAAAGCGCATAGCTAACCCCCCAGTGTAGGAGTATGGCGCCGCCCCTCAGCGACCTGGACACGGCACACGGGCATACGGGAACTCGGCGCGCCGTGGGCGCCCCTCGATAGTACCCGCGATCCAGCCAACGAGTGAATCCCCAGGGCCATTGCGCGGAGCCGTCCAGTTCTCCTCGATCACGCGACGGGGTTGAGCCTGCTCCGTGACCGCGGGGCGGACCGTCAGCTTCCGCCGCGTGTTAGCGACCTGCGCGACCCAATTTGCAGATATGAGGCCCCACAACAACCTCGAATGCCGCACCGAACACCGCCACCCCCACGATGAACCGGGTACGCTCGCGCCGCAATTCCTGTCCCGTGCTCTCCCCGCCCCACGAGAGCACTTTCTCATTCAGCAGGAACAACACGTACCCCGCCGCCGCGCCCGCCGCGGCACCGACAACTCCCCGAACAAACGGGTTCGACGATCGGCCGCAGCGTTCGCGCTCCGCTGGGACCGGATAACGGGCAGACGCGTCCGATGCGACGAACGCAATGGGAGCACTGGCAAAGCCGGGCTCGAGGCGTTGTGCCACGAGCTCGCTTGACGAGAGCCAGAGACCGCCCCACAAACCGATGCACAAGGTCTTCCAATGAGGCGTCATGCGGGGTGCCTAACGAAATGCGCTGTAAGGTTCTACTACGAGAAGCAACGTCAGCTCCAACCGCTTGTCAGGCAGCGGCACACCTGGACGCCTTCATTCATTGCGGACCCGGAAGAAGGCTAAGACATATCCGTCGGCATCGGTGACCTCGAAACCCCACAAGCCGTCATCGATGAACGACAGCTCTTTCACGAACGAAGCGCCCCGCTTCTTGAACTCGTAGAACAGGGCGTCGGGATCCAGGGTGTAGACATACGCGTCCCAGCGAGCCCATTCGTGGCGTGTGCGGTTTGGACATGGAAGCACGTCGGGACGAATAGCTTTCAGCATGATGCCGATCCCATCCCGGCTCACGTGCCCATAGTAGACATCGTCAACTGGACCCTGGAAATCCAACCTGAACCCGAAACGCTCGACGTAATGGGAGATTGAGGCCTGCAAATCCTTGACGATAAAGAACGGGCTAATCGATTCGAGGTTTCTTGTCGCGCCGTCTTGGTCGGCGCGTTCTGACGAGGAGTTGCCGGAGTTCACGCTGGCGTGTTTCATCGCGGCCTGACGAAATGCGCCTGAACTGCGCGCGTGCCGTACGATTTCACTACAGCTTCCGACGCTCGAGAGATACCTCGTTTGTTAGACAGCACCATCACTTTTCTTCCATTGATATTGCAGAGCTCCCGAGGGGCACCGATCAATCTGCGCGGCAACGTCCGTGGCGGGCGCCAGCTCGGGCCGAATCCACCGTTTGCGCTTGATGTCGAACACCAGACCTAGTCCGCGCACACAGATACCCGAGTGGATGCAAACATTCGGGTCGAAGGTCACCGTGATATCCGGTGTCTCGTAAGTCTGTAGGCGCTTTGATTCGGACATTGTGTGCTCTCTAACGAATCGCGCTTAAGCTGCGGCGCGCTGAAGAAAGATTCATTCCTCAATCTACGCGCGCCGTCAGCGTCAAGCGCGTGTTAGGCCGCAGCATCGCGGCGGCGTCTTATACCGGCGTTCGAGCTTTAGAAGGTTGCGGTAAAGCAGGGGCTTGTCGCTCCTGGACTAATCGTCGTTCGGCGAAATCGAGGCGCTCCTCAAGCTCAGCCATCCGCGCCGTCAAGTCTGCCTGAAATCGCGCGTCCTCCTCGCGTAAGCCCTCGATGGTCTTATCGAGGTTGGCCGGAGGCCGAGCGCGCGAGCGGAGCCAGAGCCAGAATGTGGCCACGCCGGTTCCTGCGACGAGGACAAAGGCAATCGCAACTTCCAAGAAGATCACATCGGATCGGTCCACGGCTGCTCCGTAAAAGGATCTTGGGGTGGACGAGTGGCGTAATCTAGAAGTTTCGCGGTGCTGCGGCCTAACGAGAAGCGCCTAAGCTGCGGCGCCGAATGAGAAGGCTCACAAAGAAAAGCCTCTCATCACTGAACCCAAGATCGGAACCGGACGCGTTGAGCGCGGGCGCCGACAGGTTCAAGCGCGTGTTAGGCGGCGTCCGGGTATAGTCCGGGTACACAGCTAACAGAATAGTCTAGGTACATCGCTTACACCTTCATGCGCTTTCGAGCCAGCCGTCCCTGATCGTCTTCGATGCGACGCAGCGGCTCATGAAACCGGCCCAGCTTCATCCGTCCAAAATACAGATCCCACTCGCCTTCGGCGATCTCCTCGAGGCCGACGTACTCGCCCCCCAGGACCTGGCTCACGTTGACCCAATCGCGCAGCCACCGAATCCCACCATTGGCGCTGACCAGGCGGACCTCGAAGTGCGGCGGGTACTCGATCGGCGGCAGCGCGCTTGGATAGGGCCGCGGCGAGCGCGTATACAGCGCCGCGGGTGTCGCGTCCGCCAAGGCTTCGTGCGGACGCACCGCGTTGTACTCATCGCGAAACACGTCGAAGCGCTGCTGCTGACGGCGGGCGCTCGGCGCCGGCGGCCGCGCCGTCTCCCGTTTGAGCGTGCGGTGCATGCGCTCGTGCCGGCCGTTCTGCTCTGGGTGCGCGGGCTCGATCAGCTCGGGGTAGATCCCGAGCCGGATCCACCACACACTGAGCTGCGAGAGCCGTCCCAACGCGCCCGTGGCAAAGGGCACGCCGTTATCGGTGCGCAGGATCTCCGGCAGGCCGTACTCCTGGAACAGCCGGGCAAACACCGGCCGGCACTCCACCGTCGTCGTGCCGCTGAGGCCCCGACAGCCCAGCAGGTAACGGCTGTAGCCATCCTGTACGGTGAGCGGAAAGCAGTAGCAGCCATCGCCGAGTCGAAACTGGCCTTTGTAGTCCGCGGTCCAGATGACGTTGGGCGCCGTCATCGGCGTGAGCGGGCGTCCCGGATGCGGCCGGCGGGTTCGGCGTCGCCGCGGCATCGTCAGTCCGTTGCGCTTCAGCAGCGCGGCCACCGTGCTGCGCGCCGGCCAGAGGTGCGCGTCGCCGTGGCGCCGGTCCTGGCGCCGTAACAGTGCGAGCAGTTTGCGCGGACCCCAGGTGGGATGATGGCGCCGCGCCTCGAGCACCCGGGCCGTGAGCACCGCGGGCGTCTCGTGCGGGCAATGATGCGGCCGCCGCGACAGCTCCTGCAGGAAATCGAGCCCGCTCTGCTCCGCTCGCCGCAACCACTTGTAGCCGGTAAAGCGACTGATCCCGTACAACGCACACAGCTCGGTGAAGGTCACCAAGCGCTGCCGGGCATCTCGAATGAACTGCAACCGTTCGGTCATCACGTCCACCTGCCTCCAAGGCATCGGGCACCTCCTGGGTGCCCTAGTTTGGCGCAAGTGTTAGCGATGTACCTGGACTACTCTGTTAGCGATCTCCCCGGCCGTTCACGAGAACCCGTCTGCGGATTGTGGGCGGAAGCTTAACGAATGCAAAGAAACTCGCCGGATAGAGATAATCCTCTCCGGACTCATCGATGACCCGTAGCTGACCGTGCTTTGCCGCATCCCGATCGGGAATGACCTGGTACAGCTTCCGCCGCTCGAGCGACACTTCGTAGCCGCGGTTGCGTAGACAGAGAACCAGTTGACGCGCGCGAGTAGCCATATCAGTCAAGATAACGCTTGATCTTCAATTCGTGTTGTCCTTTGCCAGTGGCCTCATACCAATGGACCTCGGCCACGCGAACGACCCCACTTTCAAGCTCTACGCGAGCCCTGCCCTTGCGCTTGCGCCAGCGTGCTCGGCCATACCGGCGGCGGAGCCGGGCCAGCTCACGAATGCCCGAGCCGGTAGCGATGGTCTCGACATCGGTAATGTCACCGAGGATCCGGAAGTACACGCGATAAGAATGGTAGGACTGCCTGGACGGGCAAGCCGCCGCCTAACGAAATGCGCTTAAGCTGCGGCGCGTTGCTTTCACGTTCACAAACCGATGGCCTCCACAGAAAGACGGCGCCGCCAGCTTCAAGCGCGTGTTAGGCCGCGCGCAGAGTGACGAGGATCTTCTCGTAATGGGTGCCATGATAGTAATACTCGTGCGCGACTTCCACTTTTCCAAAGCTCCAATAGGCGGGCTGAACTTCGTCG
>DASSUS010000168.1:0-31691 GCA_035706765.1 Gemmatimonadales bacterium
TCCATTTCCTCGAGAGTCTCGACCAGCGCCAGCAGGCGCTTGGCGTCGCTGCCCTCGACCTTGACCGTGTTCTTGGGCACCATCGAAATCTCGGCGCTCTGCACGGGCAGCTTCTTGGCGCGCAGCGCCTGGTCGATGGCGTGCAGCTGCGCGGGCGGCGTCGTGATCACGTAAATATCGCCTTCCCTCTCCATGTCGTCGGCGCCGGCCTCGAGCGCGACTTCCATCGTGGCGTCTTCGCTCGCCTTGCCGTCGACGACGATCTGCCCCCTGCGATCGAACATCCAGGCGACCGCGTTGGCCGCGCCCAGGTTGCCGCCGTGTTTGCTGAAGATGTTGCGAATCTCGGCGACGGTGCGATTCGGATTGTCGGTCGTCGCCTGGACCAGGAGCGCGGCGCCGCCGGGCCCGTATCCTTCATAGGTGACCTCTTCGTAGGTCACGCCTTCCAGCTCGCCGGTCCCCTTTTTGATCGCGCGGTCGATATTGTCGGCCGGCATGTTCTCGGCCTTGGCCGCGTCGATCGCCGTGCGGAGACGTGCGTTACCCCCCGGATCGCCTCCACCAGCCTTGGCGGCGATCGTAATTTCGCGGATCAGGCGAGTGAACATCGCGCCCCGCTTCTGATCCGTGACGGCTTTCTTGCGTTTGATCTGTTTCCACTTGCTGTGACCAGCCACTGGCAGCTCCGCGCTTGCAACCGCTTGCGACTTCGGCGTCCTGGCGTCCCGTCTCGAGCCTGTCGTTAGCAACTTACAACTTGACCTTATGGAAGCGCCACAGCTAGCATTCCGGCCCATGACTCGCGCCGTTTTGCTCTCACTCGCTTGTGCCGCGCTGATCGCGTGCGATCGCCCGGGCGGCGAACAGGATCGGATCAACGTCGGGAAAGCGCTGCAGGGCACCCTCGCCTATCCCCGCTCCACGATGGTCAGCATGTCCTCCGGTGAGGAGGCGGCCCAGCTCGTCATGACCTCGCCCGATTCGGTAAGCGTGGTAGCGCGCTGGTTCGCGCGGGCACTGACGGCGAACAACTGGGAGCTGAAGCGCACCATCAGCGATCGGAACGGAACGGTAACGATCTACGCGGAGAAGGACACGCGGCCGCTATGGCTGACGCTGCGTCCGAACTCGGGTGGGCCGGGGACGACCTACACGATGATTGGGGTGATACCGAAGGATTCGGTCAAAACCTAGGGACGTACGACGCAACGGCTTTACCGGTCTGGATCGAGCATATCCTCGAACCGCATCCAGCGCCGATAGAAGTACAAATCCACGAATCCAGTCGGGCCATTGCGGTTCTTCGCGACGATCAGCTCCGTCGCGCCGTCCACGCCTCCGCCCGGGCGATACATCTCTTCGCGAAAAATCGACAACACGAGATCGGCATGCTGCTTGGGCGCGCCGAGCACGCCGTAGTCGTCCAGGGTCGGGCGCGGATCGTCGCGCTTCGCCTCGAACCGCGGCAACTGCGCCACGACGAGGAGCGCGACCTGGCGTGCCAGCGCCAGCGCCTTGAGATGGCGCAGCACCAGCGCGGTGTCTTCATCCTGGGTCGTGCGCTCCTTGGGCGGGGGCACGAGCTGGAGATAATCGACCACCACGAGCCCGACCTGTCGCAGCGTATCGAGGTGCTCGAAGGCCGTCTCGAAGTCTTCGCCCGCCAGCGGCAGGAACGTGATCGGCAGCCCGCGCAACCGCACCGCCGCGCCGCCGACGCCCGCGCGGGTTTGATCGGTGAGCGTGGCTGAGCGCAGCTCGTCCACCGCCACGCGTCCCTCGATCGCGAGCGCGCGCTCCATCAACCGCTCTTCATTCATCTCGCCGGACAGGTACGCGACGCCGAGCGACTGCTGGGCCACGCGCAGCGCGATCCCGAGCGCGAGCGCCGACTTGCCGCTGCCGATGTCGCCGCCGAGCAGGATCAAATCGCGGCGCCGCAGCCCGCCGCCGAGCAGTTTGTCGAGCGATCCATAGCCGGTAGGGATGGTGTCGCCGGTGACGTCACCTGGGCGCTGGGCATCCACGCGCTCGACGAGGTTATCGAGCGATGCGCGTTTCTCGAGCCGGCGCGCGGGAGAGGGCATGGTCTATAGATGTAGTTTGGCGCCCCGGGCGGCAACCGTGACGGCCTCCGCCGCGTCGGGACCCAGCACGTCCCGGGCGGGCGCGGTGAGCTGGCTGAGCACGAGCGCCGCCGCGTCCGGCGTCGCCGTCTCGAGGTGCTGGCGCGCGGCGGCGAGGGCCCGCCGCAGCGGAGCGGGCAGCGCCAGACTGCCGAGTCGCGTTTCGAGCGCCTGCAGCCGGCGGCGGTGATTCTTGGGACTGACGGGCGCCGGAGGAAGCAGCGCTTCCGCCGCGCGGACGACGAGCCAGAGTGCGAACAGACCTTCGCGCTGCGGGCCGCGCGCCGCTTCGGCGATCAGCGTGACGAGCCGCTCCTCCGCCTGCGTGCTCATGCCACGAGCTGCTGCACGGCCGCGGCGACTTGATCGGGACGAATGTCGTCGAGACAGCGATGATGGCCGAGCGGGCAGCGCTCCGTGCCCATCGCCGAGCACGGGCGGCAGTCGAGGTCCTGTTCGAGAACCGTCGCGCGACTCTTGTACGGATAGAACCCGAACAATTCCACCGTCGGGCCGAACAGCGCGACGACCCGCGTGCCGACCCCGGTCGCCATATGCATCACGCCCGTGTCTCCGGAAATCGCGACCGCGGCGCGCGCAAGACACGTGCTGGTTTCCTGGAGCGTGAACTCGCCGGCGGCGTTGACGACGCCGGGGCCGAGCGCATCAGCGAGCGGCCGATCGTCGGCGCCGCCGACCGCGATCACGCCGTACCCCGAGTCCAGCAGCTGTCGCGCGAGCGCGCGCCAATGCTCGACGGGCCATCGCTTGGTCGCGTGCGCGGCGCCCGGCGCGATCGCCGCGAACGGCTTCTCTTCGAGTCCGAGCTCCGCGAGCCAATGACGCATGTGCGCGCGCGCGGCGGGCGCGAGAAAAAATTCCGGCGCGCCGCCGTCGGGCTCCACGTCGAGCCCGGCGGTCTTCGCGGCCTCGAAGTAGCGCTCGGGCACGGGCACATGCTTCCCGTACAGGTTGATCTTCGTCGCGATCAGGGTGGTCCGGGCGAGCTTTCGCTTCGAGTATCCCGACCACCGGCACTTGACGAGCCGGCGCAGGGCGGCGCTGCGCAGGCTGCCGTGCAGATCGAGTCCGTGGGTCGGCCCGAGCGATCGCAGCCGGCGCGCCAGCTCGGTGATCGGCTCGCCCGGACCCAGGGTGATCACGTCGGTCAGGTGGGGATTCTCGACGACGAGCGGCGCCAGCTCGCGCTTCGTCACGAAGTACAGCTCTGCTTCCGGATGGCGGCGATGCAGTGCGCGCAAGAGGGGAGTGGTCAGAAGGACGTCGCCGATGGAGCTGAACCGGACGCACAGGATGCGCAACACGCGGCCAATGTAGTCGCGCGTTGCCCGGCTTCGCCAGCGGGACTAGCTTCTTCGCAAGATGCCGCGACCGAAAAGCATTCTCTGGGTCGATGACGAGGTCGACGGGCTCGCCGCGCACCGCCGGTTTTTGGAGCAGCAGGGGTTCGCGGTGGCCCAGGCGGCGCACGGTGACGACGCGCTCGCCATGCTGCGGCGCCAGCCGTACAGCGTGGTGCTGCTCGATCAACAGATGCCGGGGCGGCGCGGCCTCGAGCTGATCCCGGAGATTCGCGCCATCGATCCGGCGATGGCCGTCGTGATGGTGACGCAAAGCGAAGACGACGGGCTCCTGCGCGACGCGATCGGCATCGAGGTCGACGACTACCTCGTGAAGCCGGTGCACCCGCGCCAGGTGCTCTCGGTCGTCACGCGGCTGCTCGAGGGCGACCGCATTCGCCAGCAGCGGTTGGCGCGCGACTTCGTCACGCGCTTCCGCGAGCTCGAGGGCCGGCGCGGCGCCACGCTCGCCTGGCGCGAATGGACGGAGCTCGTGGCCGAGCTGGCGCGCTGGGAAGTGCGGCTCGCCGCCGCCGCCGAGCCGGGGCTCTCCGAAGCGTTGCGCACGCTCCAGGAAAGCCTGCGCAAGGATTTTCAGAGCTTCGTGACGAAGCACTATCCGCGCTGGCTCTCCGACCCCGAGCGCGATCGACCGCCCCTGTCCGTGGACGTCGGCGCGGAGTTCCTGGTGCCCGCGCTCAAGCCGTCCGGGCGCGTGCTGTTCATCGTGATCGATTGCCTGCGTCTGGACCAGTGGGAAGTCATCCGCGATCTGATCACGCCGTTGTTCGACGTCGAGGAGTCGCACTACTACAGCATCCTGCCGACCGCGACGCCGTTTTCGCGCAACGCGATCTTCAGCGGCCTGTTCCCGATGGAGATCGCGGCCCGGCACCCCGATTGGTGGGGCGCGCCCAGCGACGAAGAGAGCCTGAACGCGCACGAGGCCGAGCTGCTCGCCGAGCAGCTGCAGGAGCTCATGGGCCAGCAAGTCCCCGTCCGCTACGAGAAGCTGTTCACCGCGGCGGACGGCACCGATTTGCTGCGCCGGCTGCCCGCGCATCTCGCGCAGCCCGGGGTGACGGCGCTGGTCTTCAACTTCATCGATCAGCTCACGCACGGGCGCTCGGAGAACGCGATCCTCTACGAGGTCGCGCGCGACGCCGACGCGCTGCGCGGCCTGACGCGCACCTGGTTCGAGCGCTCCCCCGTGCTCGCCGCGCTCGAAGAGGCGGAGCGCCGAAACGTTCCCGTGCTGCTCACCACCGATCACGGCTCGATCCACTGCGAAACGCCGGCCACGGTGTTCGCCAAGCGCGACGCCACCGCCAACCTGCGCTACAAGTTCGGCGAGGACCTGCGCTCCGAGGATCCCGAAGCGGCGATCATGGTCGAAGACCTCAAGTCGTTCGGCTTGCCGGCGAAAGGACTCGGCGTGCGGCTGCTGCTCGCCACGGGGGACCGCTTCTTCGTGTATCCGACCAAGCTGCGCGAATACCAGGCGCGCTATCGCGGCGCCTTCCTCCACGGCGGCGCCACCCCGGAGGAGATGATTCTGCCGGTCGCGCTGCTCACGCCGCGCCGGAACCGCTAGTGGGTCGCAGCGCCCGGCTGCTGTCGCTGCTCCGCCCCTACACCTGGCTGTTCGTCGCGACGATCGGGGCCACGGTGATCTCGTCCGTGCTGGACGGCTTCACCTTCGTGCTGCTGATCCCGTTCCTGCGCACCCTGTTCGGCACGTCGGCGTTGCCAGCCGAAGGAGGCTCGCAGGTCGAAGCGGTGCTCGACAAGATCGCGGGGCCGTTCCTCGCGTCAGGCTCGCCCGAGATCGCGCTGCGCAACGTCGTGATCGTGCTGCTCGCCGCGTTGCTGCTCAAGAACGTCACCGGATACCTCGCGTCGATCGGCAGCGTCGCGATTCAGGAAGGCGTGGTCCGCGATCTGCGCGTGCGGCTGTTCCGTCACCTCCAGACGCTCCCCCTGGGCTACTTCCAGCGCACCCGCGCGGGTCAGATCGTCGCGCGCATCATCAGCGATACCGACCAGGTGAAGACCGCGGTCAGCGCGGCGCTCGCGTCGCTGCTCCAGAACATCGTGGTGATCGTCGTCTACGTCGTGATCCTGTTCGGGCTCTCGGTGCGGCTCACGCTGCTCTCGCTGCTGCTCGCGCCGGTACTGCTGCTCATCATCCGTCCGATGATCAATCGCCTGCGCCGCCGCTCGCGCGAGGTCGCGGCGGAGCGGGGGGAGGTCACGAGCCACGTCGGGGACATGATCGCGTCGGCCAAACTGGTGCGCGCCTACGTGGCGGAAACGTTCGAGCTCGAGCGGTTCCGCCAGCTCGCCGAGCGCTATCGCAAACGCGTGCTGCGCGCGCAGCGCTACTCGAGCCTCACGAGCCCCGTCAGCGAAGTATTCGGCGGCGTCATGATGGTGTTGATCCTCGTCGTCGGCACGCGGCTCGCCCTCGGCGCCGCCGCGACGCTCGATCCGGCGGTGCTGATCACGTTTCTCGCCGTGAGCCTGCGCCTCATGTCGCCGATCAAGTCGGTCTCGAACTACCCGGCGGTGATGGCCGGCGCGGTCGCGTCGGCCGAGCGCGTGTTCGAGGTGCTGGACCTTCCGCCGGCCGAGGGGGATAAGCCCGGCGAAACCACCGCGGAGTTCAGCGAGCGCCTCGAGTACCAGGGCGTCTCGTTCGAGTACGAAGCCGGGGAAGCGGTGCTGCGCGACGTGGATCTCGAGGTGAAGCGCGGCCAGGTGGTCGCGATCGTGGGACCATCCGGAGCGGGGAAGACCACGCTCGTGGATCTGCTGCCGCGCTTCTACGAGCCGACGCGGGGCACGATCCTGCTCGACGGCGTTCCGCTGACGAATTTCACGCGTACGTCGCTCAGGAAGTTGATGGGCATCGTGTCTCAGGAGACGATGCTGCTCAACGACACGGTGTTCGCCAACATCGCCTACGGCCGCTCCGATTTCACGCTCGAGCAGGTGCGCGCGGCGGCGCGCGCGGCGAATGCCGACGAATTCATCCAGCGGCTGCCCGAAGGCTACAACACCCTGCTGGGCGAGCGGGGGACCCGGCTGAGCGGCGGGCAGCGCCAGCGGATCGCGATCGCGCGCGCGCTGCTGCGCGACCCGCCGATTCTGATCCTCGACGAGGCGACGAGCGCGCTCGACACCGAGTCGGAGCGCCTGGTGCAGGAAGCGATCGAGCGCCTGATGGCGCACCGGACCGTCTTCGTCATCGCGCACCGCCTCGCTACCGTGCAGCACGCCGACTTCATCGTGGTGCTGGCCGAGGGCCGCATCGTGGAGCGCGGCACGCACGGGGACCTGCTCTCGGCCGACGGGCTGTACCGCCGGCTCTACAACCTTCAATTCAGGACCTGATGCTCTCCGGATTCACGCTCGTTCGAAACGCCGTCAAGCTCGACTTTCCCATCGTCCCGGCCATCAGGTCGGTGCTCGAGGTGTGCGACGAAGTGGTGGTCAACGTCGGGAAGTCCGAAGACGAGACCCGCGACGTCGTCGCCTCGGTCGACGACCCGCGCGTCCGGATCCTGGACAGCGAGTGGGACTTCACCAAGAAAAACATCATGCTGTCCATCGAAACGCAGAAAGCGATGGACGCCTGCCGCGGCACCTGGGGGATCTACATCCAGGCCGACGAGGTCCTGCACGAGCGGGGCGCGCGCATACTGAAGGAAAAGGTCGCCGAGTGGGATGCCGACACGCGGGTGGAAGGCCTGCTGGTGAAGTATCTGCATTTTTACGGCGGCTTCGATCAGATCGCGACCAGCCGGCGCTGGTACCGGCGCGAGGTGCGCTGCATCCGCTTCCGCAAGGACATTCGGCCTTATCAGGGCGCGCAAGGATTTCGCGTCGGCCCCGACTATCGCAAGATCCAGGCGCGCGTGACCGACGCCGAGATGTTTCACTACGGCTGGGCGCGCCCCGCCCGGGCCATCAAGGAAAAGCTCGAAATCTCCAAGACGATCTATCCCTGGGGCGGCAACCGCTTCGACAAGGAGCAGGCGCGCGGATTTCTCGAGTGGATTCCGTTGCTCAAGCCGTTCACCGGGACGCATCCGGCCGCGGCGCGCGAGTGGATCGCCGAGCGCGCCGTCGACCCCGATCGGGTGATCGGGCCGATGCGGCTCAAGCCCGAGCACATCCGCTTCTACATCTCCGACTGGATCGAGCGGCTCACCGGCGCGCGGGTGTTCGAGTTCCGGAACTACGTGCTCGTGTAATTGGCTTCAGCCTGTAACCGGGACTCCGTCGGGCAGCCGGCCATCGCGCAGCAATCCCTCATACATCCGCACGTAATCGCGCGCCATCCGCAGATGCGAGAAGTACTGCTCGGCACGGCGCCGGCAGGCGCGCGGATCGAAATCGGCGAGGCGCCGCCGGATCGCGATCAGCTCGTCGACGCTCGCGCCGATGGCGCCACCGTCCGGTCCCACCAGGTCGGGAAGCGAGCCGCGCGGCGTCGCAATGACAGGTGTTCCGCTGGCAAGTGCTTCGATGACGTTCACCGGGCACGGATCCTCCCACTGCACCGGCATCCATAGGCAGCGCGCGGCTGCGAGCAGCTCCCGCTTTTTCTCTCCACCGACTTCGCCGACGAACTTGAGCCAGTGCGAAAGGGTGGGCCGCCACCCGCCCGCGATCACCAGCCGGAATCGCTCCTGTTTGGCGAGCTGGACCGCGACCCGCCACCCTTTTGCGGAGTGCAGCCGCGCGAGGAACAGGTCGAAATCGGATTTGTCGGGGCGAAATTCGTACTCGTCCAGTCGCACGCCGTTGTAGACGTACGACGCGATGCCGTGGCGCCGGGCGTGATTCTCGCTGACCCCGATCACGTACGGCGGCGCGACCTGTCCGGCGCCCAGGTTGCCGTGCAGCGTCGCGACGAAGGGAGCGTTGGGCGGATGATCGACGAGACCGTGATAGTGCATCACGTCGACGGGCCCGGGGACGTACTCGCGCACGTCGAACGCCGCACGCCGCACGTCCTCCGCATCGACCTCGACCACGCGCACGCCCGGCACCCGCGAGCCGCGACCCGCGAGCAGCGTCACGTCGTGACCGAGCTCCACGAGCGCCTGACTGAGCCACACCACAATGCGCTGGGCCCCGCCGTACTTGGCGACGGGCACGCGCGTATGCTGGAATTGCACGATGTGCATCTAGTCGGCGGGTCGGCCGGCGGGAAGCGTTCCCGACGTCGTCAATCCTTCGTACATCCGCACGTAGCCCTCGGCCATTCTGAGATGCGTGAAGTGGCGCTCGGCGTGCGCGCGGCATGCCTCGGGCGAGCGGGTCTCGATCGTCTGCGACGCGGCGATCATCTCCTCGAGCGTCGGCGCGATCGCGCCGACATCGGGCGTCACGATCTCGGGCAGAGCGCCGCGGTTGGTGCCCAGCACCGGGGTTCCCGAGAGCAGCGCCTCGATCGTCGGGAGTCCGAACGGCTCGTCCCATTGCGCCGGCATCCACAGGCAGCGCGCCCGCGCCAGCAACACCGCCTTGCGCTTGCCGCCGACTTCACCGACGTACTTGATCCCGCCCGTGAAGCTCGGCCGCCAGCCGCCGGCGATGATCAGCGAGCGGCCCGTGCGCTTGGCGGCATCGACCGCCCAATGGTAGCCGCGATCGCTGTGCAGCTTGCCGAGGAACAGGTCCCATTTTTCCTTCCGGCCCCGATAGATGTACTCGGCCGGATCGAGCCCGTTGTAGACGAACGACGTGCTGCCATGCCGGGCGGCGTGATCGCGCGAGAGAAAGACGGTGTTGGGAGGCAGCGGGGTGTTCGGTTTCCAATTCGAGTGCAGCGTTTGCACGAACGGCAGCCCGCGCGGGCCCTGCTTGAGTGGAAAGTGCGCGTGCATGATGTCGGCATTGTCCGGCAGGAATTTCTTCAGATCGACATTGGCGTCCTTCCACACCCGCGGCGCCACTTCGATGATCTTCGCGGCTTCGGCGACTTTCGTCCCCGGCTGCGCCAGCAAGGTAATGCGATGGCCGAGCGCCGCGAGCGCGCGTACCAGCGCGACCACGACGCGCTGCGGTCCGCCGTAGCCCTCGACGGGAAGCCGGTGATGTGACGCGACTACGACGTGCATCGGAGTCCCAGTATAACTACCTTCGGAACATGCCGGAGAGTCCCGCACGACTCACGACCCTGCAGCTCACGCACCAGGGCGAGGGTGCTGGTTCCACACAATCCATTTTCAGTCTGAGCCGCGAGCTGGCACAGCGCGGTCATCGCGTCCTCGTCGGCTGTCCCGCCGGCACGCTGCTCGCGCGCCAGGTGGCCGCCACGCCGCCGCTCGAGCATGTCGCGCTCGATTTTTCGTCGCTGGGCGGCGTCGCCAACCATCTGGAGTATGTGATCCGCGAGCAGCGGGTGGACGTGGTCAACAGTCACGCCACCGGCGACCGGCGCGCGCTCACGTTGCTGCGCTGGCACCGGCGTCTCCCGCAGCCGTTCGTCGTCACGCGCCGGACGATGCCGCTCACGCTTCCCCCCGAGCTGATCGCGGTCGGATTCACCGCCGATCGCACGATCGCGGTGAGCGCGGCGGTCGCCCGCGCGCTTCGGCGCCGGCTGCATCCCGGCGGGCGCCTGCGCGTCGTGCCGAACGGCATCGACCTCACGCGCGTCGAAGCACAGCCCACGCGCGAGGAGCTCGCCCTCGCCGAACGGACGCTGGGGGATGCCGGGCGTCCCGTCGTGCTGGTCGTGGCGCGGCGCAAGGATCAGGAAGTCCTGCTGCGCGCCTTGCCGGGATTGCATCGCCCGGTCACGGTCGCGTTCGTGGGTATTCGCCCGGACGAAGGACTGGCCAGGGCGCAGGCCGCGGTGCCGGCGCGGCACCAGATCGTGTACGTCCCATTCATGGAGCGGCCGCTCGCGTTCTATCGTTTCGCGACCATCGCCGCGCTGCCGTCCCGGATCGAGGGATTGTCGCAGGCGCTGCTCGAAGCGATGTCCCTCGGCGTGCCGGTGATCGCGTCGGCGGCGGGCGGCAACGCGGAGCTCGTCTAACCCGGCGAAACGGGATTACTCGTCCCGCCGCTCGATCCCGCCGCGTGGACTCGCGCGCTCGAGCGGATGCTCGGCGACGACGCGTTTCGGGCTCGCGCGGCCGCGACGGGCCGGGATCTGGTGCGGCGCGAGTTCACGATCGCGCGCACCGCGGCGCGGACCGAGGTCGTGTATCGCGAGGCGATCGCGCGCCGCCGATTGCTCCGCGGGGAACGCTCTCATTAGTATTCGGGACATGCCCTCCTCGGCACCGCTGACGGTGGTCATTCCCACGCTGAACGAAGCGAGTCAGATCGGCGATTGCGTTCGTAGCCTCTCCTGGGCGGGTGAAATCATCGTCGTCGATGCGGGATCCAGGGATGGGACGGCGTCGCAGGCGGCCGCCGCCGGGGCGCGCGTGATCAACGGCGTCTCGGGCATCGCGGCGCAGCGCAACGCCGGCATCGAGGCCGCGCGGCACGAATGGATATTCGCGCTCGATGCCGACGAGCGGATCGGACCCGAGCTCGCGGCCGAGCTGGCTCGGGTGGTTTCGGCGCCGCGGCACGAGGCCTATCGCGTGAAGCGGCGCAATCTGTTTCACGGCCAGGTGCTGCGGCGTGGTCATTGGGGGCGCGACTGGGTCGTACGGCTGTTCCGGCGGGGACGGCGCTTCGCCGGAAAGTCGGCCCATCCGGGGCTCGAGATCCCGTTGAGCGAGCAAGGCGAGCTGAGCCACGAGCTGGACCATACGCCCTACAAGGACCTGGGGCATCACCTGGAGAAGATCGTTTCCTACAGTCGCATGAGCGCCGCCGATCTCGCCGCGCAGGGCCGGCGCGCCTCCTTCAGCGACCTGTTGCTCCGGCCGGCGTTCCGATTTCTCCGCGACTACATCCTGCACGGCAGTTTTCTCGACGGCCGGCTCGGCGTCATTCATGCGGGAATGAGTGCGGCTTCGGTATTCTTCAAGTATGCTTTTCTCTGGGAGAAACAACGCGTTGGCTAAGACTTTCCTGCTGACCAACGAATTCCCGCCGATGCAGACCGGCATCGCCCGCATGATGGGCGAGGTGGCGCGCCGCTATCCGCGCGGCGAGCTGCTCGTGTCCACGGGGCAGCATCGCGACTCCCTCGACTCCGACGTGCGATTCAGCGGCGCCGTCGTCGATCGCCTCCCCGTGCCGAGCAAGGCGCTGCGCAATCTCGCCGGACTGCTGTTCTGGTCGCGCCGGGTCGCGAGCCTCGCCCGCCAGCACAAGCCGCGATTCGCCTGGTGCGACTCGATCCGCCCCTGCACCTATCCCGCGAAGTGGGTGCACGAGCGCGTCGGCACGAGGTACGGCGTGTTCGTGCACGGCGGCGACCTGCTGAAGGAGCTGCACGCGATCCATCATTCGCGGTTCGCGCGCAAGACGGCGAAGGCGCTGTTCGGCTCGGCGGTCGCCGTCGTGGCCAACAGCCAGTGGACCCGCGAGCAGGCACAGAAAGTCCTGCGCGAGCTGGGGCTCGACCCGCTCGCCGAGCGCGTGCGGCTCGTGCCGCTCGGCACCGATCCCGAGCAATTCCGGCCGGGGATCGACACGCACGCGGTACGCGAGCGCTACCGGGTGAACGGCGGCGCCTGGGTGCTCACCGTCGCGCGACTCGAGCCGTACAAGGGCGTCGACACGGCGCTGCGCGCGGTGGCGCAGGTGCGCAAGGACGGCATCGACGTGAACTACCTCGTGGTGGGCAGCGGCAAAAGGCGCAAAGACTATCAGAAGCTCGCGGAAGAGCTGAACATCGCGAATCACGTGCGCTTTGTCGGCAACGTGCCGGAGGCGGAGCTGCCCGCGGTGTTCAACATGGCGAGCGCGTACGTGGGCGTGTCCCGCAAGGCCGACGGCTCGCGCGTCGAGGGATTCGGCGTGGCACTCGCCGAAGCGAGCGCCTGCGGGTTGCCCGTGATCGCGGGCCAGTCCGGCGGTCTCGCCGAGGCGGTGCATGACGGTGAAACCGGCCTCGTGGTGAATCCCGACGATCCCGACGCGGTGGCCGGCGCGATGAAGCGGCTGCTCGGCGACCAGCTGCTCGCGCGGCGTCTGGGACAGGCGGGCCGAAAGGCGGTCGAGACCTACTACAACTGGGACCGTGTGATCCGCGACCTCCTGGACATCGAATCACAAGTCTCCTCCTAGCGTTCAACTTCCCGCCGCACGGCGGCGGCATCGCCCGCATGATGGGCGAGCTCGCGCTGCGCTATCCGCCGCACTCACTCGTCGTCTCCACCGGCGCTTACGACAACAGCGCGCTCAGCGACCAGCGCTTCCCGCAGCCGATCGATCGCGTCGGGATCCGGGCCAGCCGTTTGCGAACGATTCAGGGGCTCGCGCTCTGGACGCTGCGCGCGCGCCGGCTCGCGAAAGAATGGAAGCCCGGATTCGTGTGGTGCGCCGAGCTCAAGCCGGCGGCCTATCCGGCCCGCTGGCTCGGGATCCCGTACGGGATCCTGGTGCACGGCACCGAGCTGCTCCTGATCGAGGACAAAATCCGCCGCAGCCGCTTCAAGCGTGGCACCGCCGGCGCCATACTCGGCCGCGCGGCGGTGCTGGTCGCGATCAGTCATTGGACGGCGAATCAGGCGCGTCGCGTGCTCGACCTGCTCGAGTGTGATGTTCCGGTGGAGCGGGTCCCGCTGGGCACGACCCCGGAATTTTTCCGTCCCGGCATCGACACGAGCCGGGTGCTGGCCAAGTACGAGCTGTTCGGGGGGGGAGGGGGAGGGGGACCCTGGCTGCTCACGGTCGCGCGGCTCGAGTGGCACAAGGGAATCGATACCATGATGAAAGCGCTCCCCGCGATCCGTGCGGTTCATCCGGGCGTGCGGTACGCGGTCGCCGGGGTGGGCGATCGATTGCCGCAACTCGAGCAGCTGCGCCAGGACCTCGGCCTGGGTGACGCCGTCCGATTCCTCGGCGCCGTTCCCGATGAAGATCTGCCCGCGCTGTACAACGCCGCCGATCTCTACGTGGGGATCTCGCGACGACACGACCTGCTCGTCGAAGGATTCGGGATCTCGCTCGTCGAGGCGTCGGCGTGCGGGCTCGCCGTGGTCGGCGGCCGGTCAGGCGGCGTCCCCGACGCGGTGCACGAAGGGCAGACGGGCATCCTGGTCGATCCCGACGATCCGGCCGCGGTCGCCGCGGGCGTGAACGAATTGTTGAGTGATCCCGAGCGCAGAAAAAAACTCGGCGCGGCAGGACGCCGCGCCGTCGAGACGTACTACAACTGGGATCGCGTCGCGCGCGACCTCATCCGGATCGACGCATCGTACGCTCTTGCTGCTGCGGCCGGGCGATGATCGCGTACGTGGGGCAATGCCGGATGTAGCCGCCGTCCATCGGCGACCATTCCTGATCCGGCTGCGTCACCACCGCTTTTCGCTCCGAGTCGAGCACGAACAATCCCTGCGGTCCGTGCACCAGGCAGGCGCCGCAGCCGATGCAGCGCTCGCGCTCGACCCGCACCATCACGCGCCGCTTCGGAAAGATTCCGACGTCGCCCGGAACGGGCCAATCGTCGTGCTCGAGCGCGGCGTTCGTCGCGCGATACCCTTCCTCGACTTCCTCGCGCAGATGGTCGAACGAAAACATCGTGACGTGCTCGACGCGCGGCTGGATATAGTAGACGGGCGGCGTGGTCCAGGTGCGCACGCGCTGCTCGAGCAGCGTCTGCATCAGGATCTCGGTCGCGCGCGCGAACACGCCCGCGAAGCCCTCTTCCTGCGCGTCGGCGGTGAGCACGCTCGAGGCGGACACGTCGACCGCGATGATCAATTCCGGACCGAGCGCGCGCGCCGCGACGAACGGCACGTTCGCCACCACCGCCCCGTCCACATAGAAGCGGCCGCCGATTTCGTGCGGGGGGAAGTAGCCGGGCAGCGCGCACGAGGCGAACACCGCGTCCGCCACGCGAATGTCGTCCAGCCCCGGCAGACCCCAGAACACCTGCATCCCGGAGTTCAAATCGACGGTGTTGACGACGACGGGCGGATCGAGCTGCTGGAAGGTGAGGTCGCCCACGGTGCGCTGAATCAGCTGTTCGAGCGGCTCGCGGCGAAACAGCGCCGGCGATCGCATGCGCTTGAAGGCCATGTCGGCGTGCGCGACGGCGAACACGTCCTTGCGCCTGAGACTCAAGGCGATCTCGCGCAGCTTCGCGATACCCATCCCGCCCGCCCAGGCCGCGGCCACGAGCGCGCCGACGCTCGACCCGATGATCCGGGCCGGCCGGTGACCGCGCTCGAGCAGCGCCTGGAGCACGCCGATATGGGCGAGCCCCTTCATCCCGCCGCCGCCGAGGACGAGGGTGAACGGTGTATCGCGTTTCACAGCACTATCCGCTTGCCCGGGGAGTTGAGTCCCGAGTAACGTAGTTGACACCCCCATGGCGGCGCCACTGTTTTGGTCACGAATCGCGCGAGACCGCTGGGCCCGCTTCGGGCTCGCCCTCGTTGGCGTCCTCGCGCTGCTCGCCCTGCTCGCTCCATGGCTCTCCCCCGGTGATCCGTTTCGCGGCGACCTCTCTGCAAGTTTGCATCCACCCTCCGGCGCGTTCCTGCTCGGCAGCGACGCGCAGGGCCGGGACGTCCTGTCCCGGGTTTTGTACGGCGCGCGGCTGTCCCTGGCGGTCGGGCTCATCAGCCAGAGCATCGCGCTGGCGCTCGGTGTGACGTTAGGACTCGTGTCGGGTTACTACGGCCGCTGGCTCGACAGCCTCATCATGCGTGTGGCCGACGTCACACTCGCGTTTCCGTCGCTGCTCCTGCTCATCGCGATCGCCGCGGCGGTGAGGCCGTCGCTGCCGGTCGTGTTCGTCGTCATCGGGATCGTGGGATGGGCCGGCATGGCGCGCATCGTCCGCGGCCAGGTGCTGCTCGCGCGCGGGCTCGAGTACGTGCAAGCGGCGCGCGCGCTGGGCGCGTCCGACGCCCGCATCATCGCGCGCCACGTCCTTCCAAACGTCATCGCGCCGGTAATTGTTGCGGCGACGCTCGGCATCGGCGGCGCGATCATGGCGGAAGCGGCGCTGTCGTTCATCGGTCTCGGCGCCCAGCCGCCCACGCCGTCGTGGGGCGCGATGGTCGCCGAGGGCCGCGATCTGCTGCGCGTGGCCCCGTGGGTTTCGATCGCGCCCGGGGTCGCGATCGGAGCGGCCGTGCTGGGACTCAACCTGCTGGGTGACGGATTGCGCGACGCGCTCGACGTCCGCGGCCTCGGCCGGGCAGCATGACCGAGATCGCCTACCACCCGACCCACGTGCGCGCCCTGCGCGAGACGTTCAAGGCGCTGCGCACGTCCGAATTTCCCTGGACCGCCGACACGGTGTACCTGAACAACGCGTCCACCGGCCCGATCCCGGAGCGCACGCGGCGGGCGCTCGACGAGTTCACCGCCAAGCGCACCGCGCCGCACCTGCTTCCCGATCGCGAGCTCTTCGCCGGACTCGCCGCGGCCCGGCTCGGGATCGCGCAGCTGATCAATGCCGATCCGTCGGAGATCGCGCTCGCCACCAACACCGGGTTCGGATTGAACCTCGCCGCGCGCGCTCTGCCGCTCGAGCGGGGCGACATCGTGCTGCTGTCGGACAGGGAATTCCCGGCGAACGTCTACCCGTGGCTGATGCTGCGCCAGCGGGGGATCACGGTCGAGATGGCGCGCTGCACGCCCCAGGGCTGGCCCGACGAGGACCATCTGCTCGAGCGGCTGCGCGATCCGCGCGTCAAGGTGCTCGCCGTGTCGTTCGTGCAGTTCTCCAACGGATACCGCGCCGATCTCAAGAAACTCGGCGCCGCGTGCCGCGCGAACGGCACCTATCTGGTCGTGGACGGCATTCAGGGGATCGGCAACACCGTCCTCGACCTGCAGGAGACGCCGGTCGACATCCTGGCGTGTGGCGGACAAAAGTGGCTCATGTCGCCGTGGGGCTCGGGCTTCGTGTACGTGCGCAAGGAGCTGATCGGGCGGCTGGAGCCCGCGGTGACCGGGTGGATGGCATTCGAAGGCACGGACGACTTTTCGCGGCTCACCGAATACAATCCCACCTTCCGCGCCGATGCCCGCCGATTCGAAATGGTCACGCTGCCTTACCAGGATTTCTTCGGCATGACCGCGTCACTGAGCCTGTTGCTCGAGGTCGGGGTGCGCGAGATCGCGGAGGTGACGCGCTCGACCCACGCGCCCGTGATCAAGTGGGCGCAGGAGAACAACGTGCGCATCGTGTCGCCCACCGAGAACGGTCATCGGTCCGCGATTCTGTGCGTGGCACCCCCGAAGCCCGCGGAAGCGTATCACGGCATGAAGCGGGCCCGCGTGGTGTGCAGCCTGCGCGAGGGCGCGATCCGCCTCTCGCCGCATTGCTACAACACCGTCGAGGAGATGGAGAAGGTTATAGAGGTATTGGACGATCTGATGTGATCGCGTCGCGGTGCCGATCGGCCCACCACGCAACCAGGACGAACACCCATCCGAAAATGATTCCGCCGATCGCCAGGGCCTTGATGTCGCCGGGCGGCGGCGTGAACAGCGAGCTGTAGTAGCCGCCCGCAAGCAACACGATCAACCCCCAGAATCCCCAGCGGCCAATCGCGTCGCGCGCCCGCGTGGCCCGCAGGTAAATGGCGATCCCGGCGACCAGCATCGCGGTCTCGACCAGGACCGTGGCCCTCGGAAAATTCCACAGCCCCAGTCCCAGCTCCGGCCCCCCCGGGTACAGCGCCTGGTCGGGACGATGCGTGAGAACATCGAGTACCCAATGACTCACGACGAGCAGGCCTAACGCGAGAGCGGCGCGCTTGTCACCCGTGCGCCGGCGATACGTCCACGCCAGCACGCCGCCCCAGACGGCGAGCGTGAGCAGGCTGTGCGAGATCGGTACATCATCGAGCCACAAGGTGAGGAATGGATTCGGGCCCGGCTCGATGTGCGACTGTTCCGAGCCGAACAGGACCAGAATCGGCCAGAGCAAGTCCGACAGCGTCGCCGCGATGAAGAGCATGCCGAGGCTCGCGCGTGGCGCGTAGCGCTTAGCCGCCAATCCCACCGCGTAGTGGCCGATGAACATTGGCTAGCGTCTCATCAGACGCTTGAGGATCTGAATCTGGCCCGCATGATACAGGTCGTGCGAGGCGATTCCATAAACCTCCGCCTTGATAGGCCATCTGGAGCGCCAGCCGCGCCGACCGAGCTGCGCCGGGTCGAGCGCGGCGATGGCGCCCCGCAGCAGGCGATGCTGCTCCTCGAGCAGCGCGCGGTCGCGTCGCCACGCCGCTTCATCGGTCTTTGCTGGAAGCGCTGGCCAGTTCGCGCCGGCGCGCGGAAACGCGATTTCGGGATCGCGCAGCAGGCGCCGCCGGACCATGCATTTCCAGTATGCCGTGTGCAGGATCAGCTCCCAGATGTTGTGGCGCCGGGGACCGGGGCGCCAGAGGGCTTCGCGCGCCGTGACGCCGCGAATCGTGCCCTTGAGCGGCGTGCCGTGCCACGCGGGTGCGGTATACGCCTGATCGAACACCTCGAGCAGCAGCCCGACGCGCTCGTCCATCTTTAGCTCCGTCTCAGCAGCGCGTATTCCTTCTTTCCTTTGCGCAGCAGGAGATTTCTCCCGCCGATCCAATCCTGTGGAGTGATCTTGCGGGCGACGTCGTCGATCCGCTGCTGATTGAGATAGATCCCGCCCTGCTCGACGCTGCGGCGTGCTTCGCTCTTGGACTTGGCGAGCCCCGCCTGCGTCACGAGATCGACGATGGTCATCTCCGCATCACCGTTGACGGTGACCGTCGGGATCTCGCCGGCCAGCACGTCGAAGACCTGCGGGTGCACTTCCGCCTGCTCTTCGCCGAACAGGATCGCGGACGCCGCTTGCACGCCCGCAAGCACGTCGGCGCCATGGACGAGCGTCGTGACGGCCGCGGCGAGCGCGCGCTGCGCGGGCCGCTGCGCCGCCTGCTTCGCCTGCCGCGCCACCAGGGCGTCGATCTCCGCCCGGGGAAGATGGGTGAACAGCTTGAGGTACTTCTCCACGTCGCGATCGTCGGTGTTGATCCAGAACTGGTAGAACTTGTACGGCGAGGTGAGCGCGGGATCGAGATAGATCGCCCCCTCTTCGGTTTTCCCGAATTTTTTCCCCGATGCCATCGTCACGAGCGGCGCGACGAGGCCGTGAGCCTCGGCGTTCTCGATGCGCCGGATCAGGTCCACGCCTGCCGTGATGTTGCCCCACTGATCGCTCCCGCCCACCTGCAGCGTGGTCTGGCGCTCGCGGAACAGGTGCAGGAAATCGTAGGCCTGCAGCAGCATGTAGCTGAACTCGGTGTACGAGAGTCCCGACTCGAGCCGCGCCTTCACCGACTCCTTCTGCAGCATGACGTTCACGGTGAAGTGCTTGCCGACATCGCGGAGAAAATCGATCAAGCTCTGGGCGCCGAGCCATTTCGCATTGTCCAGCAGCAGCGCCGCGGTGGGGCCCGCGCCGAACTCGAGGAAGCGCGCCATCTGATCGCGCTGATGCTGCAGGTTGTGCTTGATCTGCTCTTTCGACAGCAGCGGGCGCTCGCCGGCCTTGCCGGACGGGTCGCCGATCAACCCGGTGCCGCCACCCATCAGCACGATCGGGCGGTGTCCCGCGCGTTGCAGATTGGCGAGCAGCATCAGCGGCATCAGGTTGCCGAGCTGGAGCGACGGGGCGGTGGGATCGAAGCCGCAATACGCCGTCACCGGTCCCTTGGCGAAATGCGCGGCCAGTCCGGGAGTCGCCTGCTGCACGAACCCGCGCCATTCCAGTTCTTTCAACACGTCGGTCATGGCGGCGAATCTATCGCCTTACTAGGTTGTTACACAGATGGCTTCGACACCCCTTCCACCGCTTTCCGCCGCCGCTTCACCCCGCCGCCCCTGGATCGTTCGCTGGTGGTACGATCCGCGGCAGCGTCGTCGGGTGATCGTCGCGACGGTGCTGGCCCTGCTGTACGGCAGCGGCCTCGCCTATGGCTCCTGGACGCGCGTCTGCGCGGCCGAGCGTTGCCCCAGCATCATGCGAATCGATCCGGGGCACCGGCCGCAGGTGCAGACCTCAAAGGTCTATGCCGCCGATGGCCGCTTGATCACGGAGCTGGGAATCGAGCGCCGCACCGTGCTGCAGCTCGATCAGATCCCCGTGCACGTGCGCCAGGCGTTCATTGCCGTCGAAGACAAGCGCTTCTACCAGCACAACGGCATCGACTACTGGCGCATCCTCGGCGCGGTGAAAGCCAACGTGCTGACGCTGCGCTACGCCCAGGGCTTCTCGACGATCACGATGCAGCTCGCGCGCAACGTCTTTCCCGACCATCTGGGCAAGGAAAAGAAGCTGACGCGCAAGCTGCGGGAAGCGCGGGTCGCCGTCGAGCTGGAGCGCAATTTCCCCAAGGACACGATCCTCGAGCTGTACCTGAACCAGATCAGCCTCGGCCCCAACGTCGCGGGTGTCGAGGCGGCGTCCCAGGTGTTCTTCGGCAAATCGGCGCGCGATCTGAACGTGGCCGAAGCGGCGACGCTCGCCGGCCTGCCCAAGGCGCCGGGCACGTACAACCCGCGCGTCCATCCCGATAACGCGATCCGCCGCCGCAACGTCGTGCTGGCGTTGATGCGGGACCAGGGCTTCATCAGCCCCGAAGACGCCGAGTTCTGGAAGGCGTACCCGCTCGTGCTCACCACGCGACGCACGAGCTACGGCGACGTCGCCCCCTACTTCGTCGAGTGGCTGCGCACGTCGTTCCTCGAGCCGCGCTACGGGCGCGACTTGTACGACAAGGGCTTGCGGATCTATACGACGCTCGATCTGGATATGCAGGAAGCGGCGGAGCAGGCGCTCCAATCGCAGCTCGATGAGATCGAGTCGGGGGTCTTCTCCAACGGCAAGTTCGACGGGATGTCGTACCGCGAGTATCTCGAGCAGGGCCGCGCGTCGGGCGAGGACCAGGGACCGTTCTCGCCCTATCTCCAGGGCGCGATGATGGCCATGGACGTGAAGACCGGCAACATCCTCGCGCTGGTGGGCGGCCGCGACTTCGTCGACTCGAAGTGGAATCGCGTCACCCAGGGTCAGGGCCGGCCGCCGGGCTCGACGTTCAAACCGTTCGTGTATTCGGCCGCGATCCGCGCCGGGCATCCCGTCACCGAGATGCTGGACGACTCGCCGCTGAATCCGCCGGTGATTCAGCTCGACAGCTCGCTGTGGCAGCCCAAGGACTACGACGACACGACGCTCGGAATGATCCCGATGCGGCAGTCGCTGTATCTGTCGCGCAACCTGTCGACGATCAAGCTCGGCATGACGCTGGGCGAGCAGACGGTGATCGGCGAAGCGCGCCGCTACGGCATCACGACGCCGATGCCCCCGTATCCGTCGATCCACATCGGCGCGCGCGCGATGAAGCCGATCGAGCTGATCGCCGCCTACTCGGCGTTCGCCAACGCCGGCGTGCGCGTCGAGCCGTTCGGGATTCAGCGCATCGAGGACCGGCAGGGGAACATCCTGTATCAGTCCACGATCAAACGCGAGCAGGTGATCGACCCCGAACACAACTGGCTGATGCTCGACATGCTGCGCGACGTGATGCGGTGTCAGCCCGGCTCGGGTCCGCATCGCTGCGGCACGGCTGCCGGCGCGGTCGCCGGCCTGCGCGTCCCGATGGGGGGCAAGACCGGGACGACCGACGACTACACCGATGCCTGGTTCGTCGGGTTCACGCCCGAAATCGTGAGCGGCATCTGGATCGGGTACGACCTGCAACGCCGCATCATGAACAATGCCGGGGGCGGCCGCATTGTCGCGCCCGCGTGGACCAAGTTCATGCGCGACGTCTACGAGCGGCGTCCCGCGCCGCCGGAATGGGGGCGCCCCGAGGATCTCGTCACGCGCGAGGTCGATTGGTCCAACGGATTTCTCGCGACCCCGTTCTGTCCGCTCGAAGTGCGGCGCTGGGAATGGTTCTATCCCGGCACGGAGCCGACGCAGGTATGTCAGGTGCATTCGCCCTTCGGAGTGGGGGTCACGCCGTGAAGCGGCTATCGGCTATCAGCTATCGGCTATCGGGCCGGTAGCCGGTAGCCGCTAGCTGTCTCTCTTGCTACGTATCCGAGCGGGTCGACTCCACCCCGTCACGGCGCCGCCCATCGAGGACGGCGCCGTTCTCATCGATGGCGACGGGCTGATCATCGCCGTCGGCCCGCACGCCGAGGTGCAGGAACCGCGTCACGGACCGTCGCTGCACTTTCCCGACGCCGAGCTCGTGCCCGGGCTCGTCAATTGCCACACGCATCTCGAGCTGACGCATCTTGGCGGCGGCACCAGACACGCCGAGCCAGAGTTCCTCAGCTGGATTCGGCGCGTGCGGTCGTTGAAGGACGCGACGAGCGCGGAGCAGTTCTACGAGGCCGCGCTGGCCGGGGTGCGTGACTGCTGGGCGCGCGGCGTGACCTGCGTTGCCGAGACGGGGAGCAGCGGCGCGGTCGCGCGCGCGCTGCACGATCTCGGCGGACGGGGAATCGTCTACCAGGAAGTGTTCGGGCCGAACCCGCTGCAGTGTGACGCGAGCATGCTCGAGCTCGAAGTGGCCGTTCGCGAGCTGCGGCGGTGGGTGTCAGCGGCGGTTCGTGTCGGCGTTTCCCCGCACGCCCCCTACACGGTAAGCGCGCCGCTCTACGAGGCCGTGGCCGCGTTCGCGCGGCGCGAGCGCCTGCCGGTGGCGGTGCACGTTGCCGAGTCATGGGAAGAGACCACTCTCGTACAGGACGGCGCCGGCCCTTTTGCCGAAGCTTTGCGCGAGCGAGGGATCGCGGTCGAGGCGCGCCGCTGCTCGCCCGTGGCGTATCTCGTCAAGCTGGGCGCGATTGGTCGAGGGACGCTGTGCATTCATTGCGTCCACGTGGATGAAACGGACGTCGAGCTGCTGCGCGCGGTCAAGGCCGCGGTGGCGCACTGCCCGCGCTCGAATCTCGCGCACAGCAACGGGCGCTGTCCGTTGCATCTGTTCCGCCAGGCCAGGATTCCGATCGGAATCGGTACCGACTCGGTGGTGAGCGTCGGCGATGTCGATCTGTGGGCCGATGCCGAGGAAGCCGGGCTGCGCGGCGAGGCGGCGCTGCGCGCCCTTACAATAGAAGGGGCGCGCGCCCTGGGCTGGGAATCGGAAATCGGTTCCCTGGAGGTGGGGAAAGCCGGCGACGTGATCGTGCAGGCCGTCGGACCGTGGGACCGTCCGGCCGTCCAGCTCACAGTAGTCAGGGGGAAAATCGTGCACCAGATTTCCGGCCAATGAAGACGCAGCGGCACGCGGCCATCCTGCGGATCGTGCGTGGGGAGACGGTGGGCAGCCAGGAGCAGCTGCGCGAGCGTCTCAAGGCCGAAGGATTCAACGTGACGCAGGCGACGCTGTCGCGCGACATCCGCGAGCTGGGACTCGCGAAGGTCGCCGCGCCGGACGGAGGCTCGCATTACGCCGCGGCGCCGGAAGGCGCGCCCGGCGTGCGGCCGCACCTCGAGCAGCTCCTCCCGACGATGCTCGTCTCCGCCGAAGGCGTCGGCCCGCTCCTCGTGCTCAAGACCACCACCGGCGCCGCGCAGGCCCTGGCGCTGGCCCTCGACGGCGCCGGCTGGACCGAGATCATCGGCACGATTGCCGGCGACGACGCCATTCTCGTCATCACTCGCAGCGAGCGAGGCCGCCGCGCCGTTCAGGCGCGGGTGCAAGAGCTCGCGGGACTCCCTGCATGAAAACTCAAGTTGCAACGCTCATCGCACTCGTCGTCCTCAACAGCTGCAAGGCGCAGTCACAAACTCCACAACCTCCACCCTCCTCCACCAACGCGGCCCAGAACACCCTCACCGACGCCGAAAAAGCGGACGGATGGCGATTGCTCTTTGACGGCCAAAGCGCGAACGGCTGGCGGAGCTATGGGAAGTCCACCCTGTCCGACGGCTGGATCGTGCAGGACGGCGCGCTCACGCGGACCGGCGCCGGCGGCGACATCATCTCGAACGACGAGTTCAAGAACTTCGAGCTGTCGATCGACTGGAAGATCGAGCCCGGGGGTAACAGCGGGATCTTCTACCGCGCGAGCGAGGAGAACGACGAGATCTACTGGAACGCGGTCGAGATGCAGGTGCTCGACGACGCCAAGCACCCCGACGGTCAGAACCCGCTGCAATCGGCCGGGGCGGCGTACGATCTCTATCCGGCGCCGCGCGGCCATGTTCGCCCGGGCGGTGAATGGAACACGGCGCGACTCATCGTGAACGGCAATCACGTCGAACACTGGCTCAACGGCTTCAAGATGGTGGAGTACGAGCTGGGAAGCGCCGACTGGAACTCGAAAGTCGCGGGCAGCAAGTTCAAGCCGCACCCCAAATTCGGCAAGAACGCGCAGGGACACATCGGGCTGCAGGACCACGGCAACGTGGTCGCCTACCGCAACATCAAGATCCGGGTGCTGCCATGAGAACGGGCATTTCACGCCGCCGCTTCGTCGAGAACGTCGCGACCGGCCTTTCGTTCACGATCGTTCCCGGTCACGTGCTCAGCCGGCGCGGCCGCGTGGCGCCGAGCGACAAGCTCAACGTCGCGTGCATCGGCGTCGGCGGGATGGGCGCCACCGACGTGCGCGGTGTCGGCAAGACCGAGAACATCTACGCGTTGTGCGACGTGGACGACCGCCAGGCTCAGGCGTCGTTCATCGGCTTCCCGCTCGCGAAGCGGTTCAAGGATTTCCGCGTGATGCTCGAGAAGGAAGGAAAGAACATCGACGCGGTCACCGTCTCGACTCCCGATCACACCCACACCGCCGCCGGCATGATGGCGATGAAGCTCGGCAAGCACGTGCGGATCCAGAAGCCGCTGGCGCGCACGCTGTGGGAGGTGAAGCAGCTCGAGGACGCCGCGCGCAAGTACAAAGTCGCGACGCAAATGGGGAATCAGGGACACGCGGACGAGGGCACGCGCCTGATTCGCGAGTGGGTCGAGGCCGGCGCGATCGGCACGGTGCGCGAAATCCAGCTCTGGACCAACCGCCCGATCTGGCCGCAGGCCCTCGACCGGCCGCTCGAGAATCTCTACACGCCCGCCTGGCTCGACTGGGATCTCTGGCTCGGCCCGGCCCCGGAGCGGCCGTACCATTCGGCGTACGCGCCGTTCCGCTGGCGCGGGTGGTGGGACTTCGGCACTGGCGCGCTCGGCGACATCGCCTGCCATTCGATGGATGCATCGTTCTGGACGCTCGATCTGGGATATCCGACGCGCATCGAAGCGGAGTCGACGAGGTTGTTCAGCGAATCGGCCCCGGCCTGCTCGCGCATCACCTACAGCTTCGCGGCAAAAGGGAACCGGCCCGCGGTCACCGTCGTGTGGCGCGACGGCAGCCTGTATCCCGGCCGTCCGAAGGAAGTCACCGACCCGCTCGCCTGGCCGTTCGATACGAGCGGTCAGCTCTGGATCGGCGACTCCGGCAAGCTCGTGGCGGGGATCTACGGCGAGAATCCGCGGCTGCTCGATCCCGCGAAGCACGCCGAGATCACGGCGCACCCGCCGCCGCAGAAGTACCCGCGCACCGAAGGCAGCTACGCCGAGTGGATCGCCGCGTGCAAGGGCGGCACGCCGGCCGGCTCGAACATTCCCGATCATTCGGGTCCGCTGACGGAAATGGTGCTGCTCGGGAATCTGGCGGTGCGCACGGCGCAGCCGGTGGAGCTGAATCCGGCGGGTGGCCTGGTGACGTCAGGCATCCCCGAGGAGTTCATCAGGCCGCGATATCGAACCGGCTGGGGATGGTAGCTATCGGCTATCAGCTATCAGGTCCGCCCGATAGCTGGTAGCCGATAGCCGATAGCACCATCGACTCCCTTGCGGTCCCGCCTCGCCACCATGTATTTTTATGCACCTATATGCATAAACAATCTCGGGTCCACAGCCCCCTCGTCGTCCTCGCCTACTCGGGCGGGCTCGACACTTCCGCCATCGTCCCCTGGTTGCGCGAGCAGTACGGTGCGCGCGTCGTGTGCTATGCCGCCGACGTGGGGCAGGGACTCGGCGAGCTCGACGGCCTGATCGCGAAAGCCAAACGCTCCGGCGCCGAAGACTGCATCATCGAAGACCTGCGCGAAGAATTCGTGCGCGACTTCGTCTTCCCGACACTGCGCGCCGGCGCGATCTACGCCCGCACCTATCTGCTCGGCACCTCGATGGCGCGGCCGATCATCGCCGCGCATCAGGCCGCCGTGGCTCAGCGTCTGGGCGCCGACGCGGTCGCGCACGGGTGCACCGGGAAAGGCAACGACCAGGTCCGGTTCGAGCTGACGTTCGCCGCGCTCGCGCCGGAGCTGCAGATCATCGCGCCGTGGCGCGAATGGAAATTCCAGAGCCGCGAAGACCTGATCAACTACGTGCACGCCAAAGGCGTCCCGGTGCAGGCGACCGCCGAGAAGCCGTACTCAACCGACCGCAACCTGTGGCATTGCTCGCACGAAGGCGGGATCCTCGAGGACCCGTCGCAGGAAGCGCCCGAGCACATCTTCGTGATGACGAAGGACCCGCTCGAGGCGCCGGATGAGCCGCTCATCGTCTCGATCGGCTTCGAAGAAGGCAACCCCGTCAGTGTCGATGCCGTCCCGCTCGGTCCCGTCGAGCTCCTCGAACATCTCAATGAAATCGCAGGCGAGCACGGCGTCGGCCGCGCCGACGTGGTCGAGGACCGCCTCGTCGGGATGAAGTCGCGTGGCGTCTACGAGACGCCGGGCGGTACGGTGCTGTACGCGGCCCATCGCGAGCTCGAGCAGATGGTGCTCGATCGCCGCACGCTCCGGATGAAGGACGAGCTGGCGCTGCGCTACGCTGACCTCGTGTACGACGGCCGCTGGTGGACGCCGGAGCGCGTCGCGCTCGACGCCCTGATCAGCGCGACTCAGAAGAACGTCACCGGCACCGTCCGGCTCAAGCTGTTCAAGGGCAACGTCATCGTGGCGGGCCGCGAAAGTCCGTTCGCGCTGTACCAGCCCTCGTACGCCACGTTCGGCAAGGACAACGTCTACAACCAGAAGGATGCCGAAGGCTTCATCCGGCTGTACGGCCTCGCGAGCAGGATCGCCGCCGGACTGGAAGCCGAACGGACGGATGTCCCAGCGCGCTGACACGCATCATATGTGGGGTGGGCGCTTCGCTCTCGGACCGAGCGAAGCGCTCGATGCTTTGAACCGCTCGCTGCCCGTCGACCATCGGCTTTGGCCGCAGGACGTGTTCGCGAGCAAGGCGTGGGTGCACGCCCTGTGCCGGGCCGGCGTCCTGTCGATCCAGGAAGAAGGGCAGCTGCTCGAAGGCCTCGATCGCGTGTCCGACAAGCTCGCCGACGGCGCGGCGGTCGGCGCGCCCGACGAGGATGTGCACACGCTGGTCGAGCGCCTGCTCTACGCCGAAGTCGGCCCCGTGGCCGGCAAGCTGCACACCGGCCGCTCGCGCAACGATCAGGTCGCTACCGATCTCCGCCTCTGGACGCTGAACGCGATCGACGAGCTCGACGCCGCCGTCGCGACGCTCGGGCGCACGCTCGTGGCCCGCGCGAAGGACGGCCTCGACGCGATCCTTCCCGGTTACACCCACGGACAACGCGCCCAGCCGGTGCGCTGGGCCTACGTGCTGCTCGCCCACGCCTGGCCGCTCGTGCGCGACCGCCAGCGGCTCGCCGACGCGCGCCGTCGCACGGCCGAGCTGCCGCTCGGCTCGGGCGCGCTCGCGGGCAGCGGGTTCCCGGTCGACCGCGTCCTGCTCAAGGAAGCGCTCGGCTTTCGCGCGATCTCGCAGAATGCGCTCGATGCCACCGGCGACCGCGATTTCGTCGCCGACGTCCTGTTCGCGGTCTCGATGATCGGGACACATCTGTCGCGGCTCGGGGCGGAGCTGATCACGTACGCGACCGGCGAGTACGCGTTCGTCACGCTGTCGGACGCCTTCAGTACCGGTTCCAGCCTCATGCCGCAGAAGCGCAATCCGGACGTGTTCGAGCTCGCGCGCGGAAAATCGGGACGCATGCTGGGAGACCTCGTCGCGCTGCTCACGACGCTCAAGGGCATTCCGGCCGGCTACCAGAAGGATCTCCAGGAAGACAAGGCGTTGCTGTTCGACGCGTGCGATACGCTGGCGACGGTGCTTCCCGCGGTGACGGGAGCGATCGATACGCTGACGGTCAACGCCGAGCGGATGGCCGCCGCGCTCGACCCGGCGATGCGCGCCACCGATCTCGCCGACCTGCTCGTGGACGCCGGCGTGCCGTTCCGCGAAAGCCACGGCCTGATCGGCAAACTGGTTCGCGCGGCGGAGCAGGCCGGTGTGCCGCTCGATAAAGTTTCCGTGAAGATGGCTTCGGAGATCCACCCGGCGCTGGGACCGGCGCTGGGACAGCTCGGGAGCTGGGAGCAAAGCGTCGAAAGCCGTGCCACGCCGGGAGGTGCGTCGCGGGCCTCCGTGGAGTCGCAACTCGAAGAGTTACGCCGCGCGTTCCAGCCCGCAGCGACTTCGTAAGCCGCTCACTTGCTGCAAGTTGCTGGTCGGTATTAGCATATCGCATGCGCTGCCTAGCCCTTAACGCCTCGTTCGAGCCGCTCACCATGGTGCCCGTGCGCCGGGCGCTGCGGCTGGTCATCGACGGCAAGGCGGAGGTCGTCGAGGCCGAGGGCACGCCTGTACATAGTGAGCGAATGGCGGTGCCACGTCCCGCCGTCATCCGTCTGGTTCGCTTCGTTCACGTCCCTCGCCGCTTCCGTCGCCAAGTCACCAACACATTCCTGTTCGCGCGCGACAACTACCGCTGCCAGTTCTGCGGCCGCACGCAGCAGGAGCTCCGGCAGCGCGAGTGTCTCACGCGCGATCACCTGGTCCCGCTCTCGCGCGGCGGCACGAACGCGTGGACGAACGTGCTCACCGCCTGCTCGAGCTGCAACACGCGCAAGGGCAACCTGCTCCCCGAAGAAGTGGGGATGCATCCGCTCCGCTCGCCGCACGAGCCGCATTTCGTGCACCTGTCGTGGGCGGTCCGCCGCCTGACGCGCACCCAGGCCAAGTACATCCGCCTCTTCTACGGGGCCGACGTGCTGGCCACGCTCGAAGCGCTCTAATGACCCGCGCCCCGTGGTTGATCGCCGGCGCGGCAGGCGTCGCGCTCGTCGCGCTCGTCGCGCTCAAGAGACCGGCCGACGCGTCGATTCATCCGGCGCCGCGCCCCGGCATCACCGCCGCGAAGGTGATGCCCGCGAGCCTGGTGCCGCGCACGCCGGGATCGGCCGAGGCGTACGCGGCCGCGCGCGTCGCCGCGGGAACGCTCGACGGCGTGTACTGTCACTGCGACTGCTCCAAGCACGCCGGTCACCGCTCGCTGCTCACCTGCTTCGAGACCGATCACGGGGCTTACTGCGACGTCTGTATGGGTGAGGCGATGCTGGCCGCAGGAATGGCGCAGCAGGGCAGGTCACTGATGGAAATACGCGGCGCTATCGACCGTCAATTCGGATCGTAGAACTGCGGGCCTCGAGCCGCTGACGCGGCAGCCCCGCGAGCCGTACCAGTACCCGCTGCGCTCCCCGCGCCAACGCTTCTCCGATGTTGCCTTCACCGGACACCGCCGGTCCCACGTCTCCCGAGAGCCAGCGTGACAGCTCCTGCAGGTCCATGTCGTTGAGCGTCGTGACTTCCAGCCTGGCCACGAAGTAGTACCGGCCCGCGCCGGCGGGTTGCAGCGTCACGACGTAGGGAATGTCGAGCGCGGCGGACAGCTCTTCGGGCGTCGCATACCGCGTGATCGCCCCACCCTGGCGAATCAGGACGAAGTCGTCCGCGAGGGGATCGTTGCGGGCCACCGCGTCCCACGACACCTCCCGCACGAACTGATCGAACCAGCTCGCGCGCACGCGCCACAGCTCGAGGCGGTAATGCAGCCGCAACGGAAAGCCGGAGCGCATCAGTCCCACGAACTTGCCGTCCGCGAGCAGCCCCGTGCTGCGCACGCGCGGCACGTTGCTTTGCAGCGTGATCGTGAGGGTTGGAGTCTGGGCGGCCGCGGCCGTGGCGAGCACCAGGGCGGCCGCCGCGGTCCAGACAAACCGGAGTGACACCCTAGAACCGGTGGTCGAGTCGAACCGTGAAGCGCAGTCGTTCGCCGGTGGTCACCGCCTTGGCGATGTAGAACCCGAATCCTCCCCAGTCGACGCCAAGCCCCGCATCGACCAGCCAGCTCGAGAACGCCGGGATCGTTCCGGCGCGCACCCGGCCGGGCGTGTCGCCGACGAGCCAGCCCTGACCCGCGTCGGCAAAGACGACGATGTCCAGCCCCTCGAGAAAGAAGAATGAAGAGGCGCGAGTCCCTTCATCGTTCGGGTTATCGTCTTTCCACGGGTTGTAGCTCCAGTTCAGCTTCACGTGCCCGCGGTACTCGGTCTGAAACGCGATGATGCGATCGCACGCGGCGAGCAGCGTGCCCGCGAACGCCGGATCGGTGAACGCGCTGTTGCACGCCGCGGCGCGGAACGGATGCCCCGGCATCGGATCGGGTCCGCCGAGCGACAGCCGGCGCTGCAACGGCAACGGATCGCCGCCCGCCCAGCCGCCCGCGAGCAGCCGCAGGTTCACCCGTCCCGACGGGCTGATGCGCGTGTAGTGGCGCACGTCCACGAACATCCGATTGAAGGCGTAGGTCCCGGCGGTCGGAATCGAATCGCGCACCGCCGCCGGCACTCCGGTCTGCGGCACGACGTCCTTGCTGCTCGAGTGCTCGAACGTGGTGCGCACCAGCCATCCCGACGTCGGTTCCTCGGGGTCATTGCGCGTGTCGAGCGCGGCGGAGGCCGCGAGCGTCGTGTAGTGGCCTTCATCGATCGGCGGGTTGGGCCGCCAGATGTCGGAGTTCCGGAACACCGTCCACGGATCCTGATTCGCGACGCTCGTCTGCCACTCGCGCCGCACCTCCAGCCCCGCCGAGATCTGCCGCTCCGGTTGCGCGAACACACGCGCGGCCCAGCCCTTGTTCAGGAAGTAGTCGCGGTAGTCCCGGCCGAACAGGAACGCGCTCCACCCGATCTCGGCGTTGCGCAGTCCCCAATCTTCGATCGGCGACACGACATCGAACGCGCGCAGCCCGAATCCGACCGGCCGCATGTCGCCCGAGCGCAGCTCGCTCCGGAACATGTAGCCGAGATCGCTTCGCTTGTCGGAGAGATCGCCCGCGGAGCGGAACACCCCGAGCGCGTCGACCCGGAGCCGGAAGTTCCGCTCGATCTTCCAGTCGAACAGCGGACCGAAGACGACCGGCAGTCCTTCGATCCGATTGAACGTGCCGCCGGTCGCGATCGTGAGCGTCGAGCGGGAATCGGCGGTGCCCCACGAGACGCGGGCGCCGGGATTCCACAGCCGCCGCCGCAGATTCGGCGCGTAGACGATCTCGTCGCCTTCCTTGTGGAGCCGGTACAGCAGCGGCTCGCGATAGGTGCGCAGCTCGCCGTCGATGCGCGTCCCCGCCGTGTCGTTCGCGCTCCCGCCCACGACGATGACGTCGCCGGTGACCTGCGCGCCGCTCTCGAAAAACAGATCGCCGTTGATCACGACCAGCGTGCCCTGCACGCGGCCTCCCACCAGCACGGGACCGCTGCGCACGGCGACGTTGCCGCGCCATTCGTTACCGTGCGGCAGGCGCGTCCGGCCCACGAGGCGCGTGGTCGAGGGATCGTTGTAGAATTGGATCACTTCCTCGGTCACGACGCGGGGCAGCGCGCGCAACTCGAGCGTCACGCTCGAGCTGTCGGGATGGATCACGATCGTCGTGTCCTGCACGGCCAGAAGCAGCAGCAAAGCGATCATATGTCAGCCTTCGTTGGAGGCTCGATGTCGAGACGGCGCATGCGCCGGTAGAGGTTGGCCCGGTCCGTCGCGAGCCGGCGCGCCGCTTCGGCGACGTTGCCGCGCGACACCGACAGCGCCCGCGCGATCAGCTCGCGCTCGTAATTGTCGAGTGTTTCGCTGAGCGCGATATCGCGCCACGGCGTGTCCGAGTCGGTCGGCAGGACCGCCGGCAGCAGCGCGCCGTCCTGCGGCAGCACGCGCGCCACATCGTC
>DASSUS010000169.1:0-17286 GCA_035706765.1 Gemmatimonadales bacterium
TGTGGGGCATCGGCGGTGGAGTTTCGCTGACCGCGATGCGGATCGCCAAGCTGTTCGGCGCGCGCGTGATCGTCACGTCATCGAACGATGCGAAGCTCGCCGCCGCCAAACAGCTCGGCGCCGACGTGACGCTCAATCACAAGAGCCAGAAGGTATCGCAGGAGATTCGCGCGCTGACCAACAAGCGCGGCGTCGATGTCGTGATCGAAAACGTCGGCGCCGCCACATGGGACGACTCGCTGCGCTCGTTGCGCCGCGGCGGGCGGCTGGTAACCTGCGGTGCCACCAGCGGCCCTCAGGTCGGCCTCGATATCCGGCGACTGTTCTGGCACCACTGGAGCATTCTGGGCTCGACGATGGGGAATGCCGCCGAGTACGCGGAAATCGTGCGCCGACTCGGTCAGGGGGAGCTGCGGCCGGTCGTGGATCGGGTATTTCCGTTGTCGCAGGCGCGACAAGCGTATGAGCGGTTGGGTAGGGCAGAACAGCTTGGCAAGATTGTCGTGGAGATCTGATTAGGACCTGCAACGGCTAGACGCGCAGACGCACAGCCGCGTCTAGTCATTAGTCAACGGGACAATCGGCTCGGGGTAGGTCCCGTTCACGACGACCTGCGCGTCCGCTGTGCGTCTATGCGTCTAGCCTTTGCCTGTCCTCGCTGTTCAGTGGTGAGGCTGGACGTAGAGATCGATCGCCAGCCAGAGCAGTTTGGCAATCGGGAAAAACGCGAGCGGGGCGATTACCGCCAAGGCGACCCCCCCATAGATGATCAGATTCCATGGTGGGGCGGGCCACGTCACCAGAATCACCACCAACACAAGCAGCGCCAGCAGCGACTCCGTAACAGCGAAGTTGATGACCAAGGATCCCAAATAGTGTCCTTCTCCCTCCTCGGCGCGCTCGAGCGCCTGGCCACATCCCGCGCATTTTTCGCCCGGCCTGAGCCAGTGCCCGAATGGCCACTTGGTGCCACACCGCGGGCAGCGTAAAGTGAGTGCCCGCGCGAGCATCGGGGCGAGTTTTTGACCCTGGTTTTCCGTTGCTTTTCCTAACCTAAGTGTTTATTTTTTAGCAACTTAGCTCACTTTTTCACCACCCAATAGCCAATACCCAATAGTGCCTACATGACCGGTCCGAACGTCCGCGAGCGTATCCTCCCTCGGCTGATCGAGGATGAGTTAAAAGAATCGTTCCTCGATTACTCGATGAGCGTCATCGTGCAGCGCGCGCTGCCCGATGTCCGCGACGGCCTGAAGCCCGTCCACCGCAGGATCCTCTACGCGATGCACGAGCTCGGCCTGGTGCCGGGCCGGCCCTACAAGAAGGCCGCGACCGTCGTCGGCGATGTGCTCGGCAAATACCATCCCCACGGCGACATCGCGGTCTATGACTCGCTCGTCCGGATGGTACAGGACTTCTCGCTGCGCTATCCGCTGATCGACGGCCAGGGAAACTTCGGCTCGGTCGACGGCGACTCGGCCGCTGCCTATCGGTACACCGAAGCGCGACTCACGCGCATCGCGATGACGATGCTGGAGGACATCGACAAGAACACCGTCGATTTCGTCCCCAATTTCGACGACCGGCTGCAGGAGCCCACGGTGCTCCCGGGCCGGCTCCCGAACCTGATCGTGAACGGCTCGGCCGGCATCGCGGTCGGCATGACGACCAACATTCCGCCGCACAACCTCGCCGAGGTGGTGCAGGCGATCGTGCACCTGGTCGATCATCCGAATGCCGGCGTCAAGGACATCCGGAAGTTCATCAAGGGCCCCGATTTCCCCACCGGCGCGATCATCTACGGGCGCGACGGCATCAAGGACTGCTATGAGAAAGGCCGCGGCCGCATCGTCATCCGGGCCCGCGCCATCGCCGAAGAGAAGGAATCGACCGGCAAGCAGCAGATCGTCGTCACCGAATTCCCCTACCAGGTCAGTCCCGAGCGGGTGCACGAGCAGATCCGCGACCTCGTGCTGGCCAAGAAGCTCGAGGGGATCAGCGACGTCCGCAACGAATCGGACAAGGAAGGAATCCGGCTCGTCATCGAGCTGAAGCGCGACACGATTCCGATGGTCGTGCTCAACCAGCTCTACAAGCACACGCAGATGCAGCAGACGTTCGGCGCGATCATGCTGGCGCTGGTCGACGGCGTGCCGAAGGAGATGAACCTCGTCGAGATCCTGCAGCACTTCATCGAGCATCGCCATACCGTCATCACGCGCCGCACCCAGTTCGAGCTGCAGCGCGCCCAGGACCGCGAGCACATCCTCGAAGGCTTGAAGATCGCCGTCGACAACATCGACGAGGTCATCAAGATCATCAAGAAGTCCAAGGACACGCCCAGCGCCGACGCGGCGTTGCGCAAGCGCTTCAAGCTGTCGGAAAAGCAGTCGGCCGAAATCCTGAACATGCGGCTGGCGCGGCTCACCGCCCTCGAAATCACCAAGCTCGAGGAGGAGCTCAAGGACGTCCGCAAGTTCATCAAGGAGTGCAAGGAGATTCTCGCCTCCAAGCCCCGGCGCATGAAGATCCTCAAGGAAGAGCTGACCGAGCTCGCGCAGGGCTTCGGGGACGAGCGGCGCACCGAGATCGTCGCCGATCAGGGCGAATTCTCGATCGAAGACCTGATCGCCGAAGAGGACATGGTGATCACCGTTTCGCACGCCGGCTACATCAAGCGTCTCCCCGTATCGGCCTACCGGCGCCAGCGGCGCGGCGGCAAGGGAGTGATCGCCGCGCACCAGAAGGAAGACGACTGGATCGAGCATCTGTTCATCGCCTCGACCCATGACTACGTCATGTTCTTCACCGAGCAGGGCCAGTGCTACTGGCTCAAGGTGCACGAGATTCCTCAGGCCGCGCGCGCGGCGCGAGGAAAGCCGATTCTTTCCTGCGTCGCGATGAAGCCCGACGAGCGCCTCGCCGCGCTCGTCCCGGTGCGCGAGTTCTCGCAGGATCAGTACCTGTTTTTCTGCACGAAGCAGGGCGTCGTGAAGAAGACCGTGCTGTCCGAGTTCGGCAACCCGCGCTCGGTCGGCATTCGCGCGATCAACATCGAGAAGGGCGATCAGCTGATCGACGTCCAGGTGACCGACGGCAAGAACGACATCGTGCTCGCCACGGCGCACGGCATGAGCATCCGGTTCCACGAAAAAGACGTGCGCGAGATGGGCCGCACCGCGACGGGCGTGAAAGGGATCGAGCTCGACAAGAAAGACTCGGTCATCGACATGGTCGTGGTGCGCCGCAAGTCCACGCTCCTCGCCGTCACCGAGAAGGGACTCGGCAAGCGCTCCGAGCTCGAGGAGTACCGCGTGCAGCACCGCGGCGGACGCGGCATCATCACGCTGAAGCACGGCGACAAGACCGGCGACATCGTGGCGCTGAAGGAAGTCCTGCCCGACGACGAGCTGATGATGATCACCGAGAAGGGCATCATGATCCGCGTCCCGGTCGAGGGGATCCGCATCTCCGGCCGCAATACGCAGGGCGTGAAGATCATGAACCTGACGCCCGGTGACGTCGTGGTGGACGTGGCGCGCGTCGTGAAGGAAGACGAAGAAGAGGTCGGCGACGACGACGACGAGACGCCGCCCCCGGCGCCGAAGTCCAAGGCTGCGAAAGCCCCCGCTAAAGCCAAGAAATAGCGTGGTCACGAGCCGCGACATTCAGGACGCCGCCGCGAGCCTGCGGAGGAGCGGCATCGCCCGCCGCACCCGGCTCCTCTACGTCGAGGAGCTCGACGCGCACCTGAAGCTCGAGAGCGAGCAGCCCATGGGCGCGTTCAAAATCCGCGGCGCCTACAATGCCATACGCCGCATGCCGCACGCTGCACGCGAACGCGGGGTTATCACCTACTCCTCAGGTAACCACGGCCAGGCGGTCGCGTACGCGGCGAAGCACTTCGGCATTCGCGCGGTCGTCACGATGCCGGAGACCGCGCCGCGGGTGAAAGTCGACGGCGTGAAGAAGTGGGGCGGGGAAGTGGTGTTCGCCGGGCGCACCTCCGAAGACCGCCGCATCGAGGCGGAGGCGATCGCGGCGCGCGAAGGGCTCGCGATCGTGCCGCCGTTCGATCATCCCGATATCGTCGCGGGCCAGGCGAGCGTCGCGCTCGAGATCGTCGAGCAGCTCCCGGAGGTCGAGACGGTCGTCGTGCCGGTCGGCGGTGGGGGGCTGATCTCCGGCGTCGTGACCGGCCTGGCCGCCGCCGGGAGCGAAGCCGCCGTGTGGGGCGTCGAGCCGATCGGCGCGCCCAAGCTCCACAAGTCCCTCGCCGCGGGCGAGGTGGTGCGGCTCGACCGGACCGGCAGCGTGGCCGACGGCTTGATCACGCTCAACGTCGGCGATATCCCGTTCGCCGAGCTCAGCCGCGAGCGCGAGCGGCTCCGGGGCGTGGCGCTGGTCGAGGATGACAGCATTCGCGCCGCCGTGCAGTTTCTATGGCGCACCTGCCGGCTCGCCGTCGAGCCCTCGGGCGCCGCGACCACCGCCGCGCTGCGGGACGGCCTGGTGCCGCGCGGCAAGCGCACCGTGCTCGTGGTCAGCGGCGGCAACGTCGATCCCTCGTTGCTCGAGGATCAGTGAATACCAACAACCGCGTCCTGGTCGCCGACGACGACGAATCGCTGGTCAAGACGCTCACGTGGATTCTGAAAGAGAACAATTACGACGTCCACGTGTGCCCGGGTGGGGAAGGACTGTTCGCCAAGCTCGAGGAGATCAAGCCCGCGCTGCTCCTCCTCGACATCATGATGCCCAAGGTGGACGGGCTGCAGCTGCTCGAGCGGCTGAAGCAGGACGAGCGCTACAAGGATCTGCCGGTGCTCATGGTGTCGTCGATGCCGCCGGAAGAGGCCACCGTCCGCGCGCTCGGCCTCGGCGCCGCCGATTTCATCTCCAAGCCGTTCCGCGTGCGCGAGCTGCTGGCGCGCGTCGAGGCGCACATCCGCGTGGGCCGCGCGCTCGCGCAGGCGCGCGAAGAAGCGCGCAGCCGCGCCGCGATGGTCGACATTCTCCACGAAGTCACCGATTCGCTCAAGCCGGACGAGATGTATCACATCCTCGCCCGGCGCGTGGCCCGCGCGCTCAACATCTCGAAATGCTCGATGGTGCTCGCCAAACCGGGGGACCATCAGGGCGTCGTGGTGGCGGCCTACGAGAATCCGATGCTGCGCAATCTGCAGATCGACCTCGCCAAATATCCCGAGATCCGCAAGGCGGTGTCGTCGGGACGGCTCGTGCTGGTCGAGGACGTTGCCACCGATCCGCTCTACGAAGAGGAGCGCCGCCGCTGGGAGCGCGAGCAGATCAAGGTGCCCACCCGCTCCGCCGTCGCGCTGCCGTTCTGGATGAAAGACCAGCAGACGGGCGTCTTCTTCCTGCGCACCACGGGAGACGATCCGCCGCTCACGCGCGCCGACGCGGCGTTCGCCGAGACGGTCATCAAGACGGCGGTGTCGGCGATCGAAAAGGCGTACGACTTCGACACGCTGATCTCCGACAAACAGCGCCTCGAGAAGCTCGCGCTGACCGACCCGCTCACCGGCTGCCTGAATCGCCGCGCGCTCGCCGAGGCGCTGGTCCAGGAGCTCGACCGCGCGCGTCGCTACAGCCTCGCGATCACGATCCTGCTCGCCGACATCGACCGGTTCAAGAACATCAACGACACGCGCGGCCACATCGCGGGTGATTCGGTGCTGCGTCAGATGGGCGAGCTTCTGAAGCGCGAAGCGCGCTCGGTGGACATCGTCGCCCGCTACGGCGGCGAGGAATTCGTCGTCGTGATGCCGGAGACCGCCGCGCACGGGGCCGCCATTTTCGCCGAGCGGCTGCGCAGCCGGGTGCAGAACCGCGACTTCGCCGATCCCGGTGAGGATCCGCTGCATCTCACGATCAGCATCGGCGTGGCGTCGTTCCCGGACGACCGCATTCACAGTTTCGACACCTTCATTTCGCTCGCCGATCAGGCCCTCTATCGCGCCAAGAACGAAGGGCGCAACTTGGTTCGGCAATGAGCGAGCGCCGTTGTCCGAAGTGCGGCTCGGTCTATACCGACACGCAGGCACGCTTCTGTCCCAAGGACGGAAGCATGCTGGTCGCAATCCAGTCTAAAAAGCCCGCCGCCGCTCCCGCGGCCGAGACGGCCCCGTCCAAGAGCGGAGGGGGCACGGGCGTCCGCACGCCGCTGCCTCCCGGCAAGGCGCTCGACCGGGCGTCCAGCCTCTCGAATCAGATTCTCGACTCGCGCTACGAGGTGATGAAGAAGCTTGGCGAGGGCGGGATGTCGTACGTCTATCTCGCCAAAGAGATCAATTCGGGCGACACCGTTGCGATCAAGGTCCTCTCGCCGCGGCTCGCCACCGACAAGAGCTCCGTGGAGCGGCTGCGCCGGGAAGCGGGGCTCGCGATGCGACTCGAGCACCCGAACGTGTGCCGCATCCTGCGGCTCGGCGAATCGGAAGACGGGCTGATCTATCTCGTGATGCCGTTCCTCAAGGGCGAGCTCCTGTCCGACCGCGAGGTCCGCGGCGGCCCGATGGACATCAACTTCGGGGTCACCCTGCTCCGGCAGATGTGCGCGGGACTGCACCACGCGCACGAGCTCCAGATCATCCATCGCGATCTGAAGCCCGAAAACGTCATGCTCGTTCCGGACGACGGCGACGCGAGCGAGCGCGCCGTGATCATGGATTTCGGCCTCGCCAAGGAGCGCCGCGCCGACCCCGCGATCGCGAAGCTCACCGCGACCGGCATCATCCTCGGCACGCCCGAGTTCATGAGTCCCGAGCAGATCCGCGGCAAGCAGCTCGACGCGCGCAGCGACATCTACGCGCTCGGCATCGTGGCGTTCGAGATGTTCACCGGGAAGCTGCCGTTCCAGGGACGCAACGCGCAGGAGATGATGATCGCGCGGCTCCGCAGCCAGCCGCAGTCGGTGCGCACGCTGCGCCCCGACGTCCCGGAGCCGGTGGAGAAGGCGCTCACCAAGGCGCTCCAGACCAACCCCGACGACCGCTTCGGCACCGCGATCGAGTTCGGCGACGCGCTCGCGGGCGGCGGCTCGTCGAGCGCGGGCGGCGGCTTCTTCGGGAAGCTCAAGGAGAAATTCTCGTGATCGCAGTAATCATCGCCGCTCTTGCGCTGCAGTCGCCTTCCCCCGCCTCCTCGCCTGCCCCCGCCGCCGTCGTTATCCGAGCGGGCACGCTCATCGACGGCACGGGCGCCGCGCCCGTCAGGAACGCCGTCATCGTCATTCAGGGCGATCGCATCATCGCGGTCGGGACCGGCGTCCAGATTCCCGCCGGCGCGACCGTGATCGACCTGTCCGGCGCCACGGTGCTCCCCGGATTCATCGACGCGCACGTGCATCTCGCCTCGCACACGATCGGCGACGGCGACTGGCAGCACGCGGGGCTCGTCGAGATGCCGAGCCAGCTCGCGCTGCTCGGCGCGGCCCACGCGCACCAGACGCTCGAGGCCGGCTTCACCACCGTGCGCGTCGTGGGCAGCGGCAACTTCGGCGACGTGGCGCTGCGCAACGCGATCGATGCCGGCTGGATTCCGGGGCCGCGCATCGTGGCGGCGGGGATCTCGTTCGGGATCCGCGGTGGTCACTGCGACGGGACCAACGGCCTGCAACCCTGGGCGCTCGGCAGGGAAGCCGGCCTTGAAGCGGGCGTGGCCGACGGCGTCGAAGAGGGCAGGAACGCGGTGCGCTACGCCGTCAAATACGGCGCCGACGTCATCAAGATCTGCGCGACCGGCGGCGTCCTGTCGCTGACCGACTCGGTCGGCGTCCAGCAATACACCGAAGAAGAGATGCGCGCGATCGTCACGGCCGCCGCGCAGCTCGACCGGCGCGTCGCGGCCCACGCGCACGGCACGGCGGGCATCAAGGCGGCGGTGCGCGCCGGCGTGGCGTCGATCGAGCACGGCTCGATCCTCGACGCCGAAGCCGTCGCGCTCATGAAGCAGAAGGGCACCTTCCTCGTGCCGACGCTGCTCGCCGGATTCACCGTCGAATCGCTCGCCACCGCCCGCCGGCTCCCGCCGCCGATCGCCGCGAAGGCGCTCGCGATCGCGCCGCGCATGCACGCGTCGTTCAAGCTCGCCGTCGACGGCGGCGTGAAGATCGCGCTCGGCACCGACGCGGGCGTGATGCGCCACGGCTCCAACGCCCGCGAATTTGCGCTCATGGTGCGCTACGGGATGACGCCGATGCAGGCGATCGTCGCCGGGACGTCGAGCGGCGCGACACTGCTGGGCCTCGAGCGCGAAGTTGGTACGATCGCCGTCGGGAGACGAGCCGACATCGTCGCGGTCGTGGGAAACCCGCTCGACAACATCGAGATCCTCCAGAACGTGCAGTTCGTCATGAAGGATGGAAAAGTGTTCAAGCGCGATGGACAGGTCCTGGGCCGGAGCGCTGCCGGAGTGCCGTGAAGCGGTTTCCCGCGTTCGATCCGCCCGAATACGTCGACTGGAAGCCCGACCCCAAGCTGGTCAAGGCGTTTCGCGCGACCATCGAGGCCGATTCCGAGCGCGCCGAGGTCGTCTCGCAGCTGACACCTGACGCGAAGCTGTCGTTGTACAAGGGACTGCTGCGCGCGCGCCTGCACGATATCGAGCTCAAGCGCTGGGTTCGCACCGGCGTCATCTCCAAGGCGTGGCTCGGCACCGGCGAAGAAGCCACGACGGTAGGCCCGGTTCACGCCCTCGAGCGTGGGACCGACATCGTCGCGCCGATGATCCGCAACGCCGCCGCGTGTTGCGAGATGGGCATGCCGATCGCCGACATGCTGCGCGCCTACCTGGCCACCGCCGATTCGCCGAGTGGCGGCCGCGATCTCCACGTGGGCTCGATGCGCTACGGGGTGCTGCAGCCGATCTCGCACGTCGGCGACATGGTCCCCGTGATCGCGGGAATCGCGCTCACTTTCAGGATCAAGCGCGAGCCGCGCGTCGCGCTGACCTGGGTCGGCGACGGCTCGACCAAGACCGCGGCGGCCCATGAAGGAACGAACTTCGCCGCGGTGCAGCGCGTCCCCGCAATCTTCATCATCGAGAACAACCAGGTGGCGCTCGGCACGCGGCTCGAGCAGCATCATCTCCCGGCCGACTTCAGGGACTGGCCCGGCAGCTACGGCATCCGGGGGGCGGTGTTCGACGGTAACAACGTGCTCGATGCCTATGCCGCCACGAGGATCGCGGCGGCGCGCTGCCGCCAGGGGGAAGGGCCGGCGCTGCTCATCGCCGAAACGTTCCGCATGGGCGGCCACGCAACCCACGACGAGCGGGAGGCGCGGGAAACGTTTTCCGCCGACCTGTTTACCAAATGGGGCAAGCGCGATCCCGTGGGCTTGTACGAGGAATACCTGAAAGAGGAAGGGATCGCGGCCAGGCAGCTCACCGAAGCCGAAAAAGAGGTCACCGAGCAGGTCGAGCGAGCGGCCGCCGAGGCGCTGGCGAGCCGCGACAGGATGCCGGAGGGCGCGAGCGCCCTCGAGGGAGTGTATGCGAGCCGCAACTAGTCTGATGCTGGCGTTCATCGCCTGCAGGAGTGCCGAACCCGCCGCGGGCCAGTCCAACGATCAGCTGCGCGTGCCGGACGGATTCAAGGTCGCGCTGTTTGCGCAGGGCCTCCAGGGCGTGCGCTATCTCGCGCTCGGTCCGGACAACGCGATCTATGCGTCGCAGCCAGCGTCGGGGCTGATCGTCAAGCTCACCGACCGCAACAACGACGGCGCGGCCGACTCGACCGTCATCGTCGCGCGCGGCCTGCACGGTCCGTTCGGGATCGCCTTCCGCGGCGACACGATGTACGTCGCCCAGGAGCGCTCCGTGATCCGGTTCGATCCCGGCCGCTCCGAGCCGGTAACGGTGATCCCCGGCATTCCGGCGGGCGGACATTCCACACGCACGATTCTGTTCGGCCCCGACGGCAAGCTGTATCTCTCCGTAGGCTCGTCGTGCAATCTGTGCGATGAGCGCGATTCGCTTCGCGCCGCGGTCTCCGTCTTCAATCGCGACGGCTCCGGCGGGCGCCTGTTCGCCAAGGGGCTGCGCAACACCGTCGGCATGGCGTTCCATCCGACGACGGGCGAGCTGTGGGGCAACAACAACGATCGCGACAACCTTGGCGACGACCTCCCTCCCGAGCACGTCAACATCATCAAGGACGGCAAAGACTACGGCTGGCCGAAGTGCTACCTGCCCGGCAAGCCGAACCCTGAATACGGCTCGGCCGACTGCTCGCAGGTCGAGCCGCCGGTGATCACCGTCCAGGCCCATTCCGCGCCGCTCGGACTCGCGTTCTACACGGGGACGCAGTTCCCGGCCGATTACCGCGGCGATGCGTTCATGACGCTGCACGGATCGTGGAATCGCACAGTCCCGACCGGGGCCAAGGTCGTGCGCGTGCAGGTCGACGCGAGCGGGCGCCGCGCGACTGGAGTGGACGACTTCGTCACCGGCTGGCAGCGGCCCGATGGCTCGCGCTGGGGCCGGCCCGTAGGTCTGTTGGTGCTTCCGGATGGTTCTCTGCTGGTCAGCGACGATATGGGTGGAAAAATTTGGAGGGTGAGCTATGGCAAATAACGTTCTGAAGGCTGGTGGAGGTTGGTGGAGGATGGTGAAGGTTGTTTCGCTGAGCGCCGGCGCGGTGGCGCTCATCGCCGCCTTTCCTCCAGCATCCTTCACCAACCTCCACCAGCCTCGTAGACCTGTCGATATCCACTCCGAGTACGTGAAATACCCCAGCGGTAACGACACCATCACCGCTTACCTCGCCTACCCCGAGCGCCCCAACCCGGCGCCGGCGGTCATCGTGATCCATGAGATCTTCGGGATGTCGGATTTCATCAAGCAGACGACCGAGCAGCTCGCGAAAGACGGCTTCGTCGCGATCGCGCCCGATCTCCTGTCGCGCCGCGGCGGCACGCCGGCCTCTCAGGATTCGGCGCGGAAATTGATCGCCGGCCTGAATCCCGACACCGTCACGATGGACCTCGATGCGACGCGCGCCTATCTCAACACCGTGAAGGCGGTGCGCCGGGGCGAGATCGGCGTGATCGGGTTCTGCTGGGGCGGTGGCCAATCGTTCCGCTACGCCACCAACGCCCCCGAGCTCAAGGCGTTCGTGGTGTGCTACGGCCCCGCTCCACGCGCCGAGGACATGGCGAGGATCCGCGCGAAAGGTCTGGGCGTGTACGGAGAGAACGACGCGCGCATCAACGCGGGATTGAACGACGCGGCCGCCGCGATGAAGGCGGCCGGCAAAGACTATTCGTACAAGATCTACTCGGGCGTGGGGCACGGCTTCCTGCGCAGCCGCGACAAGCCCGAAGTCGCCGACAGCGCGTGGAGCGACATCGTCCGCTTCTTCCGCGCGAATCTGAAGAGCTAGCGTCGCGCCAGCTCCGTGAGATAGGCCCGCGCGCGCTCCAGCACGGCGTCGCGGCCCGCCAGAACGCCGTCGACGCGCGCCGGCACCGCGATGTCGGGCTCGATGCCTTCCCGCGCGAACTCGCGTCCGTCCGGGAAGGCATCGCGCGTTACGGTGACCCGCAGCCGCCACCCCGCCGGCAGCGCCAGCACCGCGGTCTGGCCCGTGCTGCCGCCCGACGTTTCGCCGATGATCGACCCGCGCTCGCTCGCCCGGAACGCGACCAGGAAATCCTCCGCCGGTCCCGCGGTGCGCGCCGACACGAGCACGGCCACGGGGCCCGTGTACGCCACGCCCTCGCGCCGCGCCAGCGGCCAGATGGTATCGGAGGGCGCCCGGAGCCACGCGCCGGCGGAGTCGGGCGTGTCGGCGCCGCGATAGGCCGGCCGGTACTGCGGCGTGCGCCAGCGCGAGGTGAGCGCGGGCCGCTGGATCAGGCGCGAGAGTATCGCGTAGCCCTGCTCGCGTCCGCCCGCCGTCCACGTCGTCTCACGCAGATCGAGGATCAGGCCGCGATGACGCGGGCCCTCGCGCGCGGCTTCGCCGAGGGCGCGAGCGAGCCGCGCCGGCACGTCGGGATCGGCGAGTGAATTGATCCGCACCCACACCGCGCCGTCGGGCAATGTGTCCGCCTCGAACGCCGGCGGCTCGAGCGGCCAGCGCGCGGTGATCGGAATGCTGCGCGTCACGCTCGCGCCGCGCTCGGCGCCGCCCGGCAGCCGCAGCAACAGATGGAGTGCGGTCCCGCGCTCGCCTTCCAGCATTCGGGCGACGGCGCGTTCCCAGCGACTCAGCTCGGTGCCGGCGGCGATCTCGGGCAGCACGGAATCGCGAATCCAGTCCGCCACGGGAATCCCCTGGACGGCCAGGATCTCGGCGAGCCGCTCGGGACGCGCGACCCGCATCTCGTCGTTCACCGCATAATCCATGATGAAGGGACGGCGCTCGATGCTTTTCAGCGCGAGCGGCGGACGCGCGACGCGGCTCGCGACCTGGGGCGGCGGCAGAATCTCGAATTGTCCGTCGTTGAGCAGCGCGCCCCAGCGCCGCAGGCGGCGCACGAACGGGACGTCACCCGGCTGCGGGCGCTGCGTGGCGTAGGTCACGATCGTGGCGAACGCCGAGTCCCAATTCGCGCGCACCGCGTCCCAGTAGGCATAGTTGTAGCGCGCTTCCGCCCACATCCCGGCGGCGACGAGCTGGCGATCGGGCGGGGGCGCAACCGGCGTACGCTGCGCGGCGAGCAATGCCGGGAACCACAGCACGAGCCAGGGCGTACGTGGAGGTGGCATGGCCCTAATCTATCTGTTGCTGTTCGCATCGCCCCAACTGCTGCTGTACCTCTACTTGCGCGAGCGCCTGCCCGCCCGCGCCCGCCTCTGGCTGGCCGTCATCTTCACCGTCTTCAATATCCCGTGGGCGATCGTGGCGGTGCGGATGTTCTCCGGCAGCCTGTGGGGGATCAGCCGCATTCCCTACATCGCGCCGTTCATCGCGTGGCAGTTTCTCGGCTGGATCTTCTGTGGGTTGGTTGCCTTGTATCTGGTGGGCAAAGGCCTCGTGTATGTCGTGCGTCGGTCGGCGTACGTCGTGCGTGCCCCCTCAGCCCCGTCCCACGTCCCCCCTCCCACATCCCCCTCGCTCTCCCGTCGCCAGTTCCTCGTGAGAGCGACATACGCTTACGGGGCCGCGGGGATCGGGTTGTCAGCCTACGGCATCTGGTCCGCCGAGCGGTTACCTGCGATCACACGCCGCACGCTCTTTTTCCGCGATCTACCTCAGCCGCTGGACGGCCTCCGGATCGCGCATCTGTCCGACGTTCATGCCGGCGTCCTGATGCGCGAGGACAAGATGCGCGAGCTCGTCGCGCAGACCAACGCGCTCGGAGCCGACCTGATTCTGCAGACGGGCGACATGATCGACATCTCCCAGGCGTTCATCCCCGAGTACGTGCGCGCCTTCCGCGACCTGCACGCGCCGCTCGGCGTCGTGACCGTGCTGGGCAATCACGATCGCTATACGGGACAGGACGCGGTGATCCGGGGCGTGAAGGACGCGGGGCAGGTGTTCATCCGCAACGAGAGCCACGTCATCGAGCGGGGCGGGGCGGCGCTGGCGCTCATCGGTATCGACGACCCGCGCAACTGGCGCGCGGACGATCCGCAGGACGACGATCTCGACGCGGCGCTGCGCCGCACGCCGCCGTCAGATGAAGCATTCCGGATCCTGCTCGCGCACCGCCCCGGCGCGTTCGACGGCGCGGCTCCGCGCTCCATTCCGCTCACGCTCGCGGGGCACATCCACGGCGGGCAGTTCTACATTCCGGTCATCGGATGGTCGCCGGGCCGGCTCATCACCAAATACGTGATGGGCCACTTCCGGAACGGCGCGAGCCAGCTCTATGTGAGTCGTGGGATCGGGACGGTGGGAATCCCGTTGCGTGTGTTCGCGCCGCCGGAGATTGCAGTTCTCGAACTGCGACGGGCGGACGGCCTGCCCCGAGCGAAGCGAGGAGCTTAGGCGGAAATCGCGCGCCAGGCGGCTTCGATGACGAGTCGAACACTCGCATCGGCCGGCTTCCACAGCCCGTCAGCAATCTTTGCGAGAGCGTGACTCAGCGTCGCGAGCCACACGCCCGACCACACCTCGACCGCCCCCGTGCGCACGCTCCCCTGGGCCTTGCCCTCGGCGATGATGCGCTCGAGCGCGGTCCGGAAGTCACGCTCCGTCTTGCGGCTCTCGTCGTCCAGCACCGGCGACAGCTGATCGAGCAGGCCGAGCTTGACGATCGCGGCCTCCTGGACCGCGCCCTCGACCAGCGCGTGCGCGACCGCCGAGAGCCGGGCCCGCGCCGTCCCCGGCTCCGGATCACGCGCCGTCTCCTGAACGATGCGTAACGCCCAGCGCTGCGCCGCGCGATACAGCTCGTTCACGAGGTGCTGCTTGCTCGAGAAGTGCTTGTAGATCGTCCCCTCGGCGACCCCGGCTTTCTTGGCGATCTGCGCGGTGGTCGTCACGTGATAGCCCTTGGTGGTAAACAGCTCGAGAGCCGCCCGAATCAGGCGCTGGCGCGTGAGATCGGCCATCCCCGACTTGGAGGCCGGGGCGGGAGTGGGAGCAGGTGAGGGGTGCGTCACGGTGGCGAATCTACTAGCTTTCCGGCCGTTTCATCCCCCACGAAAATCCTTTGGAGGCGGAAGCAATGCGCATGCTCGTTTTGGGTGCCGGGCTACAGGGTTGTGCCTGTGCATACGACCTGCTGCGGCGTCCTGAAGTCGAGCGCGTGACGCTGGCGGACATTCATCCCGAGCGTTTGCCCGCCTTCCTGAAAAAGCAGAAGAGCAAGAAGCTCAAGACCGCGCGGCTCGATGCCAAGAAGGTCGCCGCGCTGCGCAAGCTCATGCGCGGCCACGATGCCGTCATGAACGCGCTCCCCTACTACTTCAACTATCCAGTGGCCAAAGTGGCCGTCGCCAGCGGGCTGCATTACGCCGATCTGGGCGGCAACACCGAAATCGTCCAGAAACAGAAGACGCTGCACAGGGCCGCGAAAAAGAAGGGCGTCTCCGTGATCCCCGACTGCGGTCTCGCGCCCGGCATGGTCAACATCATCGCGGCCGAAGGGATCCGCCGCGTCGGCGACGCCGAGTCGGTCCGGATCTACGTCGGCGGTCTGCCGCAGAACCCCGAGCCACCGCTCAACTACCAGATCGTCTACTCGCTCGAGGGCGCGCTCGACTACTACACGACCCCGTCGTGGGTACTGCGCGAGGGCAAGCCGGAGCGCGTGGACGCGCTGTCGGAGCTCGAGGACGTGCAATTCCCCGATCCGGTCGGGACGCTCGAGGCGTTCCACACGGGCGGCGGGATCTCGACTATGCCCTGGGCCTACAGCGGCCGCGTGCGCACGATGGAATACAAGACGCTGCGCTATCCGGGCCACGTCGCGATCATGCGCCCGATTCGTGAAATGGGACTGCTCTCGCTCGACCCGGTGCGCGTGCGCGGCGTCGAGATCGTGCCGCGCGACGCATTCATCGCCGCCGTGTCTCCGCAGCTCACGAAGCCCAACGGCCGCGATCTGGTGGCGCTGCGGGTCGAGGTGACGGGGAAGAACGGGGCGCGCGTGGCCTGGCAGCTGCTCGATTATTTCGACGAGTCGACCGGAATCAGCGCGATGATGCGGACCACCGGCTATTCGCTCGCTATCACCGGGCTGATGCAGGCGGACGGCCGCATCGCCTCAGCCGGCGTGTTCACGCCCGATGAGGCCGTTCCGTTTCAGCCGTATGTCGATGAGCTCAAACAGCGGGGAGTGCTGATTCAGGAAGTTCAGTAGCTCCAGGAGCTCGAGAAGGCGACTTCCGCCCCTTCGGTCCCTTTCCCGCCCGACAGCGTGAACAGCGTGTTGCGCATCATCGAGACCGCGACGCCTCCGCCCAGCGCCGCGTGCAGGCCGTGGCGGGTGAGCCGCACCGATTCCCCCCGGCCGAACACGCGGCCCGCGTCGTAAAACGCGAACAGCTTCACCTCGAGCAGCCGCGGCGCCCAGATCAAACCGTAGCGCGCTTCCACACTCCCGATCAGCTTCCCCGGCCCGACGAACCGCCCGTCGTGATAGCCGCGCAGCGAGCGCGCGCCGCCCAGTCCCACGATCGGACCATCGCTCGACTCCATCGTGAGCTGCACCGCGAGCGGCGGCGTTCCCGACATCCCCTCGGCGCCGAGCCGCGCCGCCAGCACGAGACGCTCCAGCGGATGCAGGTACAGGCGCACCTGTCCGGTCGTCCGCGAGTAGCCGCGTCCGGCGCCGAACAGCGCCTCGGCATAGATGCCGCGATGCGGGTCGACTTCGAGGTCGCGCGTATCGAACACGACGCCGGTGCGCGCGACCGCGTCGCTGAACGGATCGTCGTCGGGTCCGATCGTGCCCGCGACGCGATCGCGCTGGAACACGCTTTCGCCCGGCAGGTCGCGGAAGTCGGTGCGATCGATCGTGGCGCCGAACAGGACCCGCATCGGCCCCGCGACGCGGCGCTGCAGCGTGGCGCGCGCGCCGATGCTCTGGCGGCTCACCCGGTAGAAGTACGAGCGCCCCGCCGTGCTGTCCGAGTCGAAATGGGTGTTGTTGCCCTGGCCGTAGTAACCGAAGCGATTGGCGCGAGCCAGCGTGAGCGTCAAACCGAGGCGCCAGCCGTCCCAGTAGGCCGGCACCTGGCCGTCGAATGTGATTGCGTAGCTCCCCTGCGTGCTCGCGCCCACGTCCAGCGCCAGCCGGCCGAAGTTCGGCTCGGGCCGATCGACGAAGCCCATGGGGCTCGACCAGTCGTAGTGCCCGGCGAACCAGAACCCGTCGATCGAGCTGTAATAGAAGAAGGGATAGAGGTGATCGACCCAGTTCTTGCGCGGGTCCGATTCTCCCTCTCCTTGCGCCTCTAGCGCAGGGAGGGGAATCAGCACCAGCAGCAGCGCGAGCCTCAGGAACGCGCGAATAGGTAGGCCGTATCGCGGATCTTGGCTTCGTTCCCGTCGTGGGCGGCGTAGCGGCTCGGGTACATCGACGCCGCGCCGAACTCTCCGCGCTTGTTCACCGCGTAGAAGTTCAGGCTGAACTTCGGCCGGCCGCGCTCGTCGAGCAGTCGCGGCTCCGTGGCGGCGACGACGCGCTTCAACGTCTCGAGGCAGGCATCGGTCGGCTTCATTCCGCGGCGCATGTGCTCCACCGTGAGGAAACCGCCGCAGACCTTGATGTTGGATTCGCCCCGCCCGGTCGATCCCGCGGCTCCCACCTCGTTGTCGCAATACTGGCCGGCGCCGATGATCGGCGAATCGCCGACGCG
>DASSUS010000170.1:0-11182 GCA_035706765.1 Gemmatimonadales bacterium
GTCTGCGCGGCGAGACCACCTCGAACACGTTCCACGACAACGGCGTGCCGCATCTCCAGTACTTCGTCACGGCCGTCAGCGACCGCGGCGTGGAGGGGGACGGCAGCAACGTCATCACCGTTGACGAGCGGTTGCAGCTCGTTTCGCCCGACTGGCTCACATCGATTTCGCTGAACAGCTCGATCCACCTCCAATGGGACGACACGAGCTACGCCAGCGACCCGAGCCGGTTCAAGCTGTACCGGATCTACAGCACCGATTACAACCTCGATACCGGCCTGTGCGGCATGGACTGGCTGCTCGAAGGCACGACGATCGCGCCGGAATTCCTGGCCAGCGCCATGTCGAACGGTGTACCGCGCTGCTTCGGCGTGTCGGCGGTGAGCCGGGAAGGATACGAAAGCCTGTGGTCGCCGCTGCGTCAGGACACGCCGCGTCCCGACGCCCGGAATACCCTGGTCTGGGCCTACGAAGAGAATCAGACCCAGTCGGGCTTCCGGTTCTGGCAGGACCTGAATGGCGACGGTCGCGGCCAGTCGAGCGAGCTCGGTCGGATCCAGGATGGCAATCTGACCAGCATCGACTTCTGGGTGCATCGCGAAGCCGACTCGACGCTCTGGCTCGTGCCCGAATTCGCGGGAACGCGGATGCGGCTCTACAGCACGTCGCCCGTGGCCGATCTGACGTCGATCGATTTCGCGCCGGAGACGGGCTACGCCCGGAGCATGATTCAGGCGGTTCCCGGCTATGCGTATGTGTTCGAGATCGTCGAAGGGACGTCTCTGCGGTATGGCGCCCTGCGGATCACGCATGCCGGACGCGACTACGTGATCTTCGATTGGAGCTTCCAGACCGATGTGGGTAATCCGGAGCTGCAGATTCGAGCCGGGCAGTCGACAGCCATGGCGACTGGCACCGGGGTTACAGGCTCCAAATAAGGGTTATTCGCATCGCTCAGCGCCGGAGTGGTCAATTGCCACTCCGGCGCTTTAGCTTTTCATCCCATGCCGCCCTCCACCTCCGGTGCCGTGACGCTCGATGGCCATTCTCTGTCGATAGCCGACGTCGTCGCCGTCGCGCGGGGCAACGCGCCTGTGGCGCTGGACCCCGGGGCGCTGGAGCGCGTGCGCAAGTCGCGCCGCGCGGTCGAGACCGCCGTGGAGCAGGGCCAGACGATTTACGGCGTGAATACGGGCTTCGGAAAGCTCGCGCACGTCCGGATTCCAGCGGAGCAGGCGCGCCAGCTGCAATTGAATCTCATCCGCAGCCACGCCTCCGGCGTGGGCGAGCCGTTGCCGCAGGATGCCGTGCGGGCGATGATGCTGCTGCGGGCCAACGTGCTGGCCCGAGGAACGAGCGGTGTCCGCCCCGTTCTCCCCGAGCTGCTGGTGGAAATGCTGAATGCCAGGATTCACCCGACCGTGCCGTCGCAGGGGAGCGTCGGCGCGTCGGGCGATCTCGCGCCGCTCTCGCACCTCGCGTTGGCGATGATCGGCGAGGGCGACGTCCGGGTCTCCAAACCGATCACGCTCGAAGCGAAGGAAGGGCTCGCGTTCGTGAACGGGACGCAGGCGCAGACCGGGCTCGCGGCGCTCCTGGTCACCGACGCGTGGACCCTCTGGCGCTCCGCGCACGGGGCCGCCGCCATGAGCCTCGAGGCGGTGCGCGGCTCACCCGATCCGTTCGACGCGCGGATCCATGATGCGCGTCCGCATGCCTGGCAGCAGCGCTCCGCCGCCGTGCTGCGCGACCTGCTCGCGGGCAGCGAGATCCGCGAGTCGCACCGTGAGAACGATCCGCGCGTCCAGGACGCCTACTCGCTGCGCTGCACGCCCCAAGTACTCGGCGCCGTGGGTGAAGGCCTCGCGTTCGCCGAACGACTCGTGGCGACGGAGCTGAATGCGGCGACCGACAATCCGCTCGTGTTCGGGGACGACGTGCTGTCGGGCGGGAACTTCCACGGCCAGCCGATCGCGCTGGCGCTCGACGTGATCGGGATCGCCCTCACGACGCTCGCCGGCATCGCCGAACGCCGTCTGGAGCGTGTAGTGAACCCCGATCTGTCCTCGGGTCTCCCCGCCTTCCTCGCCCGCGAGCCGGGGCTCGAGTCCGGCTTCATGACGGCGCAGATCGCCGCCGCGGCGCTCGTCGCCGATTGCCGCGTGCTCGCGACGCCGGCGAGCGTGCAGTCGGTGCCCACCGAGGGGAATCAGGAGGACGTCGTGCCGATGGGGATGAGCGCGGCGTGGAAAGCAGGGCGGATTCTCGCGAATGCCGAGCGCATCGTGGCGATCGAGCTGCTGGCCGGCGCCCAGGGGCTCGAGTTTCTCAAGCCGCTGCGGCCATCCACGGCCGTGGCGCGCCTCTATGCCGCCGTGCGCAGCGAATCCCCGGCGCTCACCGGGGACCGGCCGCTCACGAAAGACATCGAACAGATCGCGAGCCGGATTCGCGCTGGGGCGTTCGCGTGATCGTTCGGGCGCCGCGCGGTGCCACGAAGTCGTGCAAAGGCTGGGTGCAGGAGGCCGCGCTGCGCATGCTGATGAACAACCTGGATCCCGAGGTCGCCGAGCGTCCGCAGGATCTCGTGGTGTACGGCGGAACCGGGAAAGCGGCGCGGGACTGGGAATCGTTCGAGGCGATCGTGCGGGTCCTGCGCGCGCTCGGCGACGAAGAGACGCTGCTGGTGCAATCGGGCAAGCCGGTCGGAGTATTCACGACGCACGCCGATGCGCCGCGCGTGCTCATCGCGAACGCGAACCTCGTCGGCCGGTTCGCCACCTGGGACGTCTTCCGCGATCTCGAGCGCCGCGGCCTGATCATGTACGGCCAGATGACGGCCGGCTCGTGGATCTACATCGGGACCCAGGGCATTCTCCAGGGGACCTACGAGACATTCGGCGCCGTGGCGCGAACGCGGTTCAACGGGTCGCTGCGCGGCCGCGTGATCCTGACCGGTGGACTGGGCGGAATGGGCGGAGCGCAGCCGCTCGCCGCCACGATGAACGAAGGAATCTGTCTCGCCGTCGAGGTCGATCCCGCGCGCGTGCGGCGGCGGCTCGAGACGCGCTATCTCGACAAGTCGACCACGTCGCTGGACGAGGCGATCGCCTGGTGTGAAGACGCGAAGCGTCGTGGCGCGCCGTTGTCGGTGGGACTCGTGGGCAACTGCTCGGAAGTCCTGCCGGCGCTGGTGCGACGGGACTTCCAACCGGATGTGGTCACCGATCAGACGTCGGCGCACGATCCCCTCAACGGCTATATCCCCGCGGGCTTCGACGTCGACGAAGCGGCCCAGCTGCGGCGGAAATCTCCCGCCGACTACGTGCAACGCGCCCGCACGAGCATCGTGCAGCACGTCTCCGCGATGCTCGAGTTCAAGCAGCGCGGGGCGGTCACATTCGATTACGGCAACAACATCCGGACCGAGGCGCGGGACGCGGGCGTGCAGAGCGCGTTCGACATTCCCGGCTTCGTTCCGGAATACATCCGGCCGTTGTTCTGCGAGGGGAAGGGCCCGTTCCGCTGGGTCGCGCTCTCAGGCGACCCCCTGGACCTGCACCGGACCGATCGCCTCGTGCTCGAGCTGTTCCCGGAAAACACGCATCTTCGTCGCTGGATCACGCTCGCCCAGGAACGCGTCGCGTTTCAGGGACTGCCCGCGCGGATCTGCTGGCTCGGTCAGGGTGAGCGCGCGCGGTTCGGCCTGGCGCTGAACGAGCTGGTGCGCCGGGGCGAATTGTCGGCGCCGATCGTCATCGGACGGGATCATCTCGACACCGGCTCCGTTGCCTCACCGTTTCGTGAAACGGAGGCGATGCTCGACGGCTCCGACGCAATCGCCGACTGGGCCGTTCTCAACGCGCTGCTGAACACCGCGTCCGGCGCTTCGTGGGTGTCGTTCCATCACGGCGGCGGGGTCGGCGTCGGCAACTCGTTGCACGCGGGGCAGGTGATCGTGGCCGACGGGACGCCCGCCGCCGCGAGGCGACTCGAGCGCGTGCTTACCAACGATCCCGGAATCGGCGTCGCGCGACACGCCGACGCGGGCTATCCGGAAGCAATCGCGACCGCGCGGCGGGAGCATATTCGCCTGCCGATGAACGAGGATCGCGACTGAAGACGCTGCTCACCGGCGCCGCGCAGGTCGTCACGGGCCGCGGGCCGGCGCGCGCGCGCCGCGGCCGCGAAATGGCGACGCTCGAGATCCTGCGCGACGCCGCGGTCCTGATCGACGGCGAGCGCATCGCCTGGGTGGGTCCGCGCCGGGACGCGCCGCCGGCGGATCATGTGACGGAAGTCAGCGGCGTGATCTTCCCCGGTTTCATCGACGCCCATACCCACGCGGTGTTCGGCGCGCCGCGGCTCGACGATCACGAGCGCCGCGCGCTCGGCGTCGACTACAAGGCGATCGCCGCGGCGGGAGGCGGAATCCTGCAATCGGTGCGCGACGTGCGCGAGCGCTCCGAAACAGAGCTCGAGTCGCTCACGCGCGCGCGACTCCGCGTCCTGCTGGCGCATGGCGCGACCACCATCGAAGTAAAATCGGGATACGGGCTCGAGCTCGAAGCCGAGCTCAAACAGCTGCGCGTAATCCGAAAGCTCGCGGCCGAGCTCCCCGCCACGCTGATGCCGACCTTCCTGGGAGCGCACGAGGTGCCGCCCGAATATCGCGGCAAGCGCGACGAGTACGTACGACTGCTGTGTGAGGAGATGATTCCGACGGTCGCGCGGGAAAAACTCGCCGCCGCCTGTGACATCTTCTGCGAGCCGGGCGTGTTCACGACCGCCGAGAGCCGGCGGGTCCTAATCGCGGCCGCCCGTCACGGCCTCAAGGTCAAATTGCACGCGGATGAGCTCGAGGGATCCGGGGGCGCGGAGCTCGCGGCGGAGCTCGGCGCCATATCGGCCGATCACCTCGCCGCGATTTCGGATGCGGGAATCAAAGCGCTGGCCGCGAGCGAGACGGTCGCCGTGCTGCTCCCTGCCACGATGGTGTTTCTCGGCAAGCGCGGCCAGGCGCCGGCGCGCCGGCTCATCGACGCGGGAGCCGCCGTGGCTCTGGCCAGCGACTTCAACCCTGGAACGTCGCCGACGCCGAGCCTGCCGCTGGTCATGACGCTCGGAGTCTCACAACTCGGCCTTCGTCACGCCGAAGTTGTGACGGCGGTGACGATCAACGCCGCCGCGGCGCTAGGCCTGGCGCACGAGCGCGGGCAGATCGCGCCGGGGTACGTCGCGGACCTGGTTGTCGCCGCCGTAGGGGACTGGCGGGAGGTCGCGTATTGGATGGGGGGAGAAGTCGTAAGCTCCGTCTGGACAGCAGGTTCGGCTTGTCCGGCCCTATAGCCCCCGGTATCTTAGTGCTGCAATGTCGAAACTCAAGCAACTCGTCGATAAGGCCAAGGGTCTCGAGGCGAAGGACCCCCGCAAAGCCGTCGAGATCTGGGTCGAGGCACTCGAAACCCAGGAATCCGAAGGCGATGCGAACGCCGACCTCTCGCTCTACAACCGGGTCGGCGATCTCTACATCAAGCTGAAGGACCCCGCGCAAGCGGCCGACTACTACGATCGCGCCGTCGACAAGTACGCCGAGCTGGGATTCCACAACAACGCGATCGCGATGTGTAACAAGGTGCTGCGCAACGCACCCGCGCGGCAGTCGACCTACCTGAAGCTGGCCAAGCTGTACGCCGCCAAGGGCTTCATCGCGGAAGCCAAGCAGAACTTCGTTGAATACGCCGAGCGGATGCAGAAGGCGGGTAAGGTCGAGCACGCGTTCGCCGCGCTGAAGGAATTCACCGACATGTCGCCGGAAAGCGAGAACCTGCGCGCCATGCTTTCCGAGCATCTCAAGATGTACGGTCCCGATCCCGGGAAGCGTGCCTCGACCGCGCGCGCCACGCCGCCCCCTCCGCCCAAGCCCGGCGGGGAAGAGCGCGAAGACGTCTCGAAATCGGGCAAGCGCAAGACATCGAGTCTCGTCTTCCTCGACCTGGACGAGCCGCGCGCGCCCAAGGGTCCGAAGCCGGCAGCGCCACAGCCGCCGACGCCGCCAGCCGCACGCGCCCCCGCCCCCGCCCCCCCGCCGGTCGCCGAGCGGCTGGTGGAGGACGTGCAGCCGGAGCCCGACGAGTCGCTCGAGATCGAGTCCACGAGCCTGGTCGATGAAGCTCCGGGAGCGTCCGGCGGGAGCATGCTGGAAGGGCTGGAGACTACGCACGCTGACTTTGGGCAGGTCGCGGCGTCGGGCGCGCAGACGCCGTCGATTCGCGAGGACGTGAACCCGTCCGACATCGAGCTCGAGGCGCTACCGGAGCTCGAAACCACGACGCCCGAAATCGCACCCGAGCCGGAGCCCGAGGAAATTTCCGGCCTCGATGATGCCGATCTCGTGTTCGAGGGGGCGGTTTCGACGCCGAAGAAACCCGACAGCAAGAAACCGCCGGCGTTCAAGAAGCCGGCCGCGGCCGTTCCCGAGTCTCCGCGCGTAAAACCCGTCGTTCCGAAACGTCCGGACCCGGAGAAGCGCAAGACCGTGGTGGAGGTGCCGCCGCTCGAGCTCGAGCCCGATTTCGAAACGGCGACGACCGACGCGGGGCACGACGTCGATGACGAGCCGCTGGCGCTCGACGACTCGCCCAGGACGGGCGGCAAACAGGCGGGCTTCGTCCAAACCGAAGACGACACCTCGATCACCGGGAGCCGACGCTCCGGATTCATCGACCTCGGCGTGGATGAGATCAATACGAGCAGCGATCAGGGTGCCGGCTCGCTCGTGTTCTCGAATATCGAGCAGACCCCGTCGGCGCCCAGCATCGAAGAGCTGGAGTCGCGCGTCGCCGACAACCCCGACGATCCCGAAGCGCATCAATCGCTCGGGGAAGCACTGATCGAACAGGGCGATCGCGCGCGCGGCATTGAAGAGCTCGACCTCGCGACGTCGGGCTACGAGAACCATGGGCGGCTCAATCAGGCGCGAGACCTCGTCGACGAGGTGCTGCGCCTCGATCCCAACAGCGTCCGCCACCGCCAGAAGGCGGTAGAGTTTGCGTTCAAGGCCGGGGACAAGCCCAGGCTGGTCGATGCCTACCTGGAGCTCGCCGACGCGCTACTGCGCTCCGATCTCCCCGAGAAGGCGCGCGCCGTCTACGCGCGGGTGGCGGAGCACGATCCGAGGAACGAGCGCGCGAAGGCCGCGCTCTCGATGCTCGCGCCGTCCGTCGCGCCTCAGCCCGCCCCCGGCAAACCCGAGGGCAAGGTCAAGGCGAAGGACGCCAGGATGAAGGTTCGCGACGAAGCCTCCTTGGACGGCGACTTCATCGACCTGGGCTCGATGTTGAATGAAGACGACGACGCGCCCCAAAAGGACACGCGCTTGCGCGTCGAGGATGAAGAGCCGACGGGCGACGAAGAGCAGGACTTTCAGGAAATGCTCGCGCGCTTCAAGCAGGGCATCGACGAGAATATCGACGAGGCCGATTTCCAGTCGCACTACGATCTCGGCGTCGCGTTCAAGGAGATGGGCTTGCTCGACGAAGCGATCGCCGAGCTGCAAAAGGCGTTGCGCGCGCCCGAGGGCAAGCTGCGCACGTCGGAAATGCTCGGAATCTGTTTCTTCGAGAAGGGCGCGTACGGTGTGGCGGAATCGATCCTGCGGCGCGGGCTGGACCTGCCCGCCTCGGGCGATCAGGAGCGGCTCGGCATTCTCTACTGGCTCGGCCGCGCGCTGGAACAGCAGGGCAAGAAGGCGGACGCGCGCGACCTCTACGGCCGCGTGTTCGCCGTCGACATTCGGTTCCTCGATGCAGAACAGCGCGTGAAGGCGCTGGCGAAAGCGAAATAGCGTGACTCACCAGGTTGTTCGCGTCACCCTCGGCGATGTGCAGCGCCCGGTGGCCGCGGAGTTGGAGCAGGTGGTGGCCGAGCTGCGGCGCGTGATCGCCGCCGATTTTCCGATCGTGAGTGAAGTGAACGAGCATCTGCTGCAGATGAAAGGGAAGCTGTTCCGGCCCACGCTGCTGCTGCTCAGTCACCAGGCCTCCGGCTCGCGCGACCCGCGCGCCGTGACGCTCGCCGCCGTGGTCGAGCTGATCCACCTGGCGACACTCGTGCACGACGATTCGGTCGATCACTCGGTGCTGCGCCGCGGGCTCCCGACGATCAACGCGCTGTTCTCGCATCAGATTGCCGTGATCATGGGCGATTATCTGTACTCGCGCGCGATCATCGAGCTGGTGCGCCTGGAGGACCACGAAGCGCTGCGCGTGCTGGCGCGCGTGACGAACGAGATGACCGTGGGGGAGATGCGGCAGCTCGAGGCGCACGACAAGCTCGCCTACGGCGAAGGGGCGTACGATCAGCTGATCCGGGCCAAAACGGCGTCGCTGCTTTCCGGGGCGTGCGAGGTCGGCGCGCTGACCGTGGCGCCGGCCATCCGGCAGGCGCTCGCGCGCTTCGGCATGCTGCTCGGCATGGCCTTTCAGATCACCGACGACCTGCTCGACTACACCGAGCCCGAGGCCGTGACGGGGAAGCCGTCGGGCCTCGATTTGCGCGAGCACAAGGTGACCTTGCCGTTGATCGCGGCGCTGGAGCGGATGCCGGCGGAAGGCCGCCGGGTGGTGGCGGAGCTGATGGAGACGACCGAGCCCGGTGACGATCTGGTCGCCGAGGTGATCCGGCTGGTGGAGAGCGCGGGCGGGCTCGAAACGGCCCGCCAGCGGGCGCTCGACCTGGCCCAGCGGGCGGAAGCGGAGCTCGACGTGCTGCCGCCCTCGCCGGCGCGCGACGCGCTGCAGGGCAGCATCGCTTACGCAGTGGAACGACGGAGCTAACACCTTGCCTCCAGGCCCGCGCCGCCCCCTCTTCTATCTGACCGTCCTGGCCGTAGGTTTCGTGCTGGGCGGCCTGCTGCACGCGTTTCTGCGGCGATTCCTGCCGCAGGGGCCCGCGAAGGAAGTGTTCACGTGGTCGGTCACGCCGACGATCGGACCGATTCACATGGATCTACTGGTGATGTCGATTACGCTGGGACCCATCGGGCTGGACGTCTCGCTCCTCGCCGTGGTCGGCGTGGTGGTCGCGTATCTCGTCGCCCGCTCGCTCTTCTAGAAAGGCGCACTAATGCTTCCCAATCTGGGCTTCACCGAGATCGCGATCCTGCTGCTGATTCTGGTGTTGTTCTTCGGCGCCAAGCGCATTCCCGAGATCGGCGCGTCGATCGGGAAAGGGATCAAGGAGTTCAAGCGCGGGTTGAAGACGGAGGAACCGCAGGAGCCGGCGAACAGCGATGCCGCGCTGCCCCCGGCGTCAGGCGCCAACGTCAGCGGCGGAGCGCCGAAACGGTTGAATCAGTAGGGTTGGAAAATGGGATTCGGAAATCTGAGCGGCAGTGAAATCCTGATTTTGTTGCTGATCGTGCTGCTCGTGTTCGGCGCCAACCGGCTGCCGGACGCCGGGCGAGCGGTCGGCAAGGGACTGCGCGAGTTCAAGCGCGCGCTGTCGGACGCGCAGGACAGCATCAACCGACCGGAGGACGAGCGTCCTCCGGTACGGGATGCGACACCAAAACGGTTGGTGGAGTAGCGTTACAGGCCGGCGGTTTCTTCGGCGTCTGCCTGCGCCCGGAACAGATCCTTGCGGCGATCGGTGATCTTCGCCTTGGCGCGAACCCCTTCCAAATACTGCTGAATCCGCGCCTGCTGTAGCGCCTGGCGCAGCTGCGCGCGCTGCTGGTCGCGCTGCGCGAGCCAGGCGGTCGAGTCGGCGAGCTTGCGCGCCTGGGACTCGATGATGAAGTAGCCGTTGTCGCCCTTCACCACGCCGCTGCGCTCACCCACCCGCAGACCGAACGCCGCGCCGATCACCACCGGCTGGCCGGCGAGGTAGCCTTGGGGCCGGAGCCGCGTGAACGGCCCGATGCGCTCGACCGAGAGCCCGCGTGCGGTGGCGGCGGCCTGGAGGTCCGGCGCGTCCTTCAAAACGGCGAGCAGCGAATCGGCCCGGCGCTGGGCCAGCGCGTTTTGCCGCTCCAGCCGAACCAGGGCCGTGACCTTGCCGCGGATCTCCTCGAGCGGCGGCACGCCGCCCTCGGCCACGGAATCGAGCTGGAACACGTAGAACCCGCGCTGTCCCTCGATCACCGGGCTCGTCTCGCCGATCGGCGCCTCAAACGCCCAAACGCTCACGTCCGGAATCACGTAGCGGCCGATGTTGAAGCGCTGGCCTTCCGTGACCTGGTAGGACGGGGAAACCGTGATGCCGAGCCGCTTCGCGGCGCTGTCGAGCACGTACGGTCCGGTCCGCTCGGCGGCCTGACGCTCCAGCGTGTCGGCGCGAGACTCGACTTCTTCGAGATGCGCGCCCTGGAGCTCGACGGGGATCAGGATGTGCCGGACCTTGAGCGAGTCGCCCCTGGCCTGGTCCACGCGAATGATGTGGTAGCCGAATTCGGTCGCGACCGGAGCGGACGTCTGTCCCGGCTTCAGGGCGCGAACGGCGGCCATGAACTGATCGTCGAAGCCCGGTTCGTTCCGCTTGATCCAGCCAAGATCGCCGCCGCGCTGACCGCTCACCGAGTCGGCGGATTCACGCCGCGCCACGTCGTCGAATTTCACGCCTCGCGCGAGCTCGGAGCGCACGCGCGCGACGCGCGCCTTTGTCGCCGCGCTGTCGGCCGCGTTCGGCACGCGCGAGACGGCGACGAACCGCACGTACGCAACCGACGGACGATTCAGCGTGGGATCGTCCTTGTGCTTCGAGATGTAGGCCGACAATTCGCGGTCGCTCACCGGAGTCGTGTCGGTGAGCGCGTACGGCCAGACCGCGAGCGAGGCGATCCGTACCGAGTCGTGCTGATCGCGGTACATCCGCCACAGCTTGGCATCGGAGACGTAGATGTCGCTGGTCAGGTACTGCGCCAGCTTGATCCGCGGAATTTCGTCGCGATAAATCGTCTCGATCTGCGCCAGCACCTGGGGATCCGCGGTCCGCAGGAAACTTTCCCACTTGCGGCTGTCGAACTGGCCGTCGGTCTGGAACTGCGGGTCCTGGATGACCTGGGGCGGCGGCGAGGTGCGCGCCGCTTCAATGATCTCCGCGTCGCTCACCCGGATGCCGAGCCGCTTGTATTCCTGCTCGAGCAGCGCTTCCTGGACCATGCGATCGATGACCTGATCGC
>DASSUS010000171.1:0-31056 GCA_035706765.1 Gemmatimonadales bacterium
AGTTCAACTCTACCCAGGCCCATTCTCCCGGAACGACGCCCCGGTGCAGCGATCGATCGCTGCACCGGGGCGTCGTTCCGGGAGAATGGGCCTGGGTAGAGTTGAACTACCGACCTCACGCTTATCAGGCGTGCGCTCTAACCACCTGAGCTACAGGCCCTGAACTACCGTGCGTCGTGCGTGATGCGTCGTCACGTACGACGCACGACGCACGACGCACGCTGCTACTCCCACTCCCTCTTCGGTCCCTTCTTGGGCCGGAAGTCGTCCTCGTCCCCGTCGTCGAACTCGTCGTCGAGATCGTCGTAGTCGTCCTCATCCACGTCGTCGTCGTCGAGATCGTCCTCGTCCAGCTCATCATCGAAGTCTTCGTCGAGTTCCTTGTCCTCTTCGAATTCTCCGAACTCCTCGTCGACGTCGTCGCTCCTGCGCTTGAGCGACCAGTCCATCGACGTCTCACGGGCCAGCATTGCCCACCTCCGGCTGAGGTTATGTCGAACGACTCGGGACCTGCTACTCTTCCAGCGCCCGCTTCTCGCTGCGGGCGAGCTTGCGCCTATCCGTGGCGCCCAACAGACGTTTACGAAGCCTGAGCGAGTCCGGCGTCACCTCGATCAGCTCGTCGTCTTCGATGTACTCCAGCGCCAGCTCCAAGGTCATCTGGCGTGGCGGCTCCAAGATAATCATCTCATCCGCAGCCGTGGTGCGCATGTTCGTCAACTTCTTTTCCTTCGTGGCGTTCACGTCGAGATCACCGGGCCGCACATGCTCGGCGATGATCATCCCCTCGTACACCGGATCGCCGGGCTGTACGAACATCGTCCCGCGCTCCTGCAAATTGAAGAGGGCGTACGCCACGACCACCCCCTCCCGGTCCGCCACCATCACCCCGCGGTTCCGACCCGACAGGGGGCCGGCCCACAAATCGTACTCATAGAAGCGGTGGTGGATGATCCCCGTGCCCCGCGTATCCGTCAAGAACTCCGAACGATACCCGAGCAGGCCGCGGGCCGGGATCTTGAATCGCATCCGCACCATGCCCAGGCCGGGGTTCTTCATGTCCAGCATCGTGGCCCGCCGCGGCCCGAGCTTTTCCATCACCACCCCGACATAACCCTCCGGGGCGTCGATCATCAATTCCTCGTACGGCTCGAGCCGCTCCCCGTTGGGCCCTTCCCGGGGAATGATGCGCGGCCGCGACACCTGGAACTCGTATCCCTCGCGCCGCATCGTCTCCATCAGGATACCGAGGTGCAGCTCGCCGCGTCCCGACACGGTGAACGTGTACGGATTGTCGGTGTCCTCGACCCGGAGCGCGACGTTGCGCTCGAGCTCGCGATACAACCGCTCGCGCAGCTGCCGCCCCGTCACGAACTTGCCTTCACGTCCCGCGAGCGGCGAGTTGTTCACGAGGACGTCGACCGAGATCGTCGGCTCTTCGACCGCGATGCCGGCAAGGCGGTCGAGATGATCCGGCGCCGTCACCGTCTTTCCGATTTCGACACCGGCGAGCCCCGCCACGGCGACGATCTCACCCGCCTGCGCCGTCTCGAGCTCCACCCGCTCGAGGCCCTCGAACGCGAACAACTTCACGATTTTGGCCTGCTCGAACTTGCCGTCGCCCACGGGACCCGGCTCGCCGATCGGCAGCAACGCTACCGTGTCGCCTACGTGCACCTGGCCCCGCTCGATTCGCCCGATCCCGATCCGTCCCAGATACGACGAATAGTCGAGCGTCGAGATCAACATCTGAAACGGTCCGTCCGGATTCGCCCGGGGCGCGGGAATCGTGGTCAAGATCGTTTCGAACAGCGGCTTCAGGTCCGCCCCAGCCTGATCGAGCGCGAGGGTCGCGGTGCCCGCGCGGCTCGACGTATAAAGGAAAGGGCAGTTGAACTGCTCGTGCGACGCGTCGAGATCCATGAGCAGCTCGAGCACTTCATCGTGCACGCGCATCGGCTCGGCGTCGGGCCGATCGATCTTGTTCACCAGGACGATCGGCTTGAGTCCGAGCGCCAGCGCCTTTCCCGCGACGAACCGCGTCTGCGGCATCGGCCCCTCGGCGGCATCCACGAGCAGCAGGAAACCGTCGACCATCCGCAGGATGCGCTCGACTTCTCCGCCGAAGTCGGCGTGCCCCGGCGTGTCCACGATATTGATCTTCGTGTCGCCCCACCGAACCGAAGTGTTCTTCGCCAGGATCGTAATCCCGCGCTCGCGCTCGAGGGGATTGGAATCCATGACGCGCTCCGCGACCTGTTGATTGGCACGGAACACGCCCGCCTGGCGGAGCATCTGGTCCACCAGCGTCGTCTTCCCGTGGTCGACGTGGGCGATGATTGCGATGTTGCGAATCTTCACTGACTTAGGTCCTGTGTGGTCCCGGAATTGAGGGGCGCAGTATAAAAGGGTGGCTGGACTGAAACAAGACGGTAAGGGACGGCAGGGGACGGTAGAGGTCACACCTACCGTCTTCTACCGTCTTCTACCGTCCTCTACCGTCCTCTACCGTCCTTACCGTCGTATTCAGTCACAGATCGACTCCCGCTCCATCTGCACCGTCACATGATGGATCCCGAGAGCCCTCATGCGCCCCTGGACCTCCTCCAACACCGGCTGGTTATCGGTGGGATTCTTGACCACCAGGTGCCCGCTCATCGCCACCACACCGCTCGTCACCGTCCAGAGATGCAAGTCGTGGACCGACTCGACGCCGGGCACCGAGGCGATGCGCGCGTGCACATCGGAGAGCGCGATGTGGCGCGGGGTGGCCTCGAGCAGCACATCGGTGCTTTCCTTCACCAGGCGCCACGCGCTCACGAGCACCAGGCCGCCGATCAGCACCGAGATCAACGGGTCGGCCAGTGTCCATCCCGTCGCCACGACGATCGCGCCCGCGAGCAGCGCGCCGATCGATCCGAGCAGGTCGCCGAGCACGTGGAGATACGCGCCGCGCTGATTGAGCGAATGCTGGTGTCCCCGGTGCAGGATCGCGAGCGCTACGATGTTGGCGATCAACCCGATCGCCGCGACCCCGGCGAGCAACGCGCCGTCCACGGCCGGCGGGGCGCGCAGCCGCTGCCACGCTTCGACCCCGATGCCGATCGCGATGACGATCAGCACCGCGCCGTTGAGCAGCGCCGCGAATATCTCGAGGCGCATGAATCCGAACGAGCGCTGGGCCGTGGCCGGCCGCTGCGCGATCCAGGAGGCGAACAGCGCGATCGCGAGCGCGGCGCCGTCCGCCAGCATGTGACCGGCGTCGGCGAGCAGGGCGAGCGAGCCAGACAGCAGGCTGCCGATCAGCTCGACCGCCATGACGACCAGCGTGATGGCGAACGCGAGCGTCAGGCGACGCCGGGTATCGACGTTGAGCGGAGCGCGGTAGGTGCAGTGGGCTTCAGCGGGCAGCACGAGTGTATCCTCGTGCCAAACATAATACCTTTAGGACGTGAGCGGCCTCGGTTGGCGCCTGCTGGCGGTCGTCGTGCTGGTCGCGGCGAATGCGTTCTTTGTCGCCGCGGAATTCGCGCTGGTTGCGTCCCGCCGAACCCGGATCGATGCGATGGTCCGGCGAGGCGACCGGCGCGCGAAAGCCGTCAAGCACACCTTGCAACATCTCGACCGGTACATCTCCGGGACGCAACTCGGCATCACGCTCGCGAGCCTCGGTCTCGGATGGATCGGTAAGCCCGCGCTCGCGGGTACCCTCGAGAGCCTGTTCGCCGGCCTTCCGGCGCCCCTCAACGTCATTGCGACCGAGAGCGTCGCGGTGGCGACCGCGTTCGCCATCATCACGGTCCTGCACATCGTCCTCGGTGAGCTGGCTCCCAAGGCCCTCGCCCTGCTGCATCCCGAGAAGACAAGCCGCTGGGTCGCCCAGCCGCTGATCATCTTCACGATTGCGACCAACCCATTCATCTGGATCCTGAACGGGACAGCGAACGCGGTGTTACGGCTGTTCGGCGCCCGCGCGCCGACAGAGCACGAGCGCGTTCACTCTCCGGAAGAGCTCAAGATGCTCGTCGAGCAGAGCCGCAAGACCGGCGGGCTCGGTGCCGCCGACGCGCGCATGCTCGAGGGGGTCTTCGAGTTCAGCGAAAAAAATGCGCGCGAGGTGATGACGCCGCGCACGGAGATCGTGGCGTTGCCCGCGGGCGCGTCACTGGCCGAAGCCGCTGACCGCGTCGCCGCAGCCGGCCGGTCCCGCTACCCGGTAACCGGAGAATCGCTCGACGACGTCGTCGGCATCGTCCACGCCAAGGAGATCCTGCGCGGGCTGCTCACCGGCTCCGAGGCACCGGTCCAGGAGATCGCGCGTCCGGCGTTCTTCGTTCCCGGCACGCGCGAAGTGGAGGACGTGCTCGCCGACATGAAGCGGCAGAAGGTCCACCTCGCGATCGTGCTCGACGAATTCGGCGGCACCGCCGGGCTCGTCACGATGGAGGACCTGCTCGAGGAAATCGTGGGCCCGATCTACGACGAGTACGATCAGGCGCCGGCCGCGAGCCCTGCCGCCGCGTCCGCCGCGGGCCCCGGCGTGCCGATCCTGCCCGGCGGCACGGAAATCAGCGAGGTCAATCGGCTGCTGAAGCTGCATCTCGACGACGACGACTATACGACGATCGGGGGATTGCTGTTCGGACGGCTGGGCCGGCTGCCCAAGGTGGGGGACCGCGTCAACCTGCAGGGCGCGACGTTCGAAATCCTGGAGATGGACGGCCGGCGCGTCGGCCGCGTGCGCGTGTGGCCGTCCACGGGCGAGCAGGTGCCGGAGCCGACGAGCTAGACGGTCGCTTCGCGCCGCGCGGTCGCGAGCTGCACCGCCAGCTCCATCGCGGCGCGCATCGATCCCGCGTCGGCAACACCCTTCCCCGCGATATCGAACGCGGTGCCGTGATCGGGTGACGTGCGAATGAACGGCAGGCCCAGCGTGACGTTCACCCCGGCGCCGAATCCCGACACCTTCACGGCGGTCATGCCGACATCGTGATACGGCGCGAGCACGGCGTCGAACTCTCCCCGCAGCGCGCGCACGAAGACCGTATCCGCGGGCAACGGGCCCGCGGCGCCGAGTGCGTCCGCGGCCGGTTGCAGCACCCGATCGTCCTCGTCGCCGAACAGCCCGCCTTCACCGGCATGGGGGTTGATCGCGCACACGGCGAGGCGGGGCTCCGTGATGCCCCACCATTGCCGGAGCGAGTCGATCGCGATCCGGCCCGCCTGGACGACGCGCTCCGTCGACACCATCCCGATCGCTTCGCGCAGCGCGTAGTGCGTGGTCACGAGCACGACGCGCAGACGCCCGGTCGCGAGCATCATGGCTACGGGTACGTCGCCCGCGACGTGCGCGAGGAACTCGGTGACTCCGGGATACCGGTAGCCGGCCGCGTGCAGCGCGAGTTTGTGAACCGGTCCGGTCACGATCGCGTCGACTTCGCCGCGCAGCGCCATCCCCGCCGCGGTCTCGATACCGGACGCCGCCTGCTTCCCCGCCTGCCCGTCGGTCAGCGATTTGCCGCCCCATTCGCCGCTGCCCACGATCTTCACGTCCGCGGCGAGCGGTTGGCGCAGCGCCTTTTGCACGACCTCCGGTCCGATCCCGCGCGGGTCACCGACGGCCACCGCCAGTCGCGGGCGCGGAGCGTTCACGCTAGAGCCTGATGTCGATGTAGGTCTGGCGCTTCAGCTGGTCGACGTAGTGCCGAATCGCCAATTGATCGCTGAGCGACTGGCGGATTCGCAGCTTCACGTCGTCGAAGGTGAGATCACCCGCGGTGTGACGTGCGGTCACCTCCAGCACCACGAACTTGGGGCGCGGCGTTTCGGCCCCCACCGCCACGACGGGCTTCAGCCCGAGTGTCGTGTCGCTCGTGAGCAGCTGCTGGTACTCGGGCGGCAGCTCGGTCAGCGGCGCGTCTTCTGCAATCTTCGGCTCGAGCGGGTCGGCGTAGCGCTTGGCGAGCGAATCGAAGGTCGCGCCGATCGCCCGGTTGGGGTCGCGCGCCAGGATCCCGTGCAGCGAATCGGCCAGCCGGCGCGCGAGCGCAACCTGTCCCGCGCTGATCTCCGGCATGATCAGGATGTGCCGCGCCAGAATCTCGGCGGGCTGCGTGCGCTCGACCCTGATGATGTGGAAGCCGAACGACGTCTCGACCACGGGCGAGATCTCGCCCGGGCGCAGCCGGAACGCCATGTCCTCGAACTCCTTCACCATGACGCCGCGCCGGAACCAGCCCAGCTCGCCGCCCTGCGCGGCGGAGGCGCTGTCGCCGGAGAACCGCTTGGCCGCCGTGGCGAAATCGGCGCCTTTGCGCAGCTCGACCACCAGCGACTCTGCGAGCGCGAGCGCGGCGTGCCGCGCCGCGGAATCGGGCGCCGGCTTGATCACGATCTGGCGGAAGGACACGGTGGCGGGACGCTTGGGCTGCTGCGCGCGATTCTGGTCCCAGAATTCGCGCATCTGCGCTTCGGTCGGCGGAATCGGCCGCAGCTTCCCCTTCTGGCGTTGCGCTTCGATCAGCCGTTGCGCGTACAGCTCGCGCCGCTGCTGGTCGGCCAGCCAGCGCCGCCACTCCTCCACGGAGCCGAAGCGCGCCTGCCTGATCTGATCGCGAAACTCGTTCTCGGAACGAAACTGCTTGCGAACGTTTTGATAGGTCTGCTCGACCTGGTCGAGGACTTCCTGATCGGTCACCCGGATCGAGGTGTCGCGCTGGGCCTGCTGCACGAGCAGCTCGAGCTCGATCAGCCGGTCGAGCACCTGGCGCCGCATCGTCATGCGGCCGGCGGAATCGGCGGGGATCTGCTGCCCCTGCGCCTGCGCCTGCACGATCTCTTCTTCGATTTGCGACGCGAGAATCGGCCGCGTGCCGACGACCGCGACGATTCGATCGATCGACTGGCTCTGGCTCGCGACGGGCTGCTGCGCCGCGGCCGCGCCCGCGGCGCAGGTAGCGAGCACTGCGATCAGGAGTCGCATCAGTTCCGCGCCGCTCCGGGCGTCGCGCGCCGGCTCGTGTCGATCGGTGCCGGTCCGGGCGCGGGCGCCATGCGAGGCGCGTTCGCGCCCGGGCGGGTCGAATCGCTCGCCAGCCGGATCTCCTGCGCGCGCTCGATGGCGCGGCGCACGCCCGCCTCGTCCACGCTCCAGGTGCCCTGCTCCCGCAGCATCTCGCCCAGGAACGGCGGAACCGGGAAGAACCGCGCGCGGCCCTGGAGTACGCGACCCAGATAGTCGTTGACGCGCGCCATCGCGAGAGTGGTGCGCTCTTCCGTCGTCGCCGCGGAATCATGCAGCGCCTGCGCCGAGAGATTCAGAATCGATCCGAGCGTCATGAGCACCGAGTCGTGCTCGGCGCGAATCTGCTGCCAGTCCTCCGGCGTGAGCGTGACCTGCGCGGAATCGGCCTGCTTGATCAACAGGTCGCGCTGCGCGATCGCCTTCAGGAACTGCTTGATCTGATCGTCCGTGGCCTGGGGCAGCGCCTGCATCACCTGCGGGTCGAGCGCTGCCAGCCAGCGAACCAGGTCGCGCACGCGCAGCGCGCCGCCGCGATAGTCCACCAGTTTGCGCGTGGAGGAGCGCGACTCCTCGAGGTCCAGCAGCGCGGTGCGGACATAGTCCGGCGCGCGGTCTACCGGCTCGATCTTCTTCTTGACCGAGAGACTGTCGAGATAGATCGAATCGGTCACTGTCGCGTGCCGCTCGGCAATTCCGTTCGCGAACGACTCGCGGACCTCGCTCAGCGGCGGCCGGCGAATGATGTGAAACCCGAACGGGCTCTTCACCACCGGGCTCACTTCGCCCGGCTTGAGCTGCCAGGCCGCGTCCTCGAACGCCGGGACGAATTGCCCGCGCGTCGTGACGCCGAGCGCGCCGCCCTGCGTGCGGGAGCCGGGATCGTCGGAGTTTCGGGAGGCGAGCTGGCCGAAGCCCTGCCCCGCGCGGCGCGCCTGCGGCAGCAGCTGCTCTGCCTTGCGCCGTTTTTGCGCCTCGACGTCGGGCGTCGAATTGGGGGGAACCTGAATCAGGATGTGCTGGAAGATCCGCACCTGGCCGGCGGTGTAGGCCGAATCGACCTGCTGCGGCGAGAAGTCTCCCTGCCCGACGAGCTTGTCATGAAACCGCTCCCATTTCAGCTGGGAGACGACGGGCCACATCGTCGCCATCGCGGTCGCGGAGTCGCGGAGATCCTTACCCGCCGCGAGCGCCTGCGCGAACAGCGCGTAGTCGACCCACACGTGCGACAGGCGGCTGAGCGCGAGCGCCTCGAGCGGCACCTGTTTGCTGCCGCCGGCCCAATCGGCGACGCGCTCCACACTCAACGTCTGATCGTTGGCGCGGGCGATCACATCGGCCCGCGGCGAAAATGCATCCCGCAGCGCGCCGCACCCCATCACCCCGAGCACCAACAGCAGCAGACTTGCACGTCGCATCCGTTTCCTCTTTCTCTCGTTTTACCGTTGATGGTCCCGCAGAACGGCGGTGAGCGCCCGGACCAGGCCGGGGCCGATCGACTCTCCGCCAAGCCGGCGGAGCCTGAGGGAGAGCGGCACCGCGCGCCGCACATCCGCTTCGAACTGCACCGCTTCCAGCGCCACTTGCAGCCCCGCGAGGCGGGGAGTCGCATCGCGCCGGAACGTCAGGCGCGCTTCATCACCCTTGATCAGCACCGTCTCGAGCCCGGCCCGCGCGCCCAGCGCGCGCAGCTCGGCGACGAGCAGGAGTCGCTCGGCTTCCGGCGGCAATGGCCCGAACCGGTCCCGCAGCTCGTCACGAACGGCATGAATCTCACCTGGTTGCTCCGCGCGCGCCAGCCGCCGGTACAAATCGAGCTTCGTGTCGTCGTCGGACACGTACGCGTCGGGCAGGTGCGCCGGCGCGTCCAGCGTGACGTCCGGCGGCGCAAACTCCTCCCGCTTCCCCCGTCCCGCTTCCCCCGACTTCAATCCTCGGACCGTCTCTTCCAGCCAGCGCAAATACATGTCGAAACCGACCGCCTGGACATGCCCCGACTGCTCTCCGCCGAGCAGATTGCCCGCTCCCCGCAGCTCGAGATCGCGCAGCGCGATGCGATACCCAGACCCCAAATCGGTATGATGCTCGAGCACCTGCAAACGTTCCTCGGCTTGTGCGTCCACCTGATCGGGCACGAGCAGATAGCAGAACGCCCGCCGATGGCTTCGCCCAACCCGGCCCCGCAATTGGTAAAGCTGTGCCAGACCCATGCGGTCGGCGCGGTCGACGATCATCGTGTTCGCGTTCGGCACGTCGAGTCCAGACTCGACGATCATGGTCGATACCAGGACGTCGACCTCACCGCGCACGAACCGGCCCATCACCGCTTCCAGGTCCTGCTCGCGCATCTGCCCGTGCGCGACGGCCAGGCGCGCGCGCGGCGCGAGCGCCTGCACCCGGGTGGCGATGGTGTCGATCGTCTCGATCCGGTTGTGCACGAAGTAAACCTGGCCGCCGCGGTCGAGCTCGCGCGCGAGCGCTTCCTCGAGCAACGCGTCGTCCCACGGCTCGACGAAGGTGAGCACCGGGGAGCGGTCCTTGGGAGCGGTCTCGAGCAACGCGAGATCGCGCAGGCCGGCCAGGGACAGATGCAGCGTGCGCGGAATCGGCGTCGCGGTCAGCGTCAGCACGTCCACGCTGAGCTTGAGCGCCTTCAGGCGCTCCTTGTGCCGAACGCCGAAGCGGTGCTCTTCGTCGACGATGAGCAGTCCGAGATCCTTGAAGGTCACGTCGGGTGACAGCAGGCGATGGGTACCGATGACCACGTCCACTTCACCCGCGGCGATGCGCTGCACGAGTGCCGCGGTCTCCTTCGCACCGCGAAACCGGGACAGCACTTCGATGCGCACGGGGTAATCGGCCAGCCGCTCGCGGAACGTCCGGCCGTGCTGCTCGGCGAGAATCGTGGTGGGCACGAGCACCACGACCTGCTTCCCCGCCTGCACCGCCTTGAAAGCCGCGCGAACGGCGACTTCCGTCTTGCCGTATCCCACATCGCCGACGAGCAGACGATCCATCGGCCGCGCGCGTTCCATGTCGCGCTTGACCTCGTCGGAGGCGCGGCGCTGGTCGGGAGTGTCCTCATAGAGGAAGGCGGACTCGAGCTCCCGTTGCCACGGCGTGTCGGTCGGGAACGCGTAGCCATTGGCCAGCTGCCGGCGCGCGTACAGCTCGAGCAGCTCCGCGGCCATCGCGCGAATGGCCGCGCGAGTCTTGTCGCGCTGGCGCTGCCACGTCGTCGCGCCCAGCCGGTGCAGTTTGGGCGGAGGAGCATCGCCGTTGCTCGCCGTGCGGTACGGCTCGAGCTGATCGATTCGATACAGCGGCACGTTCAGGCGATCGCCGCCCTCGTATTCGACGACCGCGACCTCGAGCGTCCCTCCCTCGGCCCCTACGGCGATCGTTTGCAGTCCGCGATAGATCCCGATGCCGTGCTCCAGATGCACGACGTACCCGCCCGGCGTGAGCGGCCGTGATGCCGCCGTGCTGACGGCACTGCGGTAACGCCGTGGCCGGCGCAACCGCCGCGCGCGCCGGAAAATCTCGTGATCGGTGAGCACGCGCAGCGTCGGCATGATGAAACCGCCGTCGAGCGCCCCGACGGCGAGCGTCGCGCCGCCCACGCCCAGCAGCTCCTCGAGACGCTCGAGCTGCCCTTCGTTATCACACAGGATGACGGTTGGCGGAGGAGTGGCGACGATCTGACGCAGCCGCTTGAGATCGCGATCGATGTGCTCGGGGGGTGCGAGTGGGAAGCGCTGCTCGGTTTCCGCCTCCGAGACCGCGAGCCGGCCCAGGGCCTGCAACCGCCCGCGCCATGCCTCCGGCGCGATCAGAAGCTCGTCACGACTCGGCGGCTCCTCCCCCATGCGTCGCGCCACCTCGAGATGGTGTGCGGCATCCGTCCAGGCCCGCTCCACTTCGCGCTCGACCGCCGACTCCTGATCGATCACCACGATGGTATCGGTCGGAAGCAGCTCGAGCAGATTGCTGCGACGAGACTCGCCTCCGGACGACTGCCCCCGCTCGGATTTCACGGGAAGAATCGTCACGCGACTCAGCGCATCGCCGGAGCGCTGCGTGTCGAGATCGAAGCTCCGCACCGACGCCACCTCGTCACCCCACCACTCGATTCGGGCCGGCGACGCCATCCCGAATCCGTACACATCGAGGATCCCGCCGCGGACACTGTACTGGGCCACCTCGGTGACACTCGGAACCCGCTCGTAACCCATGGCGTCCAGTCTCTGCGTGGTGTCGCTGAGGCTTCGCTCCGTGGGACTGACCCCGATCGTGAGGCGAGCCGCAGCGAGCGCCGCGGGCACCGCCGTGCGCTCCGCACTCGCCCGGGCCGTCGTGACGAGCACCCGCACGGCCCCACGCAACAATGCCTCGATCGTTTCGATGCGCTCGCCGGCGAGCTCGTAGTGCGACTCTTCCGCTCCCAGCGCTTCGCGTTGCGGGTAGAGGGCCGGGATCTCCGTGCCGAGCAACGTCTGCAGATCGGCGAGCCAGCGCTCTGCGTCCGCCGGAGTCGGCGCGACGACGCTGAACACGCGCTGCGGCAGCCGCTGCGCGAGCGTCGCCACCAGCACCGCCGGACTCGATCCCGGCAGTCCCCCCACGCCAATGCGACTGCCGGGCGGCGGCAGTCGCTCGGTCAGCGATCGGGTGGCGGGAAGCTCGCGAAACCGTTCGAGTAGAAAGTCGAGCGCCATCAGCGGGTCCGAGTGGCTACCCCCAGCTCGACGGCAGCCAGTACCAACGCGAGGACGAGCAGCAGCCCGCTGAGGTCGGCGCGGCGCGTTCCTGAGAAGCCTTCGGACGCGAGGTCGTCCGCCGTGAGAATGGCCACCCGATCACGGCCGCCAAACGCCGCGGTCGCGGCCGCCGCCGCTGCCGGCGTGAGATCCGATTCTCGCGGGTCCGGCCCGTAGACAGTGGCGGCGATCGTATCGGTGCCGCGCGTGCGGAACTCCACGCGGGGCTCTCCCTCGGCCTGCGCAACCTCGGCCTCCCCGGCCACGACGCGGTTCACGAGCGCGTCCACGAACGGGACGAATCCGGGTGACGCGGGCAGGGCCGTCCAGGCGGTATCGAGCCGGCTGGCGAGAAGCACGAGGTTTCCGGAACGCACGAGCCAGGGCTCGCCGTTCACGACCGCCAACACGTCTGAATCAGTCTGCGCTCCCGACGCTCCCTGAAGTCGATATCGGCGCACGACCTGAACGCCGTCGATCATCGGCAGATCTGCCGCCACGATGCGACCGGGCGTGCCGGTCGACGCCCATTGCCATGCGACCCCACGCGAGGCGAGCGCGCGATTCGCCTGTCCCAGGAGTGCGGGGTCATCGGGAGGCTGCACGACGGCGCGGCCGCCGCTGATCGCGTCACCGCCGCTGATCACGACGTCCCGGCCCGGAACTACCCGCCTTCCATCCTGCAAAACCGCGAGCGCGGCCGCGACGAACGACCCCGCGCCCGGCGTGGCGGTGACGCCCGCCGGCGCGGCGACGCGCCAGGCAAATGGGCGTCGATCGTCCGCGCGCACCTCGTCGGGCTCGAGCTGTCCCTCTCCGGTCCACCACCCCGGCGTGAACGACTGCATGGGCAGCGACACCGTCACCACGCTCCCCGACACGCCGCCCGTCCCGAGTCCACGCGCGGAGATCTCGCCGCGGCGGCCGCTCCTGATGCGAATCGTCACCGGAACGGCGGCCGGCTCCTCGGAGCCACCCGCACGCGATCCGCTGAGCGTGACGATGGCAGCGCCTTCACTCACCGTGACCGCCGCGATTCCGCGATTGGGTACGGCCCGCCCGGGGGCCAACGCGAGAACCCGCACGCCACGCGGCACCGCCGCGCGGCCGTCGAGGATCGCGCTGTTCTGGAGATCGCTCAGGACATGTACTTCTCGTCCGGGGAGCGGCTGCGCATCCACGACTCGGGCTGCCCGCTCGACCGCCTGGACGAGATCGAGCCGCTGCCAGCCGGCGCGCGTGCTGTCGACGGTGGCGAGCAACGCCTCGCGCGTGCCGCCGCGCAGCACGCCGTCGCACAGGATCAGCCAGACCCGGTCCGCCGACGTTGCGCGCGCGAGGGACGCGCGCGCGGCCACGCGCAGCCGGTCGAGCACCAGTCCCCCGTCCACCACCGCGCCCGAAGATGGCGAGTTGTCGAGAATGACGACGAGCGCGGTCGGCTCATGCGCTCCCCCTCCCACACCGCGAACGCGCACCAACGGCCGAGCGGCCGCGAGCACGATGACGACGATCAGCGCCGTTCGCAGAATGAGGAGCAGCAAATGGCGCAGCCGTAAGCGACGCGCGCTTTCGCGCTCGGCCGCGCTCAAGTACCGCACCGCCGGAAAGTCGAGCTCGGGAGGGACCCGACGCTGGAGCAGGTGCAGCAATGCCGGGATCGCCGCGGCGGCGAGTCCCAGCAGTGCCAGAGGATGTATGAAGCTCACGTCAGCAAACGCAGCGCCATGCCGAAGGGGAGATCCGTCTGCACGTGGTGATACGCAATCCCATGCCGCCGGCACGCCTTACGCCAGGCGGCGATCTCTCGTTGCACGGTATCGGCATACGCGCGCGCGAGCTCGCGGGGTCGCACCACGACGCTCACCGAAGATTCGGGATCGCGGAATCGGACCTCGGGTGGGCCGCCCAGCTCGACCTCGGCAGGATCCATAATATGGAAGACGATCACCTGATGACCGCGATGCCGGAGATAGCGCAGCGCGGCCAAAGCGAGCTCGCGATCGAACAACAGATCGGAGAGCAGCACGACCATTCCGCGGCGCGCGAGCAGCGCCGTCAGCCGCTGCAGCGCCGCGGTGGCGGCGGTGCCATGTCCATCCGGCGTGTCGATGAGGCCGCGCACGATGCGCGACCACTGTCCCGCCTTGACGCGGGCGGGAATCACCTGACGCACCTGTTCGTCGAAGGTGACCAGTCCCGTTGCATCGCGCTGGCGCAACAGGATCAGAGCGAGCGCCGCGCCCAGCCGATCCGCATACGCGCGCTTGGTCAGACGCTCGGGCGAGCCGCGCCACGCCATGGCGCGGCTCGCGTCGACCAGGATCATCGAACGAAGATTCGTTTCCTCTTCGAACTGCTTCACGAACAGCCGGTCCGACCGACCCAGAATACGCCAGTCCAGATATCGCAGCTCGTCGCCGGGCTGATAAGCGCGATGCTCGGTGAACTCCACCGAGAAGCCGCGGAACGGCGACCGGTGCAGGCCCGAGAGGAATCCCTCGACGACCCCCTCCGCCACGATCTCGATCCCACCGAGCCGGGCGACTTCGGCCGGGTCGAGCAGATCTAGGCGCTGCGTCGTCGGGGGCACGAGGTGTCCTTCCTAGGGGACAGTATTTTCTGGCGCTGGCGTTCCCAAGTCATTATGCGAATATAATTTAGGTCATTTTTGCCGGTGGCACAGTCTCTGCTTTAGGGCGGCCAGGAGGCACTATGCTCATACACATCGCGCTGCTGAGCCTGGCCGTCGTTCCCACGCCCACCCCGAAGGTGGGAGCATCGACTTTCTATCGTCCGCGCATCGAGCTGTGGACGAACCGTGGCGACGGCGCCGTTTATACCCGCGGCGAGCGGGTGCGGCTGTATTTCCGGCTCGATCAGGATGCCTATGTCACGATCTTCCGCGTCGATACCGACGGCCGTGTCCGCGTCCTGTTCCCGCGCGAGCCGTGGGAGGACAACTTCGCGCGCGGTGGTCGCGATTTCGAGGTCGACGGCAATCAGCTGCACAGCGATGCGTTTGCCATCGACGACTATCCGGGCGTTGGGTACCTGTTCGCCGTTGCTGCGCCCGACCCGTTCATCTACGACAACATCGAGAGCGGCGATCACTGGGACTATCGTGTAATCGCCGACGGCCGGGTTCGGGGCGATCCTTACGTCGCGCTCACCGATCTGGCGCAGCGCATCGTTCCCGAAGGCTACGCCGATTGGGACTACGACGTTATCACGTACAACGTCGAGCGGCACTACGACTATCCGCGTTTCCTGTGCTACGACTGTCACAGTTACGTCAGCTATTCGACCTGGGATCCGTATTACGCCTCATGCGTTCGGTTCCGGATCTTCGTGTACGACGATCCCTGGTACTATCCGTACCGCTATTACGGCGGCGGGCGAGTCGTGTTTGTGCGCCCCTACCGTCCGCAGCCTCGCTTCATCTTCAAGGATTGGGGCACGTCGCGGCCCAGTCGTGAGGGGTTCGTCACGCGCGAGCGTGAGCGTCCGGTGAACGACAACACGCGCCGCGGCGTGACCGGCCGCGACCTCGGCGGGCTCGGCGTCATTCCGCCGCCCAACGTGCGCGATCGCCGCGACCGCCCCGGCAACGAAGGGAATCATGGCCGCGGCAACGGTGGTAACGACAACCGCGGCAATGACGGCAACAATGGTCGCGGCAACGACGGGACCAATGGTCGTGGCAACGACGACCGTGGCCGCGATCGTCCGGCCAACGACGGTAACAACGGCCGCGGCAACGGCGGCAATGGCAACGGCGGCAATGACAACCGCGGACGTCCGGATGAGACGGTGCGGGACCGGCCGATGATTCTGCCGCCGCGGGACCGACAGCCCGAGCAGCGGCCTACGGAGCGGCAACCGCAGGTGCAGCCGACGCTGCGTGACGCCGAACCGCGGCGCGTGGAGCCACGGCGTGCGGAGCCACCGCGCGTCGAACCGCGCAGCGAGCCGCGCAGTCAGCCGAGAGCGGAGCCACGCAGCCAGCCGCGCGCGGAACCGCGCAGTCAACCGCGAGCCGAGCCGCGCAGTCAGCCGAGGGCCGAGCCGCGCGGCCAGCCGCGTGCAGAGCCGCGGAGCCAACCCCGCGCCGAGCCGGCGCGCGAGAAGCCGCGGAATGAGCCGGAGGTGCGGCGCCGTAAGCCGTAGCTCAGACTGAAACCTGACGCGCCCAATCGTAGTCGCATGCGGTTGGGCGCGTTAGTTTTCGTTCCTCTTTCTCGCTTTCGAGGACCTCGTGCTCGCGTTGCTGCTCGCGTTGACCGTTCAATCGCCGGGATCAGTCCAGCAGGCCGTTCAATCGATTACCGACGTGGACATTCGGCGTCGAATCGGGATCATCGCCGACGACTCGATGCAGGGTCGCGACACGCCGAGTCCAGGCCTCGACAAGACGGCCGCTTACCTGGCGGGGGAGTACAGGCGTCTCAAACTCAAGCCGGGCGTGGGCTCGGGATACCTGCAGCGCTACTCGCTGGACAGGGTCCAGGTCGTCGCGGAAAGCTCGGTCGTCATGGTCCACGGCGGCGGCGACGCCACCTTCACGCACGGTACTGACTTCGTTTTCGCCGATAACAACTTCGAGAACGGGGACTACGCCGGCGAGCTCGTGCTTCTGTCGGGTCGACTGGCCGAGCCGTTCAGCGGGGACAGCGCCGCTGTCGCGGGCAAGATGGTTATTGTGCCGCGAATCGCGAACCGCGGCGAGCTGCAGCGGGTGCGCGCCTGGAAGCCGGTCGGGATCGTCGTCGTTGGAACCGCGTCCGATTCAGCGTGGCGCCTGAGCGTTGAGCGCGCCATCCGGGCGCAACAACGGGATCCGAGCCGCCCGGTGGGACCGCCCCTGTTCATGGCGGTGCGAGTCGGCTCGCTGCAGCCTGTACTCGCACGCCTGGGCGCCGACCTCGCCGAGGCGCAGAGCGCTTCCCGGCTGGAGTTGAAGCCGCTGAACGGCGCCCAGCTGCACGTGCATGCCCGGATCAGAGCCGTGCAGCGAAATTCGGCGCCGAACGTCGTGGCCATCCTCGAAGGGCGTGATTCGGTTCTCAAGAATGAATACGTCGTCTTCAGCGCGCACATGGATCACGTGGGCGTCGCAGGCCCGCGCGGGTCGGGCGGCTGCCGCGCGCAGAACGGCGACTCGATCTGCAATGGCGCGGATGACGACGGCTCAGGCACCGCCGCAGTCGTCGAGCTGGCGGAGGCGTTCGCCCGGCTGAACCCCCGGCCCAGGCGCTCGCTGCTTTTCCTCAACGTCAGCGGTGAAGAGAAGGGTTTATGGGGCAGCGCCTACTTCGCCGACAATCCCACCGTCCCGATGGACAACGTCGTGGCCAACCTCAACATCGATATGGTGGGGCGCAACTGGCGGGACACGATCGTCGCGATCGGCAAGGAGCACTCTGATCTCGGCGCGACCCTGAACCGGGTCGCCGCGGAGCATCCCGAGTTGAACATGAGGCCGATCGACGACATCTGGCCGCAGGAGAACTTTTACTTCCGGTCCGATCATTACAACTTCGCCAAGAAGGGCGTGCCGATCCTGTTCTTCTTCAGCGGCACGCACGAGGACTATCACCGTCCGGGCGACGAGACGGCCAAGATCGACGCGGAAAAGGAAGCACGCGTCGCGCGGTTGATTTTTTACCTGGGTCTCGAGATTGCGAACGCCACGCCGCGGCCCAAATGGAACCCGGACAGCTACAAGCGCATCGTCAGCGGGAACTGAGCAGTTCGGCGTTCGTCTTGGCGCGCTTCATCTGATGCAGTAACGACTGCATGGCTTGCTCCGGCGGGATGTCCACGAGCTCCCGCCGGAGCTTTTGCTTGGCCTCGATCGTCTTAGCGTCCGCCAGCAGCTCTTCGCGCCGTGTGCCGCTGGCCGCGATGTCGACGGCCGGATAGATCCGCCGGTCGGCCAGCGCGCGGGTCAGACGCAGCTCGGCGTTGCCCGTTCCCTTGAACTCCTCGAAAATCACGTCGTCCATCCGGCTCTCAGTCTCGACGAGCGCGGTTGCAATCACCGTGAGCGATCCGCCGGTCGGCACCGCGCGCGCGGCGCCGAACAGCGATTTCGGTTTGGCGAGGGCGTTGGCGTCGAGTCCCCCCGACATCGTGCGGCCGCTTCCCCGCCCCGCGGTGTTGTGCGAGCGCGCGAGCCGCGTCAACGAATCGAGCACGATCACGACGTCGCGGCCGAGCTCGACCTGCCGGCGCGCGTGATCGAACACCATCTCGGCGACGGCGACGTGGCGCTCGTGCGGCAGGTCGAAGCTCGAGGCGATCACCTCGCCGCGGCCCCAGTCCACCATCTCGGTGACTTCTTCGGGCCGCTCGTCGACCAGCAGCACCAGCAGCAGCGCCTGCGGATGATTCTCCGCGATCCCTTCGGCGATCGCCTGCAGCATCATCGTCTTGCCCGCCTTGGGCGGCGATACGATCAGCGCGCGCTGCCCGAAACCGAACGGGCAGATCAGATCGACGACGCGCTGCGTTTCGGCGGTGCGAGGACTCGAGGCGCGCGCGGTCTCGAGCGTGAGCGGACGATTGGGGTGCACCGCGCCAAGCGACGCGAACTCCGGCCGTCCGTCGAGCTTCGAGGCAGGCAGACCGTTGACCGTGATGACCCGCCCGTTCTCGAGCGTGATGAGATCGCCGCGGCGCAGCCCGGGCATCCGTACGGACGGGTCGCCCTTCGCGGGGAGATAACTGTTCGCCGCGAGGCGGAGCGCGCCGCCCTTCTGCGAGGGGTCAAACCAACCGGTTATTGGAGGCATGCCAAAAATAGGTCCTGACTATATTTAGCGCCGCATGCGACAGGATCACATTCGCAACTTCTGCATCGTGGCTCACATCGACCACGGCAAATCTACGCTTGCCGATCGGCTGATCGAGCTGACGGGCACGCTCGACAAGCGGCTGATGCGCGAGCAGGTCCTCGACACGATGGACCTGGAGCGCGAGCGCGGCATCACCATCAAGCTGAACGCCGTGCGGATGAGCTATCACGCCAAAAACGGCCAGTTATACGAGCTGAATCTCATCGACACGCCGGGGCACGTTGACTTCACCTACGAGGTCTCGCGCTCGCTGGTTGCCTGCGAGGGCGCGATTCTGGTCGTCGATTCGTCTCAGGGGATTCAGGCCCAAACGCTGTCCAATCTCCTGCTCGCAATGGATGCTGGGCTGGAAATCATACCCGTCTTGAACAAGATCGATCTCCCCGGGGCGGAGCCGGACAAGCGCGCTCAGGAGATCCACGATCTCATCGGCACCAAGCCGGAGGAGATCCTCCGCATCTCCGCCAAGGAGGGGCGTGGCGTGCCTGAGCTGCTGGAAGCGGTAGTGCAGCGCGTGCCCCCGCCCCGCGGCAATCCGGCGGCCCCGCTCCGCGCACTGATCTTCGATTCTTACTACGACCGCTACCGCGGCGCCATCCCTTCGATCCGCGTCGTGGACGGCGTCATCAAGCCCGGAGTCAAAGTCGCGTTCGGCGCCCACCGGGACGACGTCTACGAAGTCGACGAGGTCGGCTACCTCCAGCTCGGCCATAAGCCCGCCGAGCAGCTCGAGGCGGGGGAGGTCGGCTACGTCGTCGCCAATGTGCGCGGCGTGCGCGAGATCCGTCCCGGCGATACCGTGCTCGACGCGGAGCATCGGGACGTCGAGCTGTTGCCGGGCTACCGCGACATTCAGTCGATGGTGTTCGCCGGCCTCTACCCCACGAACGCCGAGCAGTATGAAGAGCTGCGCGACGCGCTCGCGAAGCTGCAGCTCAACGACGCCTCGCTGCACTATGAGCCGGAGACGTCGGTCGCGCTGGGCTTCGGGTTCCGGTGCGGCTTCCTCGGGCTGCTGCACATGGAGATCGTGCGGGAGCGGCTGGAACGCGAGTTCGACCTCGACCTGATCAGCACCGTTCCGAACGTGGAGTACCACGTCTACAAGACGGACGGGAAGATGGAGCTCGTCGAGAACCCGAGCCTGTTGCCGCACGGATCCGAGGTGGACCGCGTCGAAGAGCCGTACGTGAAGGCGCGCATCTTCGCGCCGGCCGACTACATCGGCGGCATCATGAAGCTCGGCCAGGAACGCCGGGGCGTCTACCAGGGCATGCACTACCTCGATCCCACCCGCGTCGAGTTTCACTTCGAATTCCCGCTGGCCGAGATCATTCTCGACTTCTATGACAAGCTCAAGACGATCTCGCGCGGCTACGCGTCGCTGGACTACGAGTTCCTCGCCTACCGGCCGGGTGAGCTGGTGAAGCTCGATATGCTGCTGAACGGCGAGGCGGTCGACGCCTTCAGCGTGATCATTCACCGCGACAAGGCGTACGAGTGGGGCCGCAAGATCGCGGAAAAGTTGAAGGATCTCATCCCCCGGCAGTTGTTCGAGGTCGTAATCCAGGCCGCGATCGGCACTAAGGTGATTGCGCGCGAAACGATCCGGCCGCTGCGCAAGAACGTCACCGCGAAGTGCTATGGCGGAGACGTCACCCGCAAGCGCAAACTTCTGGAGAAACAGCGCGAGGGGAAAAAGCGGATGAAGCAGGTCGGTACGGTCGAAATCCCACAGGAAGCCTTTCTGGCCGTGCTGCAAGTTGAATAGCCGGCTTGGTCTGACGCTCGCGCTGGCCGCCGCGATCGGGTGCCGCGCGGTGGTGAATTATCGGGACCCGTTCGGCCCGCGCTACGCCGGATCACCGCTATCCGCGTCGGCACGCTCCTCAAACAGTCGTTCGCTCCGCGTCGTCACCTACAACGTGCAGTGGGGCCGCCACATCAACCGCGCGATTCAGGTATTGAAGAACCGCGCGCCCCTGCCCCAGGCGGACATCATCGTGCTGCAGGAGATGGACGCCGAAGGGACGCGCCGCATCGCCGAGGCGCTCGATATGGGGTGGGTCTACTATCCCGCGGCGATTCATCCGAAGCGCGGGAGCGATTTCGGGAACGCCATCCTGTCCCGCTGGCCGATCGTCGCCGACGGCAAGCTCGTGCTGCCGCACGTCGGCGGGCTGCGGCATGCGCAACGCGTCGCGACCGCCGCCACAGTGATGGTGGATTCGATTCCCGTGCGCGTCTACAGCACGCATCTCGGCACGCCAAGCGACATTCGGCCGTCCAAGCGCCGCGACCAGGCGCGCACGATCATGAGCGACGCGGAGCCCTACCGGTTTGTGATTGTGGCGGGCGACATGAACAGCCATGGGATCGGCAAGGAGTTCGTGGCGCACGGCTTTCGCTGGCCGACCGAGCACAACGGCTTTACAACCGCGTTCTTCAACTGGGATCACGTCTTTTTGAAAGGCTTCGTCGCTCCCAGCGGGAAAAAAGTCACCGGGATCGTGCGTGACACGCTTGGGACGAGCGACCACGACCCGGTATGGGCCGTGGCGCAGCTCCCTTGAGCTCCAAAGTAGTCGTCGTGCAAACGGCGTTTCTCGGCGACGTGATCCTTTCCACCCCACTGCTCTCCGCGCTCGCCGCGCAGTACGGACCTGTAGACGTTGTGACCACGCCGCTCGCGGCTCCACTGCTGGAGACGCATCCCGCCGTGAGCCGGGTGCATCCTTACGACAAAAAAGGTGCCGATCGAGGCTGGCGCGGCCTGGCCCGTCTGGCGGCGCGGCTGCGGGCCGAGCGCTACGAGCGTGCCTACCTACCCCATCGGTCTTTGCGCACGGCGGCGTTGGCCGTCCTGGCGCGGATTCCGTATCGGATCGGCTTCAGGGGCGGTTGGTCCTTCCTCTATACAGAGGCTGTGCCGAAGCCCGGAACGGGTCACGAAACCGACCGCCTGCTGGCCCTCGCCAATGGCGCGTCGGGGGCCTATCCTCCCCAACTGCGGCCCACGGCGGAAGATGACCAGGTAGCGGCCGGGCTGATCGATGGAGAATTTGTCGCGATTGCTCCTGGGTCGATTTGGGGCAGTAAGCGGTGGCCCTACTTCCCGGAGCTGGCCGCGAGCCTCGATGCCGATGTGGTCGTGGTTGGCGGTCAGGATGACAGGGTGTTGGGCGAGGAAATTGTAAGGGCGGTCGAGGGCGGTCGAAGGCGGTCCAGGGCGGTCAATGCGTGTGGCAAGCTCACGCTGAGGCAATCAGCGGCATTGATCGGGAAAGTTCGGCTGCTCGTGACCAACGACAGCGCGCCGCTGCATCTGGCCACCGCGATGGGAACGCCGGTCGTGGCGCTGTTCGGGCCGACCGTTACTGATTTTGGATTCGGGCCCGCGCGAGCTGGAGACATCGCCCTGGGAGTCGACGGGTTACAGTGCCGGCCGTGCTCGCCGCATGGCCCGCCGGCATGTCCGCTCGGACATCATCGGTGCATGCGCGATCTGACCGTTGCGGCCGTTCTCACGGCCATTGAGGAGCTTGGTGCGTTACGTCCTCGGAATTGACGTCGGCGGCACGAATCTGGTCGCGGGGGTCCTCGCCGAGGACGGCTCCGAGATCCATGCCGTCGTGTCGGAGCCGACCATGGCCGCGCAGGGCGCCGATCCGGTCATCGGACGCATCATCAAGCTGGCCAAAGCCTCGATCAAAGAATCGGGCAAGCAGGTCGAGGGTGTGGGGATCGGCTCGCCCGGTCCGCTGAACACCAAGACGGGCGTCGTGCTGCTCACCCCCAATCTCGGCTGGACCAACATGCCGCTGCGGGATCGCGTGAGCGAAGGCCTGGGCCTGCCGGCTACGCTGGACAACGACGCGAACTGCGCGATCTACGGCGAGTGGTGGCGCGGGGCGGCGCGCGGCGCGACTTACGTCATCGGCCTGACGCTGGGGACGGGCATCGGCGGCGGGATCGTGATCGACGGTGACATCTATCGCGGCGTGACCGACTCCGCCGGCGAGTTCGGGCATGTCACCATCGACGCGAATGGACGGCGCTGCAAGTGCGGCAATTATGGCTGCATCGAAGCATATGCGTCGGGGCCCGCCATCGCCGAACGCGCGGTTGAAGGCATCCAGTCCGGCGTCGAGACTTCCCTGCCACAGTACGTGAAGGGCGATCTCTCGAAGCTTACCGCACAGATCATCTATGAAGCCGCGAACGACGGGGACGAATGGGCGCTGGAGGTGGTGCGAGAGACCGCCGCACTGCTCGGCGCTGCGGTCTCCAGCTTCATGAACATCTTCAATCCTGAGGTGGTCGTGATTTGCGGCGGCGTCACCCAGGCGGGCGACAAGCTGTTCAATCCCCTGCGCGCCGAGGTCAAACGGCGCGCGTTCAAGCCGATCTGGGAAGCCTGCAAGATCGTTCCGGGCACGCTCCCCGGAACGGCAGGCGTGTACGGCGCGGCGGCGGTGTTCATTCAAAAAAACTGGGGCCTGCGCTGAAGCGACTGGGTGTAATCGGGTCGATGGTCTGGGATACGATTCACGGCCGTGATCCCGCGCAGCCCGCCGTCGAGGAGTGGGGCGGCATCTCGTACGCGCTGTCCGCGATCGACGCGACGCTGCCGGACGACTGGGAAATCACCCCACTCATCAAGGTAGGTCGCGACCTCGCCGGGAAGGCAAACGAGTTTCTGCGCACCCTGCACCACACGCCGCGCGGGGCGCGGTTCGTCGAAGTTCCCGAACCGAACAATCGCGTCACGCTCCGTTACGAATCCGCGGAACGGCGCTGCGAGCAAATGTCGGGTGGAGTGCCGGGCTGGACGTGGCCCGAGCTGGGACCGTTGGTCCGCGACCTCGATGCGCTCTACATCAATTTCATTTCCGGTTACGAGCTGGACCTCGAGACCGCGGTCATGCTGAGGCGCGGGTTCTCGAACTTCATTTACGCCGATCTGCACAGCCTCTTTCTCGCCAAAGCGCCGGACGGCACCCGAGTGCCGAGGCCATTGCCCCAGGCCGCAAGCTGGTTCGGCTGCTTCGACGTGATTCAGCTCAATGAAGACGAAACGGCGCAGCTCGGCCCCGACCCACTCGCGATCGCGGCGGAAGCGATGCGCCAGGGCTGCACCGCGGTGTGCGTGACGCTGGGTCCACGGGGAGCGGCGTACTTCACGGGCAATCCGGTTCGGACCGCCCGGATCCCCGTGCCGCCCGTGCACCAATCACTCGAGCCGACGCCGAACGATCCGACGGGCTGCGGCGACGTGTTCGGCGGCGCCGCGGCGGCCGCGCTCGTATCCGGCGCGGCGATCGAAGAAGCGGTCCGGGTCGGCACGCAGCTCGGCACGCGCAACGTGAGTCACCGCGGCGCGACCGGACTGCGCGACCACCTGATGGGAAAACTCTCGCTCGCGTGACCCGCCTCGTCGAAGTTCCCACGTCGTTCGACGATCGGTCGTTCGATCAGTTCGCGGCCGCGTACGCGCAGGCCGTCGACGGCGAGCGGCTGTTGTTCGACGCCCACGCCGCCGAGTGGGCCTCGCCGTACGGGCTCGTCGGCCTGCTCGCCGCGGGTGAAGCCGCCGCGCGCAAAGGTGAGCGGCCGCTGCTCACGGCGCCCGCGAATCCCGACGTCGTGAGCTACTGGGCGCGCGCCGGATTTTTCCGCGAGGCCGGCGATCTGTTCGAAGTGCACGGCAAGGTGCCGAAGCTCAGGCCCGCGGTGGAGAGCGAGGTGTTGCTTCCCGTGACGCCGGTGCGCGCCGCCGAAGACGTGCACGCCGTCGTCAGCACCATTCAGCAACGCGCGTCCGCGATCCTCAGCTCGGAGTTGGGACTCGATCCCAAGGCGACGATGGGTTTCGCTATGGCGCTTTCGGAGTCTTGTCAGAATATTGTGGAGCACGCGGGCACCGGCGGTTGGGTTGCCGTGCAGGCGTACAATTGGCGCCGCAAGCTCGCGCGGCGAGTGGTGGTGATCGCGGTCGCAGACGCGGGTGTCGGTTTCCGCCATTCTCTGGAGCCTACGCAGTCGAAGCGGTTCGGCGAGCGCTGGGGCGATGCGGCGGCGCTCGAGGCGGCGCTAATTCAGGGTGTGAGCCGCTTCCGAGACCCGGGCCGGGGCCAGGGGTTGGCCGGTATCCGCCGCTACCTCGCGCGGTGGGAAGGAAAAGTCGCGATCCGCAGCGGGACCGCCCGCATCGCGATCGTGCCCCGCTGGGACGACGACGTGCCGTTGAAGGACGGGTTGCCCGAGTTTCCGGGCTCGCAGGTCCTGCTCATCATTCCAGAGCAAGAGTCGCAGAAAGGCGGAGGGGCGCACAAGAAGTGATGATTTCACACATCAACGTCCACGCGATCCTCCAGCAATCGGTCGCCGGCTTCTACACCGATCTCGTCACGCGCCCCACCGGGCGCGCGGTCCGGGAAAACATCGAGCGCGACCTCCCCGCGGGCACCATCGCCGTGATGGACTTCACCGGCGTGGGCTGCCTCGATTATTCCTGCGCCGATGAGATCGTCGCCAAGCTCGTCCGCGACAAGGTGAAAGTCCTGCTGCTGCGCGGGCTGACCGAAGCCCACCGCGAGGCGATCGAGCCGGTGCTCGCGGGCGCCGGGCTTGCCGTGCTCTGCGAGCGGCCGGATGGCGCGCTCGAAGGACTGGGTGCCAGCGAGCCCGCGCCGGCCCTGCTCGACGAGCTGGTGGAGCGGCGCCTCGCCGCGCGCAATCCCGGAGGCACCATCCGTCTTACGGCGGCGTGAAGCGCCGCCGGCTGGGCCTCTCCACGCGGGCCATTCACGGCGACCCCAAAGCGCGCCCCGACTGGACCGCCGTCGCTCCCCCGCTCTTCCAAAGCTCCACGTTCACCAACCCGGTCGGCTCGGCCGCCGAGGTGATGTACAGCCGTTACGGCAACAACCCCAATCAGGTCGACATCGGCAGACGGCTCGCGCTGCTCGAGGGCGCGGACGCGGCGCTGTTCACGGCGAGCGGTATGGGCGCCGTGGCGCTGGCGCATCTCGCCGTGCTGCGGCCGGGCGATCACCTGCTCGCGAGCGAATGGATCTACGGCGGCGTGCACCGGCTGTTCCGCGAGGAGTTCGGCAAGCTCGGCATCGACGTGTCATTCGTGAATCCGACGCAGCAGCGCACCTGGAAGCGCGCCATGCGCAAGACCACTCGCGCCGTGTTCATCGAGACGCCGACGAATCCACTGCTCCGGGTGATCGATCTCGAGCCGGTCGCGACGCTGTGCAAAGCCGAGGGGCTCGCGCTGATCGTCGATTCGACGTTCGCCTCGCCGGTGAACTTCCGGCCGCTCGAGCACGGCGCCGATCTGGTCATTCATTCCGCCACCAAGTACCTGAACGGGCACACCGACGTGATCGCGGGCGCGGTGGCGGGGACGGATCAGGTGGTGGAAGAAGTCCGCCGCCTGATGCAGGTGTGGGGCCAGGCGATCGACCCATTCGCGGCCTGGCTGATCGACCGCGGCATGCGCACGCTCGCGGTGCGCGTGCCGCGCCACAACGAAATCGGCCTGGCGGTCGCCGAATGGTGCGCCAAACAGGACACGATCTCGAAGGTGCATTACCCGGGTTTGCCATCGCACCCGGATCACGAGCTCGCGAAGCGCATCCTGGGCGGGTTCGGCGGCATGCTCGGGATCGAGCTGAAAGGCGGCGTGCGCGCGGCCGAGCGGTTCCTCAAGGCGCTGACCATCGCGGCGCACGCGCCCAGCCTCGGGGGCGTCGAGACCCTCGTTTCCGAGCCCCGCCTCACTTCGCACGCCAGTTTGTCGGCCGAACAGCGCGCGCAGGCTGGCATTCCGGACGGATTCCTGAGATTTTCCCTGGGACTGGAGGATCCCGATGACATCATCGCGGACTTCGCCCAGGCCCTGGCGCGACACTAGGTGATCAAGTTCACGAATGTCTTCAAGGCCTTCCCGAAGGGAGGCCTTGCGCTCAAAGACGTCTCCTTTCACGTCGCGAAAGGCGAGTTCGCCTTTCTCACCGGCCACTCGGGCGCGGGCAAGTCGACCGTCATGAAGCTGATCTACGCGGAGGAGCGGCCGACGTCGGGCGAGGTGCGCGTCTCGGGCTACAACGTGAACGAGATGCGGCCTCGCGAGGTCCCGATGCTGCGCCGCAAGCTCGGCATCGTGTTTCAGGACTTCCGCCTGCTCGAGGACCGCACCGCGGAAGAGAACGTCGCGTTCGCGCTCGAGGTCACCGGCGCGCGCTCGTCCACGATCGCCGCCCGCGTGATGCGCGTGCTCACCCAGGTGGGCCTCGCGGCCAAGGCACAGGCCTACCCCCGCGAGCTGTCGGGCGGCGAGCAGCAGCGCGTGGCGATCGCGCGCGCGCTGGTCAACGAGCCCACCGTGCTGCTCGCCGACGAGCCGACCGGCAACCTGGACGAGCGCGCGACCCGCGGCGTGTTCCAACTGCTGCGCGACATCAACGCGAGCGGCACCGCGGTGGTGATGGCGACGCACGATCTCGACCTGGTACGCCAGGCTCCCTACCGCGTCATCGAGCTTCAGGAAGGGGCGCTGGTCTACGACTCCGCCGTGGACGAGGCGCGGAACCAGGCCAGCGGCGGGGCACAATGAATCTGACGCTGCGCGAGGCGATGCTGACGTTCAAGCGCGCGCCGCTGCTCTCGGCGCTCTCGGTGACCACCATCGCCTTTTCCCTGTTCGTGCTCGGCTTGTTCGGACTCGTCGTGGTCAACCTGCAGGACGCGCTGCGCGGCGTGGAGGAGCGCGTCGAAGTCGTCGCGTATCTCCTGCCGGGAGCGCCGATCGAGGCGACGGCGCAGGCGCTCAAGGACATCGAGGCCTTCCCCGAAGTGCAGTCGGCGATCTTCGTGTCCGAAGACGAGGCGCTCGCGCGGGCGCGCGCCGAGCTGATCGAGCTGCGGGACGTGATGCAGGAGCTGGAGCGCAACCCGCTGCCGGCCTCGATCGAGGTCAAGCTCAAGCCGGGCCTCCGCGACACCGATCATGCGAGCGCCGTCGCGGAACGGCTGCGCGGCTTCGGGTTCGTGGACGACGTGCGGTTCGGGCGGGACTGGGTGGAGAAGCTCGACCGCCTGCGCGGGCTCGCCGCCGCCGTGGGAATCGTCGTCGGGGCGGCATTCGCGATCGTGGCCGTGATCATCATCGGCACGACGATCCGGATGGCGGTCCTGCAACGCAGCCGCGAGATCGCGATCATGCGCCTGGTCGGGGCGACCGACGGATTTATTCGCCGCCCGTTCCTGCTGCAGGGGGCGATCAAGGGACTGCTCGGCGGAGCCGTCGCGATCGGACTCTCGTTCGCCGCCTACCTGTTGATCAATCGCTACCTGCTCCAGTCGGCGTTCTTCACGAAGGAGCAGGCGGCGGCGATCGTCGCATTCGGCGCGCTCATCGGGCTGCTCGGAAGCGCGACGAGCGTCGGCAGGCATCTGAAGAGGGTATGAGTCCGAGACGGGGACGGGGGATGGGGGACGGGGGACGCGTGCTGCTCGCGATGGCAACGGTCGCGTGCCTTACCCTTCCCCCCTCGCTCGTGCCCCGTCCGCTGTCAGCACAGCAACCCCGCCAGACGTATCAGCAGCAGATGCAGGAAAACCAGCGGCGGCTCGAGGGCATCCGCCGCGAGCGCTCCGAAGTCGAGCAAGAGCTCGCGCGGCTCCGCACCCAGGCGCACTCGCTCAGCGATGAAATCGCGAATATCGAGCGGCAAAAATCGAGCACCAATCGCATCGTCAACGAGCTCGACCGGCAAATCACCGGGCTCGGCCGGCAGATCGATCAGATCACCGTCGATTTGTTGATCGCCCAGGACGCGCTGCTCGAGAAGCGCGCTGTGCTGGAGCGGCGGCTCGTCGACATCTACAAGCGCGGCGCGCTCTACAGCTGGCAGGTGCTGCTTGCGGCCGAGAGCTTCGGCGATCTCCTGTCGCGCTACAAGTATCTGTTTCTGGTCAGCCGCCAGGACCGGTTGCTCACCAACGACATGCACAAGCTGCGCGACCGCGTGGCGCGCCAGCGCCAGCTGCTCGTCGATTCGCGCGAGGCGCTCGCGCGCCGCCGCCGCGAGCGCACGGACGAGCTGGGCCGCTACCTGGCGCTCGAGCGCGAGCGCGAGACGAACCTGCGCGAGACGAGACGCAGCGCGCGCCAAGCCGAGCAGCGGCTTTCGCGGCTCGAGCGAGACGAGCGCTCGCTCAACGACCGGATCGAGGCGCTGGAGCGCGCGCGCCGCGACGCCGAGGCCCGCGGCGCGTCCGCCGCCGCCGGCTCCATCACTACGGCCGACCTGGGTGAGCTCGATTGGCCGGTCGATGTGACGGGAGCGAGCTCCATCATCTACCCCTTCGGAACGACGGTGGGGCCGAACAACACGCGAATTCCGAGGCACGGGATCGGCATCAAAGCGCCGGTGGGTGCGCCCGTCCGCGCCGTAGCCCCGGGGACCGTGAGTCTCGCCGGGCCGCTCGGGCTGTATCTGACGTCGGTGCTGCTCGATCATGGCGGCGGCTACTACACGTTCTACGCGTATCTGAACGACGCGACGGTGCGGCAAGGGGATCGCGTGATCCGCGGCCAGGTGATCGGCCATGTGGGCGGCGAATCGAGCGACGAAGGACCGCACCTGCACTTCGAGATCCGAGGACAGGGCGGCATCGCGCTCGATCCCGGCAACTGGCTCCGCCCGCCGCGTGCCCGCACGCCGGCGCGCTCGCGTCCGCGCTAGCGCTCTCCGATCACTGCGACTCGATCCCCCCCAGTGCGCGGGGGGCGAGCTATAGTTCAGCGATGACGAGGCAAGCACCTCCCGCTCCACAGACGCGTGAGCAGCGGCGGCGGATGGTCGCGCGCCAGCTCGCGGCGCGCGGGATACGCGATCGCCGCGTGCTCGCCGCCATGCGCTGGGCGCCGCGCGAGTGGTTTCTGGCTCCGCACCTCGCCGACGACGCGTACTCCGATGCCCCACTACCCATCGGCAGCGGTCAGACGATTTCACAGCCGTACGTGGTCGCGCTCATGACGGAGCGCCTCGCGCCCACACGGCATTCACGCATTCTGGAGATCGGCACCGGCTCGGGATATCAGACCGCGATCCTCGCGCGTCTGGCGAACGCCGGCCGCATCTACAGCATCGAGCGCCTTCCCGATCTGCTCGTCGAAGCCGAGGAGCGGTTTCGCCGCCTCGGGCTCACAAACATCGAGACGCGTTTGGGTGATGGCGCGGCGGGATGGCCCGAACAGGCGCCGTTCGACGGCATCATCGTAGCCGCGGCGGCGCCGCGCGTTCCGGAGCCGCTTGTGGACCAGCTCGGCCCGGGGGGGCGGCTGGTGATTCCGATCGGTGACCTCGCGTCGCAAGAGCTGGTCATTCTGGAACGACCGGCGGAAGGGGACGGGCTGGTGCAGCGGGAAGCGGGAGGCGTGCGGTTCGTGCCGCTGATTTCACGGCTCGCGTTCACCGAGGAGTTGTAGTGCTGGGCGCGCATGTGTCGAGTCAAGGTGGGGTCGCGCTCGCGCCGGCGCGCGGCGGCGCGTTGCGCGCCACCGCCATCCAGCTGTTCACCAAGACGCCGAATCAATGGCGCGAGCGCGCGATCGCGGCCGAGCAGATCGCGCAGTTTCGGAGCGAGCTGGCGCGACACAGGATCGAGACGGTCGTCTCGCACGACAGCTATTTGATCAATCTCGCCTCTCCCAACCCCGTGCTGCGCGCCCGGAGCATCGACAGTTTCCGCACGGAGCTCGAACGCTCGAGCGCGCTCGGGCTTCGCGCGGTAGTCTCACACCCGGGTAATTACATCGACGATCGGGATCTCGGTCTCGAGCGCAATGCGCGCGGCTACGCGAAATGTCTCGCGGCGATTCCCGGCGCGCTCGAGGTCTGGATTGAAGGCACGGCCGGATCCGGCACCGCGTTGGGAGCGCGGTTCGAGGAGCTCCGCGATCTGCGCAACGCGATCCCCGACCCCTACCGGGCTCGCATCGGATTTTGTCTCGATACCGCGCATCTGCACGCGGTCGGGTACGACTTGTCGCGCATCGAGCAGGTGTGGCAGGAATTCGACCGCGTGATCGGGCTGAGCCTGCTCAAGTGTTTGCACCTCAACGATTCCCGAGCCGCGGCGGGATCGCGAGTGGACCGGCACGAATGGATCGCCGAGGGCCGGATCGGTCCGGAGCCGTTCCGCCGGATCATGCGGGACCGCGATCTCGCGGGGGTCGTTAAGATTATCGAACCGCCCAAGCGGGACGATCCGCTGCGCCACGATCGACGGATGCTGCGCCGGCTGCGCGCGTACGGGCGATACCGACGTCTGGACGGATAGCCGTCCGAAGGTCTAGCTTGCCGGAGACCATGCGCAAACGCCTGCCGCTCAT
>DASSUS010000172.1:0-16909 GCA_035706765.1 Gemmatimonadales bacterium
CGTTGTACGATCTGTCGCGACATCATCCGCCGCCGCTCGTCGCCCGCGAGGATGTGATCGGCGTGCGCGAGCGCCATGGTCCGCTGGGTGTGATCGAAGCGCTGTCCGATTCGGAGGTCGCCCGCGTGACCGAACAGATCCGCGCGCGCGCGCCCGAATCGGTGGCGATCGCGCTGCTGTTCGCGTTCCAGCATCCCGAGCACGAGCGGCGGCTCGCGGCGGCGCTGCGCGCCGCGCTGCCGAACCTCCCCGTAGCCGCGAGCCACGAAGTGCTTCCGGTCTTCCGCGAGTACGAGCGCACCAGCACGACCACGGCCGAGGCATACCTGCGGCCCAAGGTCGCGTCGTATCTCGCGCGCACGGCGGTCCTGGCAGGTGAGCGCGGCGTCCAGACGCTTCGGATCATGACCTCGAACGGAGGGACGCTCGAGCCGCAGCAGGCGGTGGACCGCGCGGCGAGCCTCGCGCTGTCAGGTCCCGCGGGAGGCGTAGTCGGGGCCCAGCTCGTCAGCCAGGCGGTGGGAGTCGCGGACATCCTGACGCTCGACATGGGCGGCACGAGCGCCGATGCCAGCCTCATTACCGGCGGCGTGGCCCTGTCTGAGGGGGCGGAGTCGGTCGCCGGCGTGCCGCTCGCCTTTCCCGCGATTCTCATCGAAACGGTGAGCGCGGGCGGTGGCAGCATCGCCGCGGTCGACGACGCGGGTGCGCTCCGCGTGGGACCCCGCAGCGCCGGCGCCGTGCCGGGGCCGGCCTGCTACGGGCGAGGCGGCACGGAGCCCACCGTCACCGACGCGTGCCTCGCACTCGGCTGGCTCGATCCGGAGTATCGACTCGCCGACGGCGTGGAGCTCGATCGTGACGCGGCAGAGCGCGCGCTGGCGACGCTCGGAGGCGATCCGCGGACGGTGGCCGCGGCGATTGTGGAAGTCGCCACCGCGGTCATGGCGCGGGCGCTCAAGCGGGTCAGCGTGGCCCGCGGCATCGATCCTCGCGGGATGGCGTTGCTGCCGTTCGGGGGCGCCGGTGCGCTGTTCGGCTGTGCGTTGGCCGATGCGCTCGGGATGTCGCGCGTCGTCGTTCCACCGCATCCGGGCGTCTTGAGCGCGATCGGCCTTGCCGCCGCACCGGAGCGCGTGGACCTGATCGCATCAGTGCACCGGGCGCTCACGGAGGTGCGCGACGGGGATCTGTCGCGCGCCTACCAGCCGCTGCTCACCGCGGCCGCCGGCGCGTTGCCGCACGCCGTCCTGACGCGCTTTGCGGATTGCCGCTTCGCGGGCCAGGGTTATGAAGTGACCGTGCCGGTGCGGCATGATGATCCCGCCGCCGTCGGGGCGGCGTTTCGCGCCGCCCATCAGGCGCGACATGGCCACGCCGACCCGGAGCAATCGGTCCAGGTCGTGAATCTGCGAGTCGTCGCGGAGCGGCCGTCGGGTGTGATGGTGACGAGCGCGGCTGGTCGGACGAAGGCCGTCCCACCTCGCGCCATCGTGACGCGCGACGGCACCAGCGCGCGCGCGAACGTGTGGGCGCTGGGGGAGATCGCGGCGGGGACGCACATCCGCGGCCCCGCGGTGCTCGCCGGCCCCGACGCCACGGCGCTCGTCGAGCCGGGGTGGCACGGCGTCGTGCATCCGAGCGGCGCGGTGGTTCTGGAGCGCCAGTGAAGCGCGACGGCGTCGCGCTCGAGGTGATGTCGCACGCCCTCGCGTCCATCGCCGAGGAAATGGGGCTCGTGCTGGTGCACAGCGCGCTCTCGCCCAACATTCGCGAGCGCCGAGACGCGTCCGCCGCGCTATTCGACGTCGAGGGAGAGATGATCGCGCAGGCGGCGCACATCCCGGTGCACCTCGGCGCGCTCGCCGACGCGGTGGCGGCGGTCCGGAAGTTGAAGCCGCGCCCCGGCGAGCTGTTCCTGCTGAACGATCCGTACGCGGGTGGCAGTCATCTCCCCGACCTCACGCTGATCGGCGCGATCGAAATCGACGGCAATTTGGGGGGCTACAGCGTGGTGCGCGCGCATCACTCCGACGTGGGCGGAATGACTCCCGGGAGCATGCCGGCCGGGGCGCGCGAGCTGTACCAGGAGGGCATCGTGATTCCGCCGTCACGGTTTACGCCCGAGCTCGAGCGCGTACTGCTGGCGAACGTGCGCACGCCTGCGATGCGGCGGGGAGACCTCGCCGCGCAGCGTGCCGCGGTCGAGCGCGGCGGCGAGGGGTTGCGAGCGCTCGCGCGCCGTTACGGCTGGGACTCTCTGCGCAGGACTGCTCGCGAGCTGCTCGACTATGCCGAGCGCCGCACGAAAGCAGCCCTCAGCCGTCTGCCATCAGCCGGTCCGATGAAGGCCATAGACTTCCTGGAAGGTGACGGTGTCTTTGATGCTGATCTCCAGATTCGCGTCGAAGTCACCGTTAGCGACGGGGTATTTCACGCTGATTTCGCGGGAACTCACGGCGCTGCTGCCGGGAACGTGAACTGTCCAATTGCGGTAACGCGCTCCGCCGTTCTGTTCGTGGTGCGCACCCTGTTGCCCGATGACGTGCCGATGAACGGTGGCGTGCCGCGCGCCATTCGTGTGAGCGCTCCCGCCGGATGTCTGGTGAACGCTCAGGCGCCGAGTGCGGTGGCGGCGGGCAACGTCGAGACGTCCCAGCGGATCGCGGATTGCGTTTTCCACGCGCTCGCGGCCGGTGGATGCAGTGTCCCGGCGCAGGGGCAGGGGACGATGAACAACGTGACGTTTGGCGGCGCCGGGTGGACGTACTACGAGACCATTGGCGGCGGACAAGGCGCGAGCTCGACGGCGAACGGTCCTTCGGGTGTTCACGTCGGGATGTCGAATACCCTGAACACCCCGATCGAGGTGCTCGAGCTCGAGCATCCGCTGCGGATCCGGACCTACGCCATTCGTCGCGGCAGTGGTGGACGTGGGAGGTGGGACGGGGGCGAGGGCGTGGTGCGAGAATTCGAGGCCCTCGAGCCGATGGAGGTCACGTTGCTGACGGAGCGGCGGCGCCACGGGCCTGCGGGAAGCACGGGGGGATCCGACGGACAGGCGGGCGCGAACCGGCTAAATGGCCTGCCTGTGCCGTCGAAGACGACCCTGCGGTTGGCTGTGGGAGACGTGCTGCGGATTGAAACCCCCGGCGGCGGGGGGTTTGGGAAAATCCCTACACCCGGCCAAGCAGGCTGAGCACCAGAATGATCAGCACGACGGCGCTGATCGCCACGTAGCGCCGATCCCGTTCAAGGTAGAAGCCCAGCAGTGCGAGCGCGACGCGGGCGATGGGTGTCGCGATGAGCAGAAGCAATCCGAATTGAATGATGGCCGGCGCATCGCCGCGCGCCGCGCCCTGCACGATGCCGACCACCGAACGGAGGTGCGGGGGCTCTCCTACGAACGTGCGATAGGCCACCGTATCCCCACTGTGGCGCATCAGGTACAGCACGCCTCCCAGCGCCGTGATGACCGCGGACAGCAGCAAGCCGCCTCGCAGGATCGCGCTGACGTAGCGCGCGATGTCGAGATCGTTCCAGGAGCGGCTCACAGGCTCCCCGTCAACGCCTTGTAGACCATTTCGAGCGCGAGCAGTAGGACCACGACGGCAAAGATCTGACGGAGACGGCGCGGATGGGCCCGCGTGAGCAGGCGGCTGCCGACGAACGACCCGGCCAGGACGCCGAGCACGACCGGAAAGCTCAATCCCGGATCGATATACCCGCGGCGCAGATAGACCCCGGCACTCGCCGCCGCGGTCACACCGATCATGAAGTTGCTCGTCGTGGTGGACACCTTAAAGGGCAATCGCATCGCCTGGTCCATCGCCAGCACCTTCACCGCGCCGGAGCCGATTCCCAGCAGACCGGACAGCGTGCCCGCGACGAGCATGAGCGAGAAGCCGGTGCCGACGCGCTGCACGCCGTAGGCCTGCTCTCCCTCGGGAGTGGGATAGGTGCCGTCGAGCCGGAGCGCGCGCGACCAGGAATGCGAGTCGGCGACACTGACGTGCTCGACGCGTGGCCGGAGCGACAAGTACGCCGAATAGGTGAGCACCGCCGCAAAAACCAGCGCGATGAACGTCGTCGAAACCAGTCCTGCGATGAAGGCGCCGATCAGGGCGCCGATCGTGGTCGCGATCTCGAGGAACATCCCGATGCGAATGTTGGTGAACCCCTCGCGGACGTACGCCGCCGCCGCGCCGGACGAGGTCGCGATAATACTGATGAGCGAGGCACCGATGGCGTAGCGCAGATTGACGCCAAGTCCGATCGACAGCAGGGGGACGATGATCATCCCGCCGCCCAGGCCTGTGAGCGCCCCCAGCAGGCCCGCGGCGAATCCGCCGAGCAGAATGATCAGCGTCATCAACAAGACGGTCACGGCGTCGTCTCGCGCGGGGGGCGGAGGAACACCTTTCCATCGATGAACAGCTTGAACAGCGCTTCGTCGAGCTGCCCCTCTTTCACCTCGGTCGTAAGAATGTCGAGCGCGCGCTCGCTCGACACGGCCCGCTTGTAGGGCCGGTCCTGCGCGGTCAGCGCGTCGTAAATGTCGCTGATCGTCATCATGCGCGTCTGGATCGGAATGCCCTCGGCCGTAATGCGGCGGGGATAGCCGCGCCCATCCATCTTCTCGTGGTGCCCGTACGCGATCACCGGGATGTGCTGCAGCTCCCGAGTCCACGGAATGCGCTGCAGGAATTGGTAGGTATGCGTGACGTGGCTCTCGATCTCGTGCCGCTCGGCGTCGTCGAGGCTGCCTTTGCGGATTGTCAAATAGCGCACCTCGTCCGGTGACAGGAACGGCTCGGTCGCGCCGTCGAACGCGAGATAGGTGCGGCGCGACCACGCCCTGAGCTCCTCGAAGCTCCCGTCGGGCAGGATCGAAGGCTCGTTCGCCTGCAACACGATCTCGAGGAATCGATCGAGCTCCTTCAGCTCCCGCGCGTGCGCCGCTTCCAGCTCCTTGATGAAGCTCTCGTACCCCTTCTTCCCGTTCGATTCCAGGAACTCGGCCCGCTTGCGCCAGAACTCGCGCTCGGCGGTGCGCCGGATGAAGGCGTGCCGGTGGCGCACGAGCCCGAGGTCGGACGGGTAAAGCTTCTTCGCCTTGACCAGCACCTGCTCGCGGACGCCGACCTTGCCGAAGTCGTGGAGCAGGGCCGCGTAGCGGATCTCTTTCAACTGCTCGCGCGAGAACTTCACGTCGCGGTACGGCCCGTCGCCGGCGCGGTCGACCGTCTCGGCGAGCCCCACCGTCATGTCCGCCACGCGGCCGCTGTGACCGTACGTGGTCGGATCGCGCTGCTCGATCGCGTGCACCGCCGCGAGCACGAAGCCTTCGAACAGCTTCTCGATGTCTTCGTACAGCCGGCTGTTCTCGATCGCGACGGCCGCCTGGCCGGCGAGCGCCGTCACCAGCTCGACGGTGCGCTTGGAGTAGGGCACGACCTGCTGCTCGACGTCCGCCGGCGTCGACAGCACCGCCTCGAGCTTGCGCTTGCGGTTGATGAGCTGCAGCACGCCGATGATCTCGTCCTTGTGATCCTTCATCGGAATCACGAGCATCGACTTGGTGCGGTAGCCGTAGCGCTCGTCGAACGAGCGATTGATCGTGTACTCGACGTCGGGCGGGAGGAAGTAGGCGTCGTCGATGACGAGCGGATCGCCGGTCACCGCGCAGTAGCCGGCGAGGCTCGTGCGATCGACCGGAATCGTGAACTCGACGAACGGCGCCTCGGGCTTCGAGAAGGTCTGGGCGAGCCGGAAGCGGAGCCGCTTGTTGCCGTCCTCGTTGCGCTCGACGAGGTACAGGCTGCCGGCGTCCGACTGGGTGATGCGGCGCGCCTGCGTGAGAATCAGCTCGAGCAGCGTCTTGATGTCGCGCTCGGTGCCGAGCGCTACGCCGATCCGGGTCAGCTCGCCGATTTCGCGGGCGCGCTGCGCCGCCTCACCGCGGGCGCGCGCGGTCTCGGCCCGCGCGGCCGCCTCCCGGAACCCGGCGCGAATCGCGACCAGGAGCCGGCGCGGGCTCGTCGGATGCGTCAGAAACCCGGAAAGGAACTCGGTCGGCAGCGTCTCCGGGACGTCGGTTTCCCCCTCACGGCCGAGGGCGACGATCGCGCCCCCGGCGTCCACGAAGCCGCGCATGACGTCGACCGGAAATGCCGAGCGGCTGTCGGCATCGAGCAGCAGGACGGTGGGGCGGTCGTCCACTACCGTGACCTCGCGCGCCTGCCGCACGACCCGCGGCTCCACCTGCGACGTCTCGAGCGCGGGTGCGACGGCGTCGGGCCGCCACATCGGCGGATGGAGCAGGACGTATCTCACGGCTGCGCTCCCACGCGGGCAGCGGCGGAATCGCGATTCGCCGGGGGGAGCGGCTTCACGCCCGTGAGCGCGCGGTAGGGGCGGCGGGACAGTTGCTCCACAAAGTTGTTGAGCTGTCGCGCCGCTTCGGTGAGGTTCGCCACCGCCACGCGCACGTCGCCGCGATTCTCGGTCGTCATGAGGTGCGCATCGCGCGCCAGGCTGTCGAGCCGCAGGACCAGGCGGTTGGTATTCGCCACGGCGCCGGCAATGGAATCGGCGAGCCCCTGCTGGCCGAAGCGGCTGACGATCGAATCGAGCCGTCCCATCGTCGTCGCCACGCTGCGCAGGCTGCGCTCGACGTCCGGCGTGACGTCGCGCAGCGTCGATTGCACGCGCACCAGCGTCTGGGTGGCGGTGCGCACCATCTCCTGCACGCGTTGCGACAGCTCGTCGGCGACTTCCGCCACCGCGTCGAGCGCGCTGCCGCGCCGCCGCGAATTCAACGTGTCGCCCGCCTGGAGATAGACCCGCACGCGCACGGTGTCCGGCAAAATCAGCCGGATCGCGACCGCGGGGGAGATCTGACTGGCCTGCACCAGCTCGGCGCGGGTCCCGACGGGCAACTGGAGGATCGAGCCGTCCTGGAAGCGCTCCTTGAGCGACAGCCTGGCGACGAACGAGATCCGCCGCGTCACCGAATCGACCCGGGGGGAAATGCCCGTGACCTGGCCGACGTCGAGGCCCTCGATCACGACCGACGTACCCTGGGAGATGCCGTCGGCGCTCGCGACGCGGACGTAGAGGTCGTAGCGCCGCTCACCCCAGCCGCTGGTGGCGATCAGGGCGCCGATCACCAAGGCGATCGTCGCGACGATCAACAGCCCGACGTAAAAGTCCTGCCTTGTCTCCACCCGCCCCCCGGGCCCCCTGCCCGGTCCCTAGACTGTTTCCGTCTGTAGCACTCCGGCCCGTGTCAGCCGATACACCTGATCCACGCGCCGCAGCACGACCGGCGGGATTTCCTGTCCGGTGATGAGGATCGCGCGGCGCGCGCCTTCGGCCGACTCGCCGCCGCGCGCGATTTCGAGCAGCTCCGACGCCACTCGCGCCGTGAGCCCGTCGAACGGCTGCTCCAGGATCAGCAATGACGGGTCGAACGCCATGGCCCGTGCCAGCGCCGCGCGGCGCCGCTCCTCGTCGTTGGCCTGCGCGGGTCGCAGCGCTCCCGCGCCGCTCAGCCGCAGCGCGGCCAGCATGACGTTCACCCGTCCTTCGATGTCGCGCGGGTGGGCATCACTGCCGAAGCGCAGCGGCAATGCCACGTTGTCGCGCAGGGAAAGATTCTGCAGGAGCCCATCGGCCGCGGGAAGGTATCCCACGCGGCGCCGGAAGGCCAAGCGCTCCGGCTCGCGCAATCGCGCGACCTCGGTGCCGAACACCAGGGCGCGGCCGGTGGCCGGCCGCTCCAGGCCGAGCGCGTAGCCTCCCAGCGATCCGACGCCCGAGTCTTCGTCACCCAGGACCGCGACGGTACGATGCTCCTCGACCTCGAGGCTGAACGGTTGCGAGCCCTGGCGCGCGAGCGGGATCGCGTCGAACACGAGCGGCGCCGAGCTCACGCGAGCGCCACGAACAGCGCGGAGCACAGGAAGATCCCGACGAGCGCCACGACCACTGCGCGGCTCGCGGCGATCGGGATCTCCGTCGACGCGCGGCGCACCGAGAGCCCGAAGTAGCTCGGCACGACTCCGACGATGGCGCCGAACGCGAGCGCCTTGAACACGGTGAGCCACACGTCGCGATTGCTGAGCGACTCGAGCACGATCTGGAAGTAGCGCGGTCCGGGCAGCCCGTTGAAGCGCGCCGCGGCGAACCCCGCCATGATCGCGACGAAATCGAACAGGACCAGCAGCGCGAACACGCTGATCAGGGATCCGAGAAAGCGCGGCACCACCAGGTACTGTTTGGGATCGATGCCGATCGATTCCAGCGCGCGCACCTCGCCCATCACCTGATTCGTCGCCAGCTCGGCCGCGATCGCCGTACCCGATCGGCCCACGACGATCAGCGCCGTGAGCAGCGGTCCCAGCTCGCGCACGATCGCGACGACGATCAGGGTGCCGATGTAGTCCGTCGCGCCGAACCGGCCCAGCTCCCGCGTGGCCTGCGAGATGACGAGGAACGACAGGATCCCCGAGAGCAGGGTGACCAGGCCGACGGCATTGAGGGCGGTGAACCGCACCTGCGTGAGCGTGATCCGCCACGACACGGCGCGTCCGGCCGCGGTGAGCCGCGCGGCCGCGCGCAGGGCGCCAAAGCCGAAGCGCGCCAGCGCTCCTAATCGGGAGAGCCGGCGCGCAGTCGATTTGCCGATGCGGCTGAAGGGATCCGTTAGGACCGTTGCACCCGCTGCAGGCCTTCCTGCGCCTCAGCGTAGTCGGGGAAGATGGCCAGGGCGCGGTTGAACATCTCCACCGCCTTGTCCTTCTGACCGCGGTCCTGGTACAGCAGCGCGCGCGAGTAGTACGTCAGCGCCTCGGTGGGCACCTGACGGCCCATGCGCTGCTCGTTCGACGCGCCGCGCTGAATCGCGGGAAGATTGGCGTCTTTCATGAGCCGCGTGGCGACGTTGCGGATGATGTCGAACAGGTGCTCGCGCTGCATCCGATCGGATTCGGTCTTCACGATCTCGCCCGTCTCGGTGTTGACGAGGCGGACATCGACGCGGAAGTCGCCGTAGAAGTCGATGAAGTTGCCCATGATCACGTAGCGCGCGCCCACCAGCTTGCCGACCTTGGCGGCGGTCTGCGCTTCCAGCCGGCCCTGCGCGCCGAGATTCTGCTCGTCCAGCAGCCGCTGCACCTGTTCGCGCTCCACCACGCGCGCCGCCGGGTTCTGCGCGAGCTCGGAGATCATCATCCCGGCGATGCCGCGCTCGAGCGCGTCGAAGTCTTCCTTGCTCTGGCCGTAGGAGCCGCCGTTCGCGAACGGGAAAACGGCGATGCCGGGGCGGGTATCCTGATTGCGCTGCTGCGCACTCAGGAGCACCGGAACCAGGCTCAGGACTGCCATCACTGCACGCGCGCGCATAACGACTCCTCGGGTCACAGGGTCACCTGCATGCCTTCCTGCGCTGCCACTACCTGGAGCGATCCGTCGCGCGATTTCGCGAACTTTCGAGCGGCCGCCAGCAACGCATCCATTTCTTTATCACCGTGCTCCGGCTCGTGATGGAACAGCACGAGCTTCTTGACGTCGGCGTCCTGGGCCAGGGTGACCGCTTCTTCATATGTCGAATGCCCCCAGCCCCGATGCTGCTCCAGCTCTTTGGGCGTATACATCGCGTCGTGGATCAGCAGGTCGACGCCCTTCAGAAACGTCACGAAGTCGCGACGCCAATTCCGGTCCACGTCGTACTCGCCGCCCGTCCCGAGCTCGTTGTCCGTCACATACGCCATGCTCGGCCCGCCGCCGGCAGGGGTCAGCCGGAATCCGAGCGTCGTGCCGGGATGGCGCAGCTTCATCGTGCGAACGCGGAACTCACCGATCGAGAATTCGTCCGTGTCCACCTGCTGCACCGTGAGCTGCGCCGACAACGCGTCGAGCGGCACGGGGAACACCGCCGGATCCATCTGCTGCCGCAGGATCGCCTCGAGCGACGTCGTGCCCTGGCGCGATCCCCAGATGCGCACCGTATTCCCCGGCGCGAAAAACGGCTTGAAGTGCGGCAGCCCTTGAATGTGATCCCAGTGCGCGTGCGAGAGGAGAATTTCGACTCGCGCGGCACCGTTCTGCTTGGCTACCAGCTCGAGCCCCAACGCCCGAATCCCGGTGCCCGCGTCCAGCACCACGAGTTGTCCACCGGCACCCTCCACCGCCACGCACGGCGTGTTGCCGCCGTATCGCGCGGTGGCGCCCCCGGGAGTCGGAATACTCCCGCGGGTACCCCAGAAGGTTACCGTGTACGCCATGCGTGTCGGCACGCGGAAACTCTGGCTAAGTTACTGGTAATTAGAGACGTACAACGTGACGCGAGTCACGACCGTCCCGCCGCTTGCTCGAGCGAGCCGCGGTCTTTTATCACGATGTCCTTGCGACTTACGTCAATCATTCCCTTATCGACGAGCTCGCGCATCGTGCGCGAAACGGTTTCGCGCGACGAGCCGATCATTTGGGCGATGGTGTGATGGGTGAGCCGGCGCGTGATGCGCTGCCCATCTGTCTCGTCGGCGAGGTCGAGCAGGAGCTGGGCGACGCGGCCGTGCACGTCGAGCAGGACCAGACTGCCGACTTTCTCGTCCACGCGGCGCAGCCGGCGCGACAGCTCGCGCAGCAGCGCGAGCGCGATGCCTGCCGAGTGCTCGAGAATTCCCTGGAAGTCTTCGCGGCGCAGTACGAGCAGCGTCGAATCTTCCATCGCGATCACGTGCGCCGAGCGCGGCTCGTCGTCGATCAACGCCATCTCGCCGAAGAACTCGCCTTCGCCCAGCACCGACAGAATCACTTCGCGACCGTCTTCACCGATGAGGACGACTTTCACCTGGCCCTTGGCGACGACGTACAGCGCGTCGCCGGGATCGTCTTCGAACAGGATGACGGAGTTCTTGGGGTAGGCACGGTCGCGAGTGACTTCCACCACCCGCTGGAGGTCGGCGGGGGCGAGCTGGCTAAAGAGCGGGACCTTCTGCAGCACTTCGGTGGCCGACACGCCGAACAGCTTACGGTGTGGATTCGGCGGTGTCAATTGAAGCGAAAGGCCGAGCCTTGCTTCCAAGTCCGTGTCCCGGCTATATTTCCGCGCGCTAGAAACCGTTCGGACTTAGGCAAGGAAAGTCAGTGAAACCCGGAATTCATCCCAAATACCAGCGGGCCACCGTCCAGTGCGCGTGCGGCAACACCTTCGTCACGCGCTCGACGCACCCCGTGATCCACGTAGAGGTCTGTTCCGCCTGCCATCCTTTCTTCACGGGTAAGCAGAAGCTGCTCGACACCGCCGGCCGCGTGGAGCGGTTCCGCCAGAAGTACGGAAACAAGGCCGGAAAGAGCTAACCCCGTGGAGGCCCGACTCCGCCAGGCGCTCGCGCGGGCGGAGGAGGTCGCCCGGCAACTGGCCGACCCCGACACCGCGCGGAATCCGGCCAAACTCAAACAGCTCGGTCGCGAACATGCCCAGCTCGACGCGATCCGCCTGGCGCATCAGCGCCGGGAGCGGATCGCCGGCGAGCTCGAGCAGGCGCGCGAAGTGCTCTCCGACAAGGATCCCGAGCTATCGCAGCTCGCGCGCGCCGACCTGGACCGCCTGCGTCCCGAGCTCGAGCGCCTCGACGCCGAGCTGGCCGAGCTGCTCACGCCCAGCGATCCGTTCGACGACCGCGACGCCATCGTGGAAATCCGCGCCGGGACCGGCGGCGACGAAGCCGCGCTGTTCGCGGCCGATCTGTTCCGGATGTACACGCGCTTTTGCGAGCGCCGCGGCTGGAAAGTCGAAATCCTCAGCCTCTCGCCAGGCACGCTCGACGGATTGAAGGAAGCGGTGTTCGCGGCCCGCGGCGCGAAGGCGTACGGCACACTGCGCTACGAGTCGGGCGTGCACCGCGTGCAGCGCGTGCCGGTCACCGAGCAGCAGGGGCGCATTCACACCTCCGCGGCGACGGTTGCGGTCCTGCCGGAAGCGGAAGAGGTCGACGTCAAGATCGAGGACAAGGATCTGCGCATCGACGTGTTCCGCTCGGGCGGGCCCGGCGGGCAGAGCGTGAACACGACCGACAGCGCGGTGCGTGTGACGCATCTCCCGACCGGCCTCGAAGTGAAGTGCCAGGATCAGAAATCCCAGCTGCAAAACAAGATCAAGGCGCTCGAGATTCTGCGCTCGCGACTGCTCGACCGGATGGTCGCCGAGCAGGAGGCGGCCCGCGCGCGCGAGCGGCGCGCCCAGGTCGGAACGGGCGATCGCTCGCAAAAAGTACGGACCTACAATTTCCCGCAGAACCGCGTGACCGATCACCGCATTCACTTCACCACGCACAACATCGACGAAGTGATGGACGGCAAGCTCGACGATCTGATCGGCGCGCTCAAGCAGGCGCAGGAACAGGAGCGCATGAGTGCCTGAGACCCGCGTCCTGCGCCGCATCGCCGACGAGCTCTCGCGGGCCTCGGGCGAGGGGCTCGGACCCGACGAAGCGACCGCCCTCTGGTCCGCGGTCTCCGGGATGAAGCCCGCCGAGGTCTGGCTGATGCGCGAGCGCGAGCCGGCGCCCGACGTGGTGAAACGGTTCCGGCAGGCCGTGGAGCAGCGCAAACAGGGCGTGCCGTTCGCGTACGCCGCGGGACGCGTCGGATTTCGCACCCTCGATCTCGCGATCGATCCGCGCGCGCTCATTCCGCGTCCCGAAACGGAAGGACTCGTCGAGCTCGTGCTGCAGCGCGTTCGGGGCGGTCGCGCGGCCGACATCGGGACGGGATGTGGGTGCATCGCGCTCGCGCTCGCGGTCGAAGGTGAATTCGAGCGCGTCGTCGCGGTCGAGCGGTCGAGCGCGGCCGCGGCGCTCGCGCGTGAGAACGTGCAGCGCATCGCGCCGGCCACGCCGGTCGAAGTTCGTGAGGGGAACCTGCTCGCGCCGCTGGTGGAGAATGGAGAACGAGGAGCGTATCGCGTGATTGTAGCGAACCCGCCGTATCTCACCGAACGCGAATACGCGGAGCTCGATGCCTCAGTGCGGGAGTACGAGCCCCGGGAGGCGCTCGTGAGCGGCTCGAGCGGCCTCGATGCCACGCGGGCGCTGTACGCAGGCGCGGCCCCGTTGCTGGAACGGGGCGGCCTCCTGGCGCTGGAGATCGACGAACGGCGAGCCGATGCCGTTCGCGAATTGGGCCGCGACTATAACTGGGCCGTAACGATCCATAACGATCTGTTCGGGTATGCCCGGTACGCGCTCTCTACCAAGGAGGATTAGTGCTCGACGATAAGGCTGAAGAATTGGGGCGCGTGCTGGGCCAGACCGACGAATACAAGGCATTGCGGCGCGCGACGGAAGCGCTGCGCGAAGACCAGGCCGTACAGAAAATCCTCGCCGAGGCAGAGCGACTGGCTCAGGAGATCGAACGGGTGGCGCAGCAGGGAACCGAGCCCTCCAAAGAGCAGGTTGAGAAGTACGATCAGGCGCTGCAGACGGTGCAAAGCAATCCGATCTACCAGCAGATGGTGGCGGCGCAGTCGAACTTCGAGAAGCTGATGGCGCGGATCAACGCCCGGATCTACGAGGGCATCAAGAAGGGCGCCGCGAGCCCGATCATCACGCTTGGTTAAGCGCGGGATGGGGGAGGCGGGAAGCGGGAAGGGCAGGTTCATCGTCGTCGAAGGCCCCGAGGGTGCAGGCAAATCCACCCTCGTTCGCTGGCTCGGGAACGAGCTCCGTGTCGAGGGCAAAAAAGTCCTGACCGTTCGCGAGCCCGGTGGCACGCCCCTGGCCGAAGCGGCGCGCAAGCTGGCACTGAAGTCGCGGCACGAACGCGCGTACGCCGCCGAGCTGTTCCTGTTTCTGGCTGCGCGCGCCGATTTGGTCGAGCGAGTGATCGGTCCGGCGCTGAGCGACGGGCAGATCGTCATCGCCGACCGGTTTGTGCTCTCGACGATCGCCTACCAGGTGGCGGGCCGGGGGCTGCCGCGGGAGGACGTCGAGGCGGCGCTGCGAGTCGCGACGGGCGGCCTGACCCCGGACCTGACGCTGGTGCTCGATGTGCCGGTCCCGCTCGGGCGAGAGCGGCAGAAGACCGCGGGCAAGGTGAAGGATCGGATCGAACGTGAAGATGACACGTTTCACACACGGGTCCGTGACGCCTACCGGGGCGCATCCGGGCCCGGGATTGTTCATATTGATGCAAGTCAATCGAAGAAGGCCGTCCAGGATGCCGCGTGGCAGGAAGTCCTCGCCGCGACCGGCAGGACACCTTCACTGAGAGGGGCATGATGATTCGTCATAAATGGTCGGTCGCCGCCGTCGTCGCCTTTGCCGCGCTGGTCAGCGGGGGCTGGTTTTTGCAGCGCCAGACGGAGCCGGCGGGGTCGGTGTACCAGCAGGCGCGGCTGTTCGACGACGTGCTCGCGCACGTCGCCGACTACTACGTCGACTCCCTCGACGAGCGCCAGCTCTATCAGATGGCGATCGACGGGATGCTGGATAAGCTCAACGATCCGTACTCGGTATTCCTGAAGCCGGACGACTTCCGGCAGCTCTCCGAAGCCACGACCGGCAACTACTCCGGTCTGGGCATCCAGATCGACGTGCGCGGCGGCTGGATCACCGTGATCGCGCCCTTGCCCGACACGCCCGCCGAGCGCGCCGGCATTCAGACCGGCGACCGCATCGTCGAGCTCGACGGACGCTCGACCGAGGGTTGGAATCAGGAGAAGGCCGTGAAGGAGCTGCGCGGTCCGGCGGGCGCCAAGGCCGATCTGCTGATTCGCCGCGCCGGCATCGACGAGCCGATCAAGTTCAACCTGACGCGCGCGACGATTCACATCCGCTCGGTCGATCCCCGGATCACGATGATGCTCGACGACCGCGTGGGCTACATCGCGCTCTCGCCGGTCAGCGAAAGCTCGACCCGCGAAGTCGCGGCGGCGATCGACACGCTGCTCAAGCAGGGAATGAAGTCGCTGATCTTCGATCTGCGTAACAACCCCGGCGGCCTGCTCGATCAGGGCGTGGCGGTGTCCGATCTGTTTCTCGATCCCGGCAAGGAGATCGTGGCGACGCGCGGGCGCGCGGCCGGCTCGTCGCACCAGTTCAGCGACACCAAGCCGCAGCTCTGGCCGCGCCTCCCGGTGGTCGTGATCGTCAACGGCGGCTCCGCCAGCGCCGCGGAGATCATCGCGGGCGCGCTGCAGGATCACGATCGCGCGGTGCTCGTCGGCACGCCGACGTTCGGCAAGGGGCTGGTGCAGTCGTTCTGGCGTCTCACGCCCGAAACCGGCCTCAAGCTCACGACGGCGCGCTGGTACACGCCGAGTGGCCGGACCATTCAGCGCGTAACGAAGAGCGAGGAAGAGCAGGAAGCGCAGGTGATCGCGGCGCAGCGTGGCCAGGACCAGAAGCCCGATACCACGCTCGCGTTCAAGACCGACGCCGGCCGCACCGTGTACGGCGGGGGCGGTATCCGGCCCGACATCTACATCGTGGCCGACACGTTCACGACCGCGGAGCGCGCATTCATTCGCGCGCTGGGCGACAAGATTCCCGCCTATCGCGATGCGCTGACGAGCTACGCGATTGAGCTGAAAGAAGGGAACCGCCTCGCGAATCAGAATTTCACGATCACTCAAGGCATGGTGGACGAGATCGTGCGGCGCGTGCGCGCGAAAGGCGCGGAGCTGTCCGACTCCACCGTGGCGGGAGCGCGGACCTTGATTCAGCAGGAGCTGGGGTACGAGGCCGCGCGCTACGTGTTCGGGCGCTCGGCGGAGTTCCGCCGCCGCATGGCGGACGACCAGCAGGTGAAGCGCGCGCTCGCGTTGGCGCAGAAGGCCAAGACGCCGCAGGATCTGCTCACGATGGCCACCGCACCAACTCCTTCGTCGACGGTCCGCAATAGGTGAAGCAGCAGGCTTCCCGCGCGATCGGGCTCATCGGGCCCGGTCGCGCGGGAGCAGGTCTGGCCCTCGCATTGCAGCAGGCAGGCTACACGGTCTGCCTCCATGGACGACACAGGAAATCACTTCCCCAACCACTGACGCTTACCGTCGGGGACGGCGTCGAGTCCCCGCCCTGGATCGGCGATACCGAGATCGTCGTCCTTGCCGTGCGCGATGATGCCATTACGCCTCTCGCCGCTTCGCTCGCGAAGGCTGGGGCGATCACCGCAACACACGTGGTGCTGCATCTCTCCGGGGTCCAGGGGCAGGAAGCCCTGGGGCCACTGGTAACGAGCCGCGCTGCTTTGGGCTCCTTGCATCCACTGCAGACCATTGTTGAACCGGAACGCGCTCCCGCGCGGCTCAAGGGCGCGTGGGCGGCGGTGGAGGGAATGCCGCGGGCGGTGGAGACGGGCGAGCGCATCGCGCAGGATCTCGGGATGCGACCGTTCCGCATCGCCACCAAGGCGAAGCCGATCTACCACGCGGGGGCAGTATTCGCGTCGAACTATCTCGTGGTGGTCGAGGCGGTCGCGCAGCGGCTGCTGCGCCACGCGGGACTCTCGGACTCGGAGGCGTGGGCGGCGCTACGGCCGCTGGTGGAAGGTACGTTCGAGAACCTGAGTCGTCACGAGCCGCGCGAGGCGTTGACGGGACCGGTGATGCGCGGCGATACGGCGACGATCAGTCGACATCTTCAGTCGCTCGACATGGACGACGCGAAGCTCTACCGCGCGCTCGGGCGCGCGGCGCTCGAGCTGGCGCAAAAACAGGGACTGGACGAGAAAGCGGCGGAGCAGGTGGCCGAGGCGCTCGCTACTGATCTACCACCCGTGATCCGGCGGGCGGCGAAAACCTGAACTCGCCGGCCGGAATCGGCCGGTTCACCACGACATTTTGCAGGATGATCGTGCGGCGTTGCCCCGAGGTCTCGACGATCTCGATGCGCCGCGCCAA
>DASSUS010000173.1:0-16280 GCA_035706765.1 Gemmatimonadales bacterium
GGACGTGGGCCTGTCCAGCGTCGAGGCGGTCGGGGCCGACAGCGGCGCCAAGGCCGACACGACCGCGCCGGGCAACGAGCCGGCGCTGATTTCCAGTACCGCGCCGTCGCGCGACAAAGTCGAATGGATTCCGGGCGCCATTTTCCGCGCGACGCTCGACACGACCCATTGGCTCACGCTCGGCTACGAGCGCGACCGCCTCCCCGTGTTCATCGACGGCGATGTGTTCTGGAAGCCGTCGAAGAGCGGCTCCAATGTCGCGGCGTTCAGCGATCCCGAGGACGCGCTGCTACTCTCCGGATTCACCTGGCCCGATAACACCGTCCGGCTCCTCAAAGGCTCGGCGTGGTCTGTGGTCGAGAATCAGGGCAGCGGCAGGGTGGTGCTGTTCCTCGGCGATCCGTTGTTCAGAGGATTTTGGCGCGGGCCGGCGAGGCTTTTGACGAACGCGATTTTGGTGGGACCGAATCGGTAGGGCGTTCAAGGGCGGTCGAAGGCGGTCCCCTCGACCGCCTTCGACCGTCTCTCCTAGATCTCCCGCGTAACTCTCAGTACGTCGCGAATCTTCCAGACCGGCGCAATCTCCGGCCGCACTCTATACCAGCTCGGCTCCTCGCGCATGCGCGGCATGCTCTTCCAGTGATCCTCGCGCTCGGGGACCTTGTAGCTCACGGTCACGCGCTGGCGCTTGCGCAGCACTTCGATGGTCACCGTCTCACCCGGATCGTACGAGCGCAGAATCCGCATCGCCTGCATCGGTGACGTCGGCTTGCGGCCGCCGATCGCGGTGATGACGTCGCCGCCCTTCAGCGCGAGCGCCGAGTCGGACGGGGCGCTGACGACGAGCACGCCTTCGCGCGTGCCGAAGTAGTCGCCCAGATCAGGGTTCAGCTTCACCATTTCGATGTCGCTCCAGGCGCCGCCGAAGGCAAACTCGAACTCGCCCGGCCCCATGCGCATACGGGGAAACATCCCTTCCATCCTCTCCATCTGGGGGAACGGCGTGCGCACGAACTCGCCGCCCAGCTCCTCGGCCACCAGCGTGGCGCGCTTGGTGTCATTGCCGCGGCGATACTCGACCTGCACGGTGTCACCCGGATCGAGCTCGCGCGCCAGATCGATCAGCTTCATCCCCGGTCCTGAATCCTCATCGTCTTCCGACTCGGCCCCGCCCAGGGCGGTGCCGTTGAACCGGGTGATCACGTCACCCGCTTTGAGCCCGGCTTTCTCGGCCGGCCCACCCGGCGTGATGCCTTCGATGCGCGCGCCGATCTTGTCGCCGGCGGCATTGGCCCGCGTATCCACGATCACGCCGATCCGGCCGCGGTTCGTGGAGAAGGCGAACACGCCTCCCGGAGTGCCTTCGATCCGCACGCGCGGCCGGCTGCGCGGGCGACTCGGTTCCTGCGCCGACGCGGCCGCGGGCAACAGCAAGCCGACGGCGAGGGCTCCCAGCATCCAATTGCGATTCATTCGGTCGATCTCCCTGCGGGCCTAAAGCCCGACGTAACGAGCGCGCGTGGCGCGGGCGTTCACCAGCTCCCGCATCAGGTCGACGCGCTCCTGCCAAAGTCTGACGAGCTCGGCATCACCCTGATGCGCGCCTTCGATCCGCTGCGCGAGCGTGCCGTCGAGAACGGAAATGCGGTCTTCGAGATCCGCGACCAGCGCCGCGGCCTGCCCGCTGATGACGCTGCCTTCGAGGTCGTAGCGCTTGAGGGAATCCTCGAGTGTCGCGGACTGCCGCTTCGCCTTGTTGAGCTCGGCGTGCAGCACCCCGGTCTGATTCGACGGCTGGAACAACATGATGGCGGCAAGAGTGGCGGCGAGGGCGAGACTCCCGGTCCAGGCACTCACGGTGCGGCGGCGCCGGGACCGCTCGGCGCGCAGCACGGCCCGAACTGCGGGCCAGCGATCGCGCGGCGGTCGCAAGGACGGCAGCGACTTCAGCTGCGCCACACGCTGATACAGCTTCTCGAGCTCGGCCCGACACTCGGCGCAGGTGGTGATGTGCCGGCGCGCCCACACCGACGCCTCACCCGCCCGCAGCGCTCCCAGATCGTCCATCGTGCAATGCATCATGCACTCGCTCCTTCATCCAGCATTCGCCGCAGACGCGCATGGGCCCGCGCCAGCTGCGATTTGGAAAAGCTCACCGATTTGCCCATCTGCTCCGCGATCTCTTCGTGCGTGTAGCCTTCGACATCGTGCAGCCACACCACGGCTCGTGACGTTGGGGACAGCCGCTCGAACGCGCGCTCCAGATCGATGTTCGCGCCAACATGCGTCCCCGGCTTGCCCGGCTCATCGTCCAGCTCTTCGGTCTGGCGCACCTGATCGCGACGGATGCGCATCAGCGCCTTGGTCGACGCGATCTTCCGAATCCAGCCCCACAAATGCCCCTCGCCGCGATACTGCTTGATGTTGCGGACGACCTCGAGGAAGGTCTCCTGCAGCACGTCCTCGGCATCCTCCGGCCGCCTCAGCATCCGCCGCACGAGGTTGTAGACAGGCACCTCGAAGGCCCGGAACAGGGCTTCGAGCGCTGCTTCATCCCCAGCTTGGGCGCGGGTGACGAGGACGTCCGGAACGGCGAGTGCCACGGTCATGTCCGATCAGTTAGATGCGATAACGAGTTATAGCGTCGCGCCCCACGCCGCACGCCCCACGCCGCACGCCCCACGCCGCACGCCGCACGCCCCACGCCGCACGCCCCACGCCCCACGCCGCACGCCGCACGCCCCACGCCCCACGTAAGTATTTACCTAGTAGGAACTTGACGTTGCCAAGGATATCTTGCTGCATGGCAAATCCGGACGTGAAAGAATGGCTTCACCATTGGCAGGACGAAGCTGACGCCGCATTCCTCTATTTAGCACTCGCCGGGCAGGAAACCGACCCGCACCGAAAAGACGTCTACATCAAGCTCGCCGGCGTGGAAGAGCGGCACGTCCAAATGTGGGGGAAGCTGCTCGCGGAGCACGGCCATCCGGTAGGCCAGCCCCGACCTTCCATAAATGCGCGGCTGCGCGCCTGGTTCGGGCGCCGGTTCGGAACTCGCTACCTGCTGCCGATGCTGCTGCGCGAAGAGGGGCAGGAGGTGAAGGGCTACCTCAATCTGCACCGCGAATCGAGCCTCCCCGACGCGCAGGAGGTTTCACTTCAGCTCGCCAAGGAATCGGCCGCGCACGCCGGCACCCTCGCCGATCTGGCCGGGAAGGGCGCGGAGCCGTGGCACAAGACCGGCTCGGGCGGCTTCCTGCGCAACGTCGTGTACGGCTTCAACGACGGGCTCACCGCGAACTTCGGACTGGTCGCCGGCGTGATCGGCGCCGCGGTAGAGCCGCACGTCATCCTGATCTCGGGCGTCGCGGGAATGATCGCCGACGCGCTGTCGATGGGGTCGTCCGGCTACCTCGCCGCCAAGAGCGAGCAGGAAGTGTACGCGCACGAGATCGCGATGGAGAAGGAAGAGATCCGGCTCATGCCGGAAGTCGAGATGGAGGAGATGGCGCTGCAGTACGAGGCCAAGGGAGTCGACCCGCGCACGGCGCGCCGCATGGCCGAGGAAGTGATGCGCGATCCGCAGCGCGCGCTGGACGAGCAGGTGCGCGAAGAGCTGAAGATCGGGGAAGCGCACGCGACGCCGATTCGCGAAGGCTGGATCACGGGGCTCGCGACGGCGGTCGGCGCGTTCATTCCCGTCTTCCCGTTCCTCGTGCTGGAAGGAAGAGCGGCGATCTGGCTTGCGTTCATCATCGCGATGCTGTCGCACTTCGCTGTGGGAGCGGCGCGCAGCTTCTTCACGGGCCGCGGCGTGATTCGCAGCGGCATCGACATGTTTGTGGTGGGGCTGGGGATGGCGGCAGTCGGCTACGTCGTCGGCGACGTAATCGCGAGAGTCCTCTAGACGACGAGGTTCACCAACCGATCCTGAACGTAAATTACTTTCTTCACCTTCTGTCCATCGACAAACCTCTTCACCGCTTCATCCGCCAGCGCGCGTTCCACGACCTCCTTTTCCGCCGTGCCGCGTGGAACGGTCATGCGCGAACGGAGCTTGCCGTTCACCTGAACCGCGATCTCCACGTCCCCCGCTGACGCGAGCTTCTCGTCATACACAGGCCATTTCGCTTCAAAAACAGACGACGTATGACCGAGCGCTTCCCACATCTCTTCCGCAATGTGGGGCGCGTACGGCGCGAGCATGATCACGAGCGGCTCGAGCAGCTCCCGATTCTGCTCGGCGCCCTGGTGCTCGCGCAGCTCGTTCACGTACTCCATCATCGCTGCGATCGCGGTGTTGTAATGGAGCGATTCCGTGTCCGCGCTGACCCGTCGAATGGTGCGGTGGAGCTTTTGCTGGACGGACGCCGGGACCCCGCTCTTGGACGGCTGCTGGACCGCCCCCGTCTGCACCGCCCACCAAACCTTATCGAGGAACCGCCGAATCCCGACGATCCCTTCGTCGCGGAAGTCACCGCCCTCCTGGAAAGGGCCAAGGAACATCAGGTACATACGGAACGTGTCCGCGCCCCACTGCTGAATGTAGGTGTCGGGCACGACGACGTTGCCCCGCGACTTCGACATCTTCGCGCCGTCCTTCACGATCAGGCCGTGCGCGCGGAACCTGGGATAGGGCGATTCGAACGGCACGTGCCCGAGGTCGTACAGCACGAGGTTGATGAACCGCGCATACAACAGGTGCAGCACCGCATGCTCGTTGCCGCCGATGTAGCTCGAGACGGGCAGCCACCTTTTTGTCCGCGCGGGATCGAACGGCACGTCGGTGAATTCGGTCGACGGATAGCGCAGATGGTACCACGCCGAGTCGAGGAATGTGTCGGACACGTCGGTCTCGCGGCGCGCCTTGCCCCCGCACTGCGGGCACTTCACGAAATACCACTCCTCGTGGCGTGCGAGCGGGCTCACGCCGGTGTCGTCAGGCCGGAAATCCTCGATCTGCGGCAGCTCGACCGGCAGATCCTTCTCCGGTACCGCCACCACGCCGCATTTCTCGCAATAGATGATCGGGATCGGCGGGCCCCAGTAGCGCTGGCGCGAGATGCACCAGTCGTGCAGGCGGTACTGTACCCGCGGCGTCGCGAGCTTGCGCTCGGCGAGCCAGGCGACGATCCGGCGCGCGCCTTCGAGGCAGGGCAAACCGTCGAACGCGCCCGAATTCATCAGCGTTCCTTCTTCGGATATGATCGGCAGCGTTTCGCCGGGAACCGCCACGACCTGTTGGATCGGAAGCGTGAACTGCGTGGCGAACTCGAAGTCGCGCTTGTCGTGCGCCGGCACCGCCATGATCGCACCCGTCCCGTACTCCATGAGCACGTAGTCGGCGATCCAGATCGGGATCGCCTCGCCGGTCGCCGGATTGCGCGCGTACGAGCCGATGAACACGCCGGTCTTCGTCTTGTCGCCCACGCGGCGCGACACGATGTCCTTCGACTGCACCTCGCGCTGGTATGCCTTCACCGCGCCGCGGCGCTCCTCCCCCGTGAGCTCGTCCACGAGCGGATGCTCCGGCGCGAGCACGAGATACGTCGCGCCGAACACCGTGTCGGGCCGCGTCGTGAACACCGTGATCTTCTTGCCGCTCGGCGTCTCGAAGATCAGCTCCGCGCCCTCGCTCCGGCCGATCCAGTGCTTTTGAAGCAGGACGGTCGAGGGCGACCAGTCGATGTTGTCGAGGTTGTCGAGGAGGCGCTGGGCATAGTCCGTGATGCGGAAGAACCACTGATCGAGGAACCGCTGCTCCACTTGCGTGTCGCAGCGCTCGCAGCGCCCGTCGATCACCTGCTCGTTGGCGAGGACGGTCTTGTCCTTGGGACACCAGTTCACCGCCGCGCGCTTCTTGTACGCGAGCCCCTTCCTGAAGAGCTGCAGGAAGAGCCACTGCGTCCACTTGTAGTAGGCGGGATCGGTGGTCGAGAGCTCGTGACGCCAGTCGAACATCCCGCCCATCCGGCGCAGCTGGCGCCGGAACGTCGCGATATTCTGCGGAATGAGCTGCGCCGGGTTGATGCCCCGCTGCAGCGCGTAGTTCTCGGAGTGAATCCCGAACGCGTCGAACCCCATCGGCTCGAACACGTCGTAGCCCTGAAGCCGCTTGAACCGCCCATGGATGTCCGCGCCGGTGAACGCGAACATGTTGCCGACGTGCAACCCTTCCGCGGACGGGTACGGAAACATCATGAGGTTGTAGAACGGCCGGGCGGCCCGGTCGAGGTCGGGCTCGTTGGTATGTCGCTCGGCCCAGCGCTGCTGCCACTTTGCTTCGAGCGATGCCGGATCGTAGTTTGGGACGTCGCGCATGCGTGCCGATAATTAAAACATGGCCATCAAGTCTCAACAACTGCGGCAGAGTTTTCTCATCTCCGGGGCCGGCGCCGCGGTGCTCCTCGTCGTCTTCGTCGCCTGGCTCACCAGCAGTCGCGTCGGCGCCGTGCTCGAGCAGCAGGCCCATCTGCGCGGCCGGGACGTGGCCACCCGCGTCGCCGCGATCGTCACGCAATACCTGAAGGAGCGGCGCCGCGAAGTCGTCTCACTCGCGAGCCAGCCGCAGCTCATCGCCGCCGTGCGCGACGCGGGGCAATCGGCCTCCGCGCGCGGGCTCGATCGCCAGCCGGTGGCGGTGCTCGAGCGAACCTTCAACGGCACGCGCCAGCTCGGCGCCGACCCGGCGCTGCGCGACTACCTCCGCGCCTATACCACGATCTCGGACTTCGCCGAAGTCATCGTGACCGAGCGCAACGGCCTCACCGTCCTCGCGTCCGAGCGGCCGTCCGACTTCGTCCAGCGCGACGAGACCTGGTGGCAGCGCGCAATGGCGGACGGCTCGTTCGAGGGCGACGCGCGCTACGACTCCTCCTCGACCGCCGCGTCGATCGAGTTCGACGTCGCCATTCGCGCGGCGCGCGTCCCGCAGCCCATCGGCGTGCTCAAGGCCGTCTTCGCGCTCGACCGCCTCACGGCGCTGCTCGGCACGCAGGAGCTGTCGGGGAGCGCATACCTCGAGGTGGTCGATGGGCGCGGCGCGGTGCTCGTATCCAAAGACCGCGCCCTGCTGCTGCAGCAGCTCCCCGACCGCGACCTGATCCCGCTCACCGCCGAAGCCGCTGCCGCCACGGTCGAGACGCGCGGCGGGCAGGAGCTCATCGTCACGGTGCCCGCGAACCAGGGCGAGTGGTGGGTCCTCTACCGCGAGCCGGCCGCGACGGCGTTCGCCGCCGCGCGCAACACGCAACGCGCGGTCTGGATCGGCGCGCTGCTCGTCGCCGCGGTCGCGGTGGCCGCGCTGTTCTGGCTGTCGCAGCGGCTCGGCCGCCTCGTGACGGAGCCGGTGCGCGCGGCGGGCGCGATCGCGAGCCGCGTGGCCGGCGGCGACCTCTCGGTCACGGTCGCAACGCACCGCGCCGAGGCGACCGAGGTGGCGGAGCTGCTGTCGTCGGTGCACTCGATGGTGGTGGCGCTGCGCCGGCTCGTCGGCGCGATTCGCGCCGCGGCCGACGAAGCGGCCGCGATGGCCACCGAGATCTCGGCGTCCACACAGGAGATGAGCGCCTCGACCGAGGAGATGGCGTCCACATCGCAGGATCTCTCGCGCCGCGCGGGCGAGCAGGCGCAGACGGTGCGCGCGGCGGCGGACGACGCGGGACGAATCCTCCAGATCGCGGTGAAGCTCGCCGAAGGCGCCGAGGAGGCTGCGCGCCGCAACGCGAACCTCTCGGCGCTCGCGCGCAAGCACAAGGACGGGCTCGATCAGAGCACGGCGCGGCTCGCGAAGCTCGCCGATGAGGTCGCCAAAGGCGCCGAGGAGGCCGAGGCGCTCGCGCAGGCAACGGCGCGGATTCAGACGTTCGTCGCGCAGACCAAGTCGGTCGCGACGCAGACGAACATGCTCGCGCTGAACGCCGCGATCGAAGCGGCGCGCGCCGGGCCGCAGGGCCGCGGCTTCGCGGTGGTGGCGGACGAGGTGCGCAAGCTCGCGTCGGTCGCGGCGGCGGCGGCGGGCGAGACGGCGGACACGGTGCGCGGCGTGCTCACGCGGGTGCAGGCGACGCGCGACCGGCTGGTCCGGCTCGCCGAGGGCGGCGCCGCGGTGCGCGAGGCGTCGCAGACCGCGGCGCAGGGGCTGGCGACCGTTGCCGGCGAGGCCGACGCCAACGACGCGTGGAGCCGCGAGATCGCGCAGTCGGCCACGGAGCTCAAGTCGCTGGTCGAAGAGATCGCGTCGCGCCTCGGCACCGTGGCCGGGCAGACCGACAGCCTGCTCGCGTCGGCCGAAGAGCTCGCGGCCTCGGGTGAGGAGCAGAGCGCGTCGACCCAGGAGATCGCGTCGTCGGCGAATCAGCTCGCCGAGGCGGCGGACCGGCTTACTGGCGCGGTGAAGTCATTCCGCCTGCTGGCCGACGAGGTGCCGGAGCAGCAAGCGGCCGACTAGCGCTCCGGTCGCAGCGTGAGCGTATCGACCGCCGCCACCACCGCCGTCCGGATTCGATCCGACAATAGTTGCGTGGCCGATATCGGAGCTGACGTCGACGTTACCGCGCGCACGACGCCGCGCCGCGCATCGACGATCTGCACGCTCCAGCGCAGCGAATCTCCATCCGCGTGGTAGGTCCCGAGCACCACGAGCCCGGCTCCCGCCGAGCTCGCCAGCTGGCGAATGCGCTTCGGGTTGAGCTTTTGCGGCGCCGCCCAGGGCGCGACTTCGACGGCCCCGGCGCGGGTCAGCGCGTCCGTAGTCCATTGCGTCGCGAGCTGCCCCAACTGATCGAGCTCGTCTTTGCCGGAGAGGTTCTCGAACCCGGCGACCACCACCCGGTGCGGATCGAGCGCCGGCCCGCGCACCATCAGCCCGAGCGACGCGAGCACCAGTACCGCCGCCGCGGCCCATCCAGTGCGCCATCCGACCAGCGGCAGCCGATCGATCACCACGCGCGGCCGCGCGGCGTTGCGCAGCGCCGCTGCAAATTCGTCCACGCGTGCAAACCGTGAGGCCGGCTCCGGAGCCAGCGCGCGCGACACGGCCCGCGCCAGGCGCCGCACGACCCAGCGGTTCTCGCCGCGCGCGCGCAGCGCGGCGCTGAAGTCGTACAGCGCGACGTCCAGAAACGGCGGCTGGCCGGTGATCATCTCGTGAAAGACGCAGGCGAGGCTGTAGATGTCGGTGCGCGTGTCGATCGTGCGCTTCCCCACGAGCTGCTCAGGACTCATGTAGCCCGGCGTCCCGATCGCCGCGCCGGCATGGGTGAGCGTCCCCAGCGCTCCGGTCGCGCCGGCTCCGGCGTGTCCCGCGGCACTGACGGCGCGGGCGATGCCGAAATCGGACACCAGCACGCGCCCGTGCGACAGCAGCATGTTCTCGGGCTTGATGTCGCGATGAATGATGCCCTGCGCGTGGGCGTAGCCGAGCGCGTCGGCGACCTGATCCACGATCCGCAGCGCTTCGCCGAGCGGCAGCGGGCCCTCTTTCTCCAGGCGATCGCGCAGCGACGCGCCCTCGACGTACGGCATGACGTAGTAGCACAGCCCGTCGGTGCCCTGCGGCACGAACAGGCATTCGTCGGCGGCGAGGATCGGCACGATGTGCGGATGACTGAGCTTCGACACCAGCTCCACTTCGCGAATGAAGCGCGCGCGAAACACCGGCGTCGAGAGCTCGGGATTCAACACCTTCACCGCGACCTTGCGCGCGGGGTGTTGCTCCTGCGCGAGGAACACCTTCGCCATCCCGCCGGCGCCGATCTCCCGTTCCACCGTGTAGTGCGGCGCGAGACCCGAGCGCAGCGTGGACAGCACGTCGGCGCGCCGCCAGGCGGGGTCGGCGCGCGTCGTGGGAACCGTGACTTCGGCCGCGCCGGCCGCGGCTGGGGTGGGCTGCGCGCCTTCCATCGGATAGCCGGCGTTATGGAGCGCGCGGATCCCGCCGACCAGCACACCGAGCCGTGAGGCGTCGAATCCTTTTTCGATCAAGAGTCGCGCCGCACGGGCGCTTGTCGATTCGTCCCGTCAGGCACAATAGAGAATGATGAGCCCGTCGCGCGGGAATTTGGCGATGACGGCGTCGCCGTGCCCCGCTTCGATCGCGGCGAGCGGGACGGAGATCGCGCTGGCCGCGTGCAGGTTGTCGAACAGGCGCGCGTCGCGGGTGTCGGCCAGGGTCGCCTTCCCTGCTTCGAGCAATCCCACCGCTTCCGGAACGCCGATATGCAAAGGCTCGCTCACGCCAGAGAACATGGAGCCGCCCCGCGTGACAGGGTAGTGCCAGGCGCTGCACGACCTCTGGCGTTCGTCCCCAACGGCGCGGATACTCCCCGCATGCTCAATGCAATCGGCAACACGCCGCTGGTGCGCCTGGCGCGCGTCGTCCCCAGGGGCGCGGCGGACGTCTGGGTCAAGCTCGAGTACTACAACCCCACCGGCTCTTACAAAGACCGCATGGCGCTGTCGATGATCGAGCGCGCCGAGCAGCGCGGCACGCTGAAGCCCGGGATGACGGTAGTCGAGTACACGGGCGGGAGCACCGGGATTTCGCTCGCGTTCGTGTGCGCGGTGAAGGGCTATCGCTGCCGCATCGTGTGCAACGACGCGGTGGCGCTCGAGAAGCGGCGCAGCATGGAGGTCTTCGGCGCCGAGCTCGAGGTCTTGAAGAGCGAGGGCGGGAAGCTGACGCCCGATCTCGTGCCGCGCATGATGGCGCGGGCGCGCGAGATCGCGTCCGAGGGACCGAGCTATGCGACCGATCAGATGCGCAACCCCGACATGGTCGCGGGCTACGAGCCGCTCGGCGCGGAGCTGCTGAAGCAGGTGAACGGGCCGATTCACGCGTTCTGCGCCGCGGTGGGCACGTCTGGAATGCTGATGGGCACGGGTCGCGTGCTGAAGCGTGCCAACGCCGCGACGCGGCTCGTGGCGCTCGAGCCCGAGACGTCGGCGGTGCTGTCGGGCAAGACGCCGGGCCGGCACGGCGTCGAGGGCGTCGCGCCGGGGTTCGTGCCGCCGCAATTCGACCGCTCTTTGGTCGATGAGACGCGCGCGATCGACGAGCCCGAGGCTCGGCAGATGGCGTGGACGCTGGCTCGGCAGGAAGGCCTGTTCGCGGGGACGTCCACCGGGCTCAACGTGGTGGCGGCGCTGCAGCTCGCGCGCGAGCTGGGTGCCGGCAAGACGGTTGTGACGGTAGCGGTGGACTCGGGACTCAAGTATCTGGCGGGAGATCTCTACGCGCGCTAGCGCGCCCCCAAGCTGCAACCTTCCGATTGTCCTGAATATCCAACTCGCATGCTCCTCATCTTCTGTCTCATCGCCAGCGCGCAGACACCACAGGCCCCGCAAGCAGCGCTGCTCCAGGCGCTCCAAACAAACAGACTCCCGCTGACCATGACCGACGGCCGGCCGTCGGGACCCGGCTGGGATTTCCTCGTCACAGAAGGCCGGAGTGCCCGGTTCACATTGATCGGCGAAGAACATGGCGTCGCGGAAACTGCCCAGCTCGCGGCGTCCCTCTTCAGCGCGCTCCGTCCACACGGCTATAGCCGCTTCGCGATCGAGCTCTCCCCCGCCATCGCGCGGGACGTCGAAGCGGCCGCGCGCCGGAACGGCCAGCGAGGCATCGAAGATCTTCTCACCCAGCCCGACATCTTCACCTTCTACAACCTGCACGAAGAAGCGCGCTTCGCCGCCGATGTCGTGAGAGGCTCGCCCGGAAATGAGCGCGTCCTGTTCGGACTGGACCGCGAGATCTTCAACGATCGCTATCTGATTTCAAAGCTCGAGCCCAAAGTCCCGGCCGGCGGGGGGGCACGCGCGGCATTTGGCCGCCTCAAGGAAGCGTCGACCAACGCCTGGGCGCAGTACGCGCGCACCCGAAACCCGGACGACATGTTCATTTTGGCGGCCGATTCCGGGTTGGTGTCGGCGCTGCGTGCCGCATGGCCCAACCCCGACCGCGAGAGCGACATGGTGCTGCGCTCGCTCGAAGCATCGATGGCGGTCGAAACGCTCGAACGCACCGGCGGCGCCTGGCCCTACATGGAGCGCCGCGCGCGCCTCGGGCGTGACAACTTTGCGGAGCTGGTGCGCACGGGATCGCCGAAAGTCCTGCTGAAATTCGGCTACAACCACATGATCCGCGGCGCGAACTACTTCAACTCATTCGACATCGGTGCCATGGCCGACGAAGTCGCGGCTCTCACGGGCGAGCGCGCGTTCCACATTCTCGTGCTCCCTGGCCCGGGCTCCCGCCAGGCGGTACTCGGCGGCAACGGCTTCGGCTCTGTCGCCACCGATTCGGTCGATGAAATGCGGGCCGGCGATCTGCGCTTGACGCGCGTCTTCTCGAATCCGAATGCCACCGGCCACGAAGTCATCGACCTGCGGCCGCTGCGGCGCCTGGCGCTGCGCGGGCTCGAGAGCTGGAGCGCCGACGTCGTGCGGACGATCCACGGCTACGACGCGGTCGTGATCTGGAACGGCGCGCACGCATCGACGGGGTTGACCAAGCCCTAGCGCGCCCCCTCTTGCGCCACAGACACGTGAGGTGCTGCGTTACCTCCCGTGACTAAAATCCCGCTCGTACTCATCGCGATATGTGTCGTCGTCCCGGTCGATCTCCGAGCGCAGCGCGGAAACGACCGCGCCAGGCCGATCGGCGAGGGGGAGTCTTGCCCGCCCGGGACGACCGAGATCCGGCCGCGGAGCTGCATGGGGCCTGAGGGGCCCGTGCCGAGCATCCTCGACTACCGCCCGCGCTCGACGCTCGTCGTTCCCGCGCATCCCGTGCCCCGGGCGAAGTATCCCGTGATCGACTTCCACGGCCATCCGCGCGACCGGCTCGCGTCGGTCGAGAGTCTCGCCCGGCTCCGCGCCGAGCTCGACGCGCTCAACGTGCGCATGATGGTTGCGGCCGAGAACATCTCCGGCGACGCGCTGCGCCGGACGCTGAGCACGATCGGCGCCTCGAGCGAGATGAAGTCGCGCGTGCGGGTGCTGACCGGGATCGATTTCCGCGATGTGGGTCCGGGCTGGGCCGAGAGCGCCGTCGCGCGGCTCGAGGCCGACGTCGCGCTGGGAGCGGTGGGGATCGGCGAGATCGGCAAGGGCTTCGGGCAGACGATTCGCAAGGCGGACGGATCGCGCCTCGCGCTCGACGACGCCGAGCTCGATCCGATCTGGGCGGCGGCGACGCGACTCAGGCTGCCCGTGTTCATTCATACCGGCGATCCGCAGGAGTTCTATCAGGCTCACGATTACACGAACGAGCGCTGGCTCGAGCTGGCATTGTTTCCGAACCGGTTCATCGGTCCCGAGCAGCATCCGACGTTCGAGGAGCTGATGCGGGAGCGCGACAATCTGTTCCGGAGGAATCCGAGGACGACGTTCGTGGCCGCGCACATGGGGTGGCACGCCAACGACCTGGGGCGGCTGGGCCGCATGCTCGATGAGATGCCGAATCTGTACGTCGAGGTCGGGGCGATTCTGTACGATATCGGGCGTCAGCCGCGCGCGGCGCGTGACTTCTTCATCCGGTATCAAGACCGCATTCTGTTCGGGAAGGACTCGTATCAGCCGGAGGAGTATCCCTACTACTTCCGCGTGTTCGAGACCCGGGACGACTACTTCGATTACTATCGCGACTACCATGCGTTCTGGAAGTTGTACGGGATCGACCTGCCGGATGAGGTCTTGAAGAAGGTGTACTTCCAGAACGCGCTGCGAATCACGCCGCGGCTGCCGCGGGAGGGGTTCGGCGAGAAGCGCGAGCCCTGAAGGGGGACACGGCGCGCGGCAAGGCCACCTTCACGCCTGCTGATGGGCCTCCACGAACCAGAGCCACTTGTCGATACCGCGTGAGATGTCGGTGAGCATGTCGGCGCTGTCCGCATCCTCCAGCTCGTCCAACTCTTCGATGGCACTGCGCGCCGCCCGGGCGAAAGCGCTCAGGGCATCCGACAACGCCGCGACATGCTCCGCCCCCGTGGCGATCCCGATCGGATAATCAGGAAGCGTGGAGCGCTGCTCCACGGCGTCGACCGTCCCTTCCGCGACGCCGCCGAGCTGCACTACGCGCTCGGCGAGGAGATCGACGTAGCTCTCGACGTCCTCGTTCACCTCATCAAACAGCTTGTGCAGCCCGATGAACGACGGGCCTTTCACGTTCCAGTGCGCCTGTTTGCATTGTGTCTGCAAGTCGATCGCTTCGGCCAGCCGCTGGTTGAGCAGGCCGATCGCTTCGACGCGCGTGTCTTCGGGAAGGTCGTTCTTGGTTGAAAACAGCCTGGTCTCGGTGCTGGTCGTGTGAGCCATCGTCGTACTCCGGTTCGAGTTGTCGGGATTCGTCGCACTTCCCGAAGAATGCAGCCGTGCACCGTCACCGGGTAATAGCACCAAAGTGTGAATTCCTTCGCCGGTAGCGGATCACCGGCACTCCGTCCGGGATGGGATGGCTCAGACGCGTGATAGCACGCATCGTATAGCGCATGACTGTCCAACCGGTTCGTGTTCTGGTGTTTTCAGCGTCCCTGCGTGCCGGCTCGTTCAACACGCGCCTGGCGAGCCTGGCGCGGCGGGTGATCGAGGCCAAGGGCGGCGTGGTCGACGCCGGCGCGATGAGCGATTTCGACTGTCCCTCCTACAGTCAGGACGAGCAGGCCAAGGCATTCCCGCGAGGAGCGGAGGAGCTGCGGCGGCGGCTCGAAGCGAACGACGCGTTCGTCATCGTGTCGCCGGAATACAATGGGTCGATGCCGGGACTGCTCAAGAACGCGATCGACTGGGTATCCCGGTTCAGGCCGCAGCCGTTCAACGCGAGGCAGGCGCTGTTGCTCTCCGCGTCGCCGTCGATGGTGGGCGGCAACCGGGGCCTGTGGGCGTTACGGGTGCCGCTCGAGCATCTGGGCGCGCGCGTGTACCCGGACATGTTTTCGCTGGCCCAGGCCGACAAGGCGTTTGGGGACGACGGGAGTTTGGTGAGTCAGCCGCTCGCCAAGCGGCTCGAGCAGACGATCGCGGGATTCATGGATCTGGTCGAGGCCGCCAAGAACTATCCCTGTGTCAAGAAGGCGTGGGTCGAGTTCCTGGGGGAGCACCCGAACCCGCTGATCGATCGCGTCGAGTGAGGGGGCGCTGATGCGTATCGGCATACTCGGCTCGGGCCGCATGGGCGGGAAGCTCGGCACGATCTGGGCGCGGGCGGGGCACGAGGTCACGTTCAGTTATGCGCGAAGCGCACAGAAGCTCAAGCGGCTCGCGCGCGCGGCGGGACGATCGGCGCGCGCCGGCTCACCGGCCGAGGCGGCGCGCGATGCGGACGCGCTGCTGCTCGCGGTGCACTGGTCGCGCGTCGAGGACGTGCTGGCCCAGGCGGGCGATCTCTCCGGGACGACGATCGTGAGCTGCTCGCTGCCGATGAACGCGGACGACACCGAGCTCGTGGTGGCGCACACGTCGTCGGGCTCGGAGGTGCTCGCGCAGCGCGTGCCTGGCGCGCGCGTCGTGTCGGCGTTCAGCACGGTGCCGAGCGAGGTGTTGTTCAAGGTTTGCGAGCAGCGCAGGAAGAAGGAGAGGCCGACGCTGGTGTATTGCGGCGACGACGCGCGGAGCAAGAAGATGGCCGCTCGGTTGATCCAGGATGCAGGGTTCGATCCGCTCGACGCGGGGCCGTTGCGGATCGCGCGCTACATCGAGCCGTTCACGCTGCTGATCGCGGAGCTCGCGTACGAGCGCCCGGGTGGGCCGGCGTTGGCGTATCGGTTTATGAGGATGGGGAAGCGTTAGAGCACTCCTCCGATTTCAGCACGGCGAATCAAGCCGGAATGGGCCAATTTGAGGATTACAAATCACGGTTAGGCATGGTTCTTGAGGGCCAGAGTCTAGCGGGTTGAGTGACGATCCCTAGATTGGCGCGGTGTATCAACAGGTGTGGTATGCCTTGTTTGCCGCGTTTAGGGCATGGCGAGACAAGAACCAGAAGAAACTAGGCAAGCTCTCATCCCATATTACGGAAGCGTTGCGGGAAATTGGGGTCCTGTTTATTGCTTTAGCACCCCTTGAGTGGGCCTTGAATGAAGCAGCTAGGGAAGCAGGGAAACCAAGGCCCGAGTCACCAGCGTTACGGTTTGTGCTTTACGGTGTTGGGTTGATCGTTTTCACTCTCGTATGGGAATGGTGGTGGCCACATGACCAGTCTTGATGTCGTGATCGTGGTCGTTGCCGTCGTTGGATTCCTGATCGCGGCGCTCGCTGGAAGTGCGAGCAATGCGGCACGC